>JABHWX010000047.1 GCA_018657585.1 Phycisphaerae bacterium
CTAGTGGCTTGCCTGTTGAAGAAATCAACTCAGATTCTACAGTGGGCACTTCTATTCCTGCAGCCTTCATAATTGCGGAGATGCCATCCTTCACACGCATTTCACCACGGGATGCGGCTTGTTCATATCCCTTCACAAGAATATCTTCTGCCTCTTTGCCCCTGCCTAACTGGAATAAAGCAGATCCACAAAGTTCCATCGCTCTCGTCATATCTGGGTTTAGTTTCACGCAAGCTTCAAAGCTAGTTGCCGCCTCGGCATATCTTTTTGCATCAAGATACGCTGAGCCCAAACTAAAATGAGCCATATCATTAGATGGATCGGCTGTTGCCATATTCTCAAAACGTTCGATTTTATCCTGCAAATCAGTCATCTTCGTATTGTACCGTCACTTTTGATCCTGCCTTTTTTCGCTCCCACGAATTTCCTATGCCTGGCATCGTGCTAGGCATAAAGAGAGATGGGGGTACAATATGGGCACATGGCAAGCATGGAAGTACAACTTGGAAAGAGGGTGCTCAGGAATCCTGTAGTGCTAGCAGGCGGAACTTGCGGAGTGATGGGTGAAATTGGGGACGCAATTGACCTCAATTCGATTGGCGCAATAACCACAAAATCAATTACTAAAGAATCTCGCAAAGGCAACGAACCCTTTCGAATAGTTGACCATCACTATGGAATGATGAATGCGATTGGTTTAGCAAACGAGGGAATAGACTCTTTTATCAGTAATCAAGCTCCAAAAGCCATCTCACTTCCAACCGTTGTTATTGGTTCAGTCGCAGGACATACTATTGACGAGTATGTTGCCGTTGCAAGCGCAATGGACAAAGCGCAAGGAATTGAGCTGATAGAGATAAATGTTTCCTGCCCAAACACCGCCGATGGTTTGGAATTTGGCGCTTGCCCAAAACAATTACAAACCCTACTTCAAGAAATTCGCCCTGCACTTCAAAACTCGGGCATGATTGTGAAACTTTCAGCAGCAGCAGGCGATGTTCGACCACACGCAGCCACTGCCGTCGATTGTGGTGCAGATGCATTAACACTCATAAATACTATTCCAGGTCTTGCAATTAACGTTGAGACAAAAGAACCAGTACTCTCAAGAGGAATCGGGGGATTCAGTGGCGGAGCTATTCACCCAATTGCTGTAAGAATAGTGCACGAAGTTTACCGAGACGTTACACAAAGCACTTCCGTTCCAATCTTTGGTACCGGTGGCGTCATGACCTGGCAAGATGCGGCAGAGTTTGTACTCGCTGGAGCAAGTGCGATCGGAATCGGAACTGCTTCATTCGTTAACCCACGAATTCCAATTAAAGTTGCAAGAAAATTACAAACGTGGGCAACACTACAAGGGTGCAATGCACTCAGCGAACTTGTTGGTGCAATGCGTTGTTAATAAGCGAACAAAATAATTCGCCACGATTTTCGTAATTTGCAAACTGGTCCCAACTTGCACAACCAGGGCTAAGAACTAACGTGTCTCCATCCCCCATCGATTGCATTGCAACCTCCACAGCACGTTCAAGCGTTACACAATCTTGAACCTGCTCGCCAGACAATTGTACAATTGCACTCGCAGTCTCGCCAATTGCGTACATCTTCGCAACTCTTGATGACTGCCCTGCAAGAAGAGTCAAGTCAACCTTTTTATCATACCCACCAACAATGAGATGAATTTTAGACGGGTCATCAAAAGAGTCGACCGCTAACTTTGTTGCAAGAGGAGTGGTAGATTTTGAATCATTGTAAAAACAATTTGATACTTTCTGCAAACGATGAGGCAACCCCGAAAATTCCTGAATCGCTTTTCTAGCACTGCATGTATCGGCACCCATTTCAATTGCAGCAAGGAATGCCACAGCTGCATTTAACTCATTATGCTTTCCAAGTACTGATAAATTTGCAAAACTCGCTTTAGGATCTTGTGTAAGTGCAACATCCTGATCTGTCTGGTGTTCAAACAGAAACCTTTTGCAACGACTGTACTCATCGAAAGAGCCATGCCAATCTAGATGATTTTCTTTAATATTGGTAAGAACTGCAACATGTGGTGACCAACAATCATTTTTATGAAGCCACCATAACATTGCACTACTTAATTCTAAAATAACTACATCAGATTTTCCCACACTATCTAGATTGTTCAATATGCTTCCGCCGATATTTCCCGCTAAGTGCGAACAAATTCCGCTCGCAAGAATTGCCGCATGAATCATTGAAACAGTAGTAGATTTTCCTGATGTCCCTGTCACACCAATAATCTGTTCTCTTGGCAGACGAGCAACAACTAATTCGATTTCTGTTGTTACTTGAACATCGTTTTCCCATGCACGCTTCAAATAAGGGTTATCCCATGGTCTTGAAACTGCTGGATTTGCAATCACCAAATCAGTATTCACAAAATCTTCTTCGCGATGCTCACCGAGTACTAGGGTTAATTTTTCATGGCTCCCTAATTCACGCAACTGTATTTCAAGCTCTTCTGGAGTAGCAAGATCTGTAAGAATCACGTCTGATCCTTGCTCAAGAAACCATTTAGTTACACCTAACCCTCCCCCAAACCTACCAAGCCCCATAATTGTCACACGTGTATTCTGATAGTTCAAGAGTTACCGCCAGTATGAGTCCAAGTTTTTACTAATGGGTGCGAAACTTTTTTCTGATACACCCACCACTCAGCGAGTAAAACTGCAAGAACAGCCCCTAGCGCCCAGGGCCAAAGTTGGATGTAAGAAGCGCCGTCAGATTTCGCAGACTGTACTTTTTTTGTGCCAAAGGTTACTGTTTCAACACTTGCTACTTCAGACTCTAGCGAGGATGCATTAATTGCATATGCAACTTCTTTTGAATCACCAATTTCCATAGTATGAACACCCGCAAGCCGGACAGGTCCCCAAACTGCAACACCATTACTATCAACAGATACTGGATGAGACACTCCCTCTGGATCAATAATTTGAACAACATCACCTAGTTGAACCAATTCGGATATTGAATCTCCGACTAGTTTGACAGAAGAGGTAAACTGAGAACCACTTCGACCTAAATATTCAACAGTATTAAAAACAAAAAAAGGAAAGCTCCTTAAGTAAGGCCAATTGCTATCCATCGGATCAAATGAAACGTACACCAATTGGGTACCACTTCCGCGATAATTCATGACCGCAGGCCAATTACTTCCTTCGAGGAGTACTTGCACAGAACCATCAAATACTACCTCGTACCCTTCTGTGACAACAATATCCTCGTACCGAACAAAACGCATGCAAGGATGTTCTTCGTCTGCAACAAGCATAACTTGAGCATCACCCGAAACGAATGATTGCAACGCTTCAACCGGTGGTGGTGAGCCAAACATAAAATAATTGCCTCTAGGCATATTTTCCAATGTAATATCTCGCGTAACAACAACATCGTACTCTGCGGTCTTACCGTCCTGAATCATTTTCTCAAGAGTTGTTTCATGAACCACTTTCAATTCTTGCAACGGCATTCCCTCTAACACTGATTGAAGAATCGGCGCACCGTCCTCTACCAAAATAACACGCAATTCTTTCGAAGGTGGAACGACAAGTGCCGCTCGGTTGTCAATTGCAAGAATGTCATCTGCTAGAATCGTCGCTTGAATTACACCCGAATTTGGCATCAAAAAAGGAACGAACACCATACTCGCTTTTCCAGGCAATCCATCGAGTTGCGGGGGAATTATTACTTCTTGTACACCTACAGGAATTGAATCGATACTTAACTCAATATCGACCGTAGCAGAATTATCACTCGTATTGACCAACGAAAGAAAGACCTGCACCTCTTCGACAGACTCAGATGGTCTCTTTGCATCAATGGTTGCAATTCCAATATTTGTATCTTCAGATGAACCAACCATTTGATACGACAACGTTTCGCCACGAGCAAGAACTTGCTTATTAATATCCACAATAAGTCCATCGCTGAACAACTCTAGGTGTGCTGAATCGCTAGAAGAAACTCCTTCGTTTTCTGGATCTATATTAGTCATATAGGCTCTTGCTAATTGAAGCGACTCTCCAATTTGAGACTTGCCATGCGTTGGTGCAATTGAACGAATAGAAGAAATGAGTTGTTGTTTTGAATCTGTAAAAGGCGTGATGACTTCTGCATAATCAGAAAAAGCTATGATCATCGTCTCGCCACCACTACTTGAAAAAAGACCCCCACCATACAACTGATCAACGTAATCTATTGCTTTCTCTTTTGCTTCTTCAAGCCGAGTCGCTCCGTCTTTGCCAACGGCAGTCATTGATCCAGATCGATCAATTAACAAAACATGTTTTCCATCACTCGGAGCAGTCCCTTCAATCTGTGGCTGCATGATTGCAAGTACAACAAGTAGTAATGCTATTAATTGTAGAATCAACAATGTGCTTGGTCGTAACCTTTGGAAAGGTGAATTCGCATGAAGGTCCTCTACTGCTCGCTCCCAGAGCATAGTTGATGCAACACGTAGCGGTTGCCTTCGCAATCGCAAAAAATACAACAGCAACAAAATCGGAACTGCAATTGCAGCGAGCAAAAGTCCAGCACTTGGTGTAACCCACGTCATCGAAGTAAACCTCTCCCACGTAGGTACTCTACAAGGAGTTGCTCCATATCAACGTCTGTTGATACACGTACACTTCCTGCTCCAACTCTAGTGCATTGCTCTCGTATCTCTTCGCAATAATGATGCAAGCGTTGCTTGTATGCTGCGACCAAAGGCGCGGTTGCTGTAATCTCACAAACTTCGCCTGTTTCTGCATCTTCTAATCGCAGGTCTCCTTCAAGGCCAGAATCGAGAGGCGCTACTTCTTCAGGGGAGAGAGACTGAATCACAAAAACATCCCATCCACCCCCAACAAGGAATGACAGCCCTTGTTTAATCCCTTCAGTTTCAAGACAATCGCTCAAAACTACAAGAACTCCCCTGCCCTGACGAGAAGTAGAAATAACTTTGCACGCTTCAATAAAGTCTGTTCCACCAGTTGGAAGTAAATCTAACAGCCATTGCCCCAAGTCACGTGTTCTTTTTTTTCCTCGCAAACCTGACAGCCTTTGTACGCCATTGCTGTTGAATGCAAACAATGAAACTTTGTTATGACTGCTAAGCGCGATATAACCCAACGCCATTGCAAGTCGACGAGCAAAATCAAATTTGTTTGGATTTCCATATTCCATCGAAGCGCTAATATCAATAGCTATTCCAAGTGTTAACTCTTCCTCTTCCAAAAATATCTTCATAAAAAGTCGATCAAGCCTAGCGTATACATTCCAATCAATAAATCGCAGGTCGTCTCCAGACGAATACTGCCTATAATCAGCAAATTCCACGCTTTGCCCACGCCTTCGGCTTCTCCGTTCACCCTGAGTTTTACCTGAAAATATCTTCCTCGCAACTATATCTAATTTATCAAGCGATGACATTAAATGTGAACCAAGAAGTTCATCTACTTTTGTTGGCCGTTCATGCAAGGTTTCACCAAAGTTAGACATGATTAATACCCCCGAGATATTGTGGAACTGCATCTAGTAGTTTTGAAATTATTGTTGCAGATGTTCTACCATCGGTTTCCGCTTCAAAAGTACGAACTATTCGATGCTGCAAAGCCGAAACCGCAACAGCTTGAATATCACGATGCGAGACTGCATACCTTCCATCAATAATTGAAGCCACTTTTGCGCACGAAACAATCGACTGTGCCGCTCTCGGGCTCGCACCCACAACAATATCTTTGGCAATCCATTGTGGTGCAAATTCAGATTTGGGGTGTGTCGCTAACACTAAGCGAGTAATGAAGTCTTGAATATGTGGGGCAATAACTATTTGTCGGGCAAATTTCTGCGCGTCTAAAATAAACGGCAAATCCACAACAACTTCTACAACTTCGTGAGCGCCGCGAGTCGTGCGACGAACAATTTCATTCAGTTCTTCTCTTGATGACAACCCAACATTTACCTTTAATAAGAAGCGATCAAGTTGTGCTTCAGGAAGTGGATATGTTCCCTCTTGTTCAATTGGGTTTTGTGTCGCAAGAACAAAGAAAGGTTTTGGCAACTCATGCGTAGTTCCGTCAATCGAAACTGAACGTTCCTGCATTGCCTCAAGCAACGCAGATTGGCATTTAGGTGTAGCGCGATTGATTTCATCTGCCAACAATATATTATGAAATACGGGGCCTTTTCTAAATGTAAATTGACGTTCGCCAGTATTTTCAACTTGGTCCACAATCGTTGTACCAACAATATCTGCTGGCATTAAATCCGCGGTACATTGAATTCGGCCTGTAGTCATCTGAAGAACTTCACCGAGGGTTCGAACAAGCAATGTTTTACCGAGACCTGGCGGACCCTCAAGTAGAACGTGACCGTTTGCAAAAATTGACAGAAGAACCAGGTCAACTATCCGCTGTTGCCCAACCACAATTTTGCCGATTTCCTCACGCATAGCCAAGAAGCCATTTCGAAGTATTTTGCAACCAAGTTGAACATCTTTTGCGGACTGCACTTCGCTTGGAATGTCTTTTGCAGAATACACCATTACTCTTGCTCATCTTTTGGGTTGTTTCGATTGCGTTTGTTCTTCAGTAATTGACTTAAATTATCGTCTCGGCCTTCTACTTCTCTTCGTTCCTCTTTTTTCTTTGAGGAAGGAGCGCTTGTCATCTCGATCGATTCAGGAACTTCACTGTGAACCTGTCCCTCTTTCATGGGACGATGAACTTTTCGTAATGCTTCAACGGAGTTTGCTGAGACCTTTCCTACAGGAGCAATCATTGATTGCATGCTTTTCTTGTCAATCCACAAACGGCGGATTGCAACATCTAGAACAAGCATACCTGCTGCAATAACCGCCAGCAAATCCCACATTGACTTTGGACTTACAGGTTGTCGAATTGTTGAAGAATCGAATAAATCTACAAATTCAACATCCTCCATTGATAAAACTCTTCCCCCTGTTTGCAAAGCAAGTTGATGGAGCAGTGAAGCATTGTGCATAGTTACTGCAAACTCTTTTGGATACGGGACAGTAACTGCAGTGGGGATTCTTCCAGTAGCATTGCCATTTGAATCTAGAAACGCAACGTTAACAAGCCAAGCGCCAGTTTCAGAAACATCAAATTCTGTTCTGTATTCCCCCGGACCAGTCTGTTGCAATGTAACCTGAGTAGCTTCACCACTCGGGCTTACCACTACTGCTTTTGACTGCATGAAGTTTAACAACGCATTGTTCTCATCAACAGCTTCTAGATTTACAATTGCACGATCGCCCTCTACTCGAGATGTAATCGACATATTTGGAGGGGTTGCCCCGCGCATAGACCACCTCACACACCCTTCCCAAAATTCAGGAAAACCAGACCAACTTGGCCATTGCGTAGCCCATCTGTTCCCAAGGTCACTTGTAAATGCTATCGATTTACCAAGCCCAAAGTGCCACCAAGCAAAGAGGGGATCGTCACCATCGCTCACTGCAATCACCCAAGGTGTTTGTGCAAACCCACCTTTCGTTCCTGCGACAACATATCCACCTACTTGTGGAACCGCTCGAATTGATTGCACTGGTCCAGTCATACTTGAACGCAGAGATACATCCCACTCATCACCCTCTTGAATGAGGGAACGAGAATTAAGTTGCGCTTCTTTGATAAAAATACTTGGCAATGTGGTTGGATCATCCACCATATAAAAACGACCACCAGTTACGGTTGCAATGCCTTTCATCTTTTGCATATCCGTTGCAGAGCCATGTCCGCCAACCATAACGGTTGAAACTGTAACACCCTCGATTTGATATTTACCTAGAAGTTCTTGCGAAGGACCAATAGGGTCTCCGTCGCTAATAATAACAACGTGCCTCTGCGGAGCATCAAGTTCTTTGAGCCCTTGAAGAGCAACGGACATTGGAGAACCAAAATCTTGCATGTCTCCGTAGACTAAACTGTTGATGGCATTCATCGCCTCTGTTTTATCGCCTGCAAGTTGCATCGGAAGTGTCCAGCCTGCGTTGTTCACTGTTAATGGACCGCCATTCCAATCGTACTCAATAATGCCAACGTAATCGAGTGCATTCAACGAATCAACAGCTGCTTCATCCATTCTCTTCCCCCAGTAATTACCTTCTGGCATTTCGCAAGAGTGCATAATCAGAGCAAGGGCGCCTCTTGGCAATTGTCTCGACTGCGGCGGTTCGCACTTAATTGGCATTGCTTGTTCGATTTGCGAACCAATCCAACCACCTGCTCCGAAAGCATTCGGTCCTCCAGTGCAAATCAAGCCACCTCCAAGATCATGTACAAATGAGAATAAGAATTTTTCTTGCAAATCGTCAAGCTTCCAACGCGGAATATCTTCAAGAATAACTGCGTCAAACGACGAATACTCAATGCTATCTCTTGGCATACCCTCAGGGGAACGAACTTCGATTGACAAACCTGCACTTCTCAAAATACTCACAAAATGGTTTACATTTTGTTGGTTCTGTGTCACAAGTAACACAGACCCTCCCTGAGAAACAAATGTAACTGCTACGCCCGTATTGTTGGAACTGATTGTATCTGTACCCGAAGTAGGCACCCACATCGCTTCAAATTTCTGGGGGCCACCTTTCTGAATTGGAATATCAAACATAATTGCATTGACACCTGCGTGTAGCGACATTGGAGCACCACTACCTACAAGATTGGGGGATATATCTAGTTCAATTCCATTTTGTAAAAGATGCAATACACCGCTGGATTCCCCCACACTTCTAACAATAACTCGCACAGGAACCGATTGTCCGTTTCTAGCCTGCGATGGCGCAATCACTTTTTCAATCATGACCTCATTTTTATGATCGTACAAAAGGGGAAGAACGTCAATTGGAATTCCACTCGCTTTAGCTTGGGCTGCAACAGAAAGAACTTGGCCCTCTGTTTCGTTCCCATCTGATACAACGAGAATTCTTGATGCAGTATCTTTTGGCAATAACGCAACAGCCATCTGTACACCCTTAGAGATATTTGTTGCACTTGAATCAGGTTCATTCGACGCTGGTTCAAATACCGTCAGGTGATCAGGCATTGACCCAATCGCAACTTGCTTGCCAAAACTAATTACCGCAAGACGATCATCTGGGCCACGACGTTCTGCTGATGTCCAATCCTTAAGCGTTTTAACAACTTGGTTTTGGATTTGTTTCGGAACTGATTGGCTACGATCGAGAAGTGCAATAACCGTTACACCTTTGCCAGTTTCATTCCAAACAGGTCTTGCAATTGCCACTGCTAACAGAATAACAATCATGCAACGGCTCACTGTCGAGGCAATCGCACGCCCTCTTGCTCCCTTCCGTGTCAATCCTCTCCAAGCAAAAACAATTACTGGGACAAGAAGCACGAGTAATACGAGCCATCCTGGTCTATCGAACTGAATTGGTAAATCCATTACTTGGTCATCATAATACAAGGCGAAAGTTGTAGCCGGTTGTTTCCAGTGTCTGCAACTACAAAACCATCTTTGGTTAATGCAATTCCCCATGGAGTTCTCAGGTCTCCAATGCCGTCACCTGCGTTTCCCCACGTTCCAAGAGGCTCACCCTGCCTTGAAAATCGTTGCAATCTATTATTGCCAAATTCACAGACAATGAATGTATCTGGCGTATCAAATAAAATCCCATACGGATACAACAGTTCTGATTCGCCACGACCAACACTTGAAATAATGCGGATTACTTCCCCGCTAGGGTGCATAACAACGATTCTGTGGTTCCCAGAATCCGCCACAAATAAATCTCCTTTGTCATCAATAGCTATTGACTGCGGTCTGCGGAACTCGTTTTCTCCTGTGCCATGCTTTCCGATAACGCGGATGAATTCGCCTTGCTTGTCAAACACCGTGATTCGATCGTTTCCTCCATATTCAGAAACATACACTTCGCCATCATTGCCAAATGCTATGTCAGTTGGATATAAAAATTGGCCTTCATCTACGCCATATTCTCCGAATGACAATAACTCATCTCCATGTTCATCCAAGACAAGGATTCGATTTTGATGAGTATCCGCAATCCATAAATTCCCCTCATTGTCATAGGACACGCCAGTTGGAAAACCTGTACCAGATAATTCTAAATTCCACGATGAAATAAATTTTCCTTTATGATTGAACCGTTGCAGACGTCCAGATTTATCAATAACTGCAACAAAATCTTTATTACCATCAATTGCTCTTGGTGTAATGAAATGACCATCTGAATATCCCGCACTACCAACCGAAGTTGCTTGCGACTTTGGGGCATCCTCATTAGATGAACATGAGATTAGAAAACAACCTGCAACAACCACAAAAAAATGTTTCTTTTGCAAAATGAGAATGGACAAAGCACCAACAGACGCAATCACCAACATAACTAAAATCGCAGATGTCACAATCTGCGGTCGTTGATAATGCATTGCATTAAGTAAGGCGACTGCAATGGGTTGGTTGGTAGAAGGCGGAGCGAGTTGCGTAGTTAGTGAAACTTCAGCAAATGACATAGCGATTGAAATTGCAAAGACAACACACATCGCCTGTACGAGCCTCGAGCGTAACGCTTGCACAAAAAGTGGAACAGAAGGCACCGGATTCAACTGTTGTAATGTCACTGTTTGTGGGCAACATGTTACCCATCTGCCAGCAAGTGCACCAACAAAACCTATTCTCGCAGTTTGTGCAAATATAAGTATTACAGGTGTACGTTGTACAGCATCAACATCGAGTTGGTTCCACAAGTTGCCAACTGCAAAAGACACAATACTTGCTGGCAAAAACGCTGTAAATATCCACGAAATAGTAAATATATTCGCAAAGATTTTTATTTTGGGTGATTGTGAAATATAGAGAGATGCAGAAACAAATGCGATTAAACAGACTAGCAACGATGTGGAGACCCCAATTTCGGTACTAACAAATAAATCGCCTCCATACTGTTTCCAAAGTTGCAAGCCATCATTGCGAATTGAAAACAGAGCACCTACCAACAATGGTAGACAAGTAAACATAAACCACAATATCAAAACTGGCTTTGATGATCGATTGAAAACCGCCGATTGTTTTTGCTTGTACATTTTGCCTTGAAACAAAATTAAAGCAGCAACTATTGCAACAGCAACTCCAGCAAAAGAGAGCCATGGAGCATTCAAAATGCTACCACCTCCTGCAACAACTGCCCGCAATTCGTTTCCAACAGTGTGAATTTGTGCTAAGTCAAAGCAAGTTGTGTTACCTGTAGTAATAGAAGCCACCAACAAAATCGCTAAAACAAGACTTCTACGTTCAACCCGAACCCGATGCACGAAACGCTGGAGCATACTCGCGCCATCTAAAACGTGCAATGATTGCAATATATTTACGCTTCTATTATTCATCGCGGAAATAAGCGAGGGGATTGGCCATGACCAACCCACTAGCGCAACAAAGGCGCACGACTTGGTGGTGAATGATAGTAATTCATGTTCCACAATATAATTATGTAACCATGAACCTGCTGGCCACGCCTGCCACCACGCGTAATAAACAGCGTACGCTGGAATTGAAAGAGACATAAGCAACACTAAAACAAAAACAAAATATGTTTGTGGGCGGAAGGTTGCGATTCTAACCCCTAATGGCCATCCAATCGTAGTAGCAACGACAGCAACGCCAACGGACCAATAAAATGTCCGAAGCAATACACCAACCGAACTATATGGAAAAGAAGATTCACTCACAGTTGGTATGAATAACAAAGCAATCGCTGGAAAGACAATGAGAATGAGTGCAAGAGGAATTGCAGCCAATCTTATCAATAGCAAACTGTGTATGTTCACTGCGATAGCATTTCCATTACGGAGGAAACTTGACGTTCACTTGATGATGCCGCTGTACCAAAATTCACTTGTAAAGGGTCTTCTACAATAAGCTCTGGGAACATCGCCTGAACAGTTGGCTGAATTGGAATATTGTGCGATGTGGATTTTGCGAGTAGGGTCGCAACTTCGTCACTTAACAAAAAAATAACGAAATCTTCTGCAAGTTGTGGGTGGTCGCAATGTTTCACAATTGCAACAGTGTTGGGGATAAGCAAAGTGCCTCCACCGGAACCGGCATGGTGCCGCGGAAAATGCATCGCAATAGAATCCCCACGAGCAATTGCTGCATGCACATCGTCAGAATCTGTCATACCGTACCTTGCAGAACCATCCACAACTGCTTGTACGGTTGCTGAATTGCCGCCAAGGAGAGGACGTTTCTCCATTGAAACAAAAAGCGCCTCCGCCTCACTGGGATATTCTGCCATAACTGAAACATGTGTCAGAGTGGTTCCAAAGCGAGGGTCAGCCATTACTGCTTCACCATACTCCCACCAATAAAGTGGGAGTTCCTCTTTTGCAATCTTTTCTGGATCGTAGGCTATCACTCGAGCACGAGGAGAAAAACCAAACCACCGATATTCTTCGTCACGGTAATTCTTTGGCCACTCCTTTAGACTTTCTTGTTTGCAATCTGCAAGAACTCCATCATCTGCAAGCTGAATTGTTCCAAGCACCTCAGAAGACCAAAAGACGTCCGCGATTGGATTATTTTTTTCTCGCTTCAACCGTTGCACAAGTGCGGTTGTCTTTGTTAATTCTGTATCACCAACCCACTCAACAGCAACCCCTGTTTTTTCAGTGTACGCGTTAAAAACCTCACGAGCAATTTTATCGTCAGCAGAAACATAGACGACCAGAGTATTATTTGAGTCGTTCGAATTGCACGCAATTACATTGCATGCCAAGAAACAGATTGCAATTGCTCTACTCGCTGTCTTCAGCATCATCTTCATCAGACGGTTCAGTGAGTTCTTCGAGTTGACCGAAGTAATGACGTAACAAATCGTGATAACGGCGTGGTACTTCTTCGTCAACAATCGCCTGTTCGGAATCTCGTTTTTGTGCAAGCACTGTTTCTCGAACGGTTGCAGTTGATTCTCTTGTTGTTAATAAACCGCCCTCGAATAGTTGTCGAGCAATTATCGTGCCTTCTAAGGTCTGAACCGGAGACTTTTGAGCAATAGACGTTGTCTCTGTTTCCTGCAATGGGTTCTGCCCACCGTTGCCCTCCCCTGAACCGCCAGTTCCTTCTTTGCCACTGCCGCTACCAGTACACATTCCTTGTGCTGCATTTTGACAAGCATTCTTGGCCATCTCCGCTTCTGTTTTAAACATCTTCATAGCGTTTAATTTTGCAAGTTCATTTTCCATGCCATCACTTGGTTTTCCATTGGCACACGATTTGCAACTCTTGCTCATATTCTGGCACATCTTAGATGCTTGCTGTTGCGACTTAATCATCTCAAGAAGTTTCTTCTTTTGCTCTTCTGTTAAATCTTTTGCATTCTGTACAGCCTTAGCAGCAGCATCAAGGTTATCTGAAAAATTACTATTCATTCCAGCAGACGCTAACGCTGAGGAAAGTGCATCGCTTGACTCTGACAATTTTCGCAATTGTTCTGCAAGATCTTCAAGTGCCTTTTTGAGTTGTTCTTTTTCTTCTTCGCTTAAATCATCTGACTCAAGTTGCTCTTGCAGTTTTTTAAACTCTTGTTTTGCCTCATCAAACTTTCCATTTTTCATATCTGCAACCATAGGTTGCATGTTTGAGAGTTTTGGCATCTCCAACGCTTGCATTCTGCGTTGCATTTCTTCAAATGCAAGTGAATCTTCATCTTGCATAAGATCGTCTAGTCGTTTTTGCACATCAGTTATATTCTTGAGAGCCTCTCTTCGAAACGTTTCAGAATCTATAGTCTCATCTACTCCAGTAGAAGCAAGTTTATTAAGTTCTTCCTCAAGAGATTGACTGAGCAAATCATCGTTCTGCAACTTTTCCAACACAACATCAATGGATGCTTCAATACTTTCATTAGTTGCAACTTGATTTGACAAAGGAACATTCTCCGAACCGCCAATCCACATCCACTGCCCCGTCAAAAAAACCCCTGCAAAAACAACTGCAGCAAAAAATACTGACATATACCTTCGAGGAAACGTTATAGGAAATGTAGATGGAATCGAGGAAGCAACTTTTTTCGTTTCTACGATTGCAGTCGCATCCTGAATAACTGCATTTGCATACGGAGTTCCTGCATGCTCGCTTGTTAAGGCAGAAGATACTCTGTCACGAAGTTGAAGCCTACTATCAATTTCTGACGCCGCTTCGATTTGAGAAACCGCAGCTCTGCACCAATTTGCAATTAGCACTGCTCCGATGACGAAACCAGATAATATCCAGACAACATCCCACGGTACAAATTGCGACTGACCAATTCTATCCCCGATGCAGAGCAATACCAAAAATATCGCAAGGGCAAGAAAACTTGATGCACTCTTGTCGAGCATTGCATTGAGTTGCAATCTCAAACGAGCTCGGTTCACAATGTGGTGAATGTTCTTCATTGATGCTTCGACTTAAATTGTACGCTAGGAGGCTCAATTACGACTGTATTAAATCAACAAGTCGCGCTTTTACGTCTTCTAAGGGCAAAAATACACGCGCCCCTGCTGCATGAATGTGCCCACCGCCCTCAAAATTACTTGCCAATTCATTTACATTTATAAGCGAATCTGGATTGCTTGGCAAAGCTGGCTTTGAACGAAAACTAATTTTAGTCACACTTGGGTCGCTATCGGTAAGTAATATCGCTGCTTGAATATTCTCTAAAACTAGAGGTGTGTTGACGAGTCCAATGATATCTGTGCTTGATCCATTTGTTTCTTGAAAATCTGCAGAGCGCAATTCCATAACTGCAACCGGACCAACATATTCAACAGATGCCAACATCCGTTGCAAAAGTTCTATTCTCGCTGGACGGGCTGTTTCTTCAAGCAACCGATACAGTTGGTAGCGGTCGATTCCCTGTTCAAGCAATCGAGAAGCGTCAGCAAAACAACGAGCGTCTGCATTTGAAAAACGGAACCAGCCTGTATCCGTTCCAAGACCAATGAATAAAGCCTCAGCTATTGAGTTTCGCCCACTACCCAAACCGATACCCATCTCTTCAAACAGTGCCATTACTACTTGTGTACACGCGGCAGCCGAAACATCAACAACTCGATCACCCGCAACTTCGTCACCATTCGCATGGTGGTCTAATCCAATTACCTTATCTTTGCGTTTGCGAAGCCAGGGTTCAAGTGCCTCAAGTTGAGACCACGCACCAGTATCTGCAACAATAATGAGATCGGGTTCTACAGTCGGTTCGCCATGTTCTTCAAGCAAACGATATTCCGTATCACCTATAGCAAGCTGAAGCCCATGTTCAATGGGGCCAATAAAAAGGCTCTCTACTTCCTTTCCAATACTAGCCAGTCCTCGTGCAAGACCTACTACGGATCCAATTGCATCTCCATCTGGCTTCCTGTGCGTAGTAATGACAATTCGGTTTGAATTTGTTATGCGTTCAGCAAGGAGTGTATAGCTTGCTGTTGATTCGTATACGCCAGTTTGTGAAGTCATAAATTGCTTTCTATCAATGTAATTGCTTTTTGAATATCGCGTTGAATAGCAATTGTTAATGCTTCAACGGAGTCAAATACAAGTTGTTCTCGAATCCAGTGGGATATGGTAACACGCAACTGCCAATTGTAATTGCCTATCTCCCCATCAAAGCCAATGATATGCACTTCACAAACGCGATTATGTTCTCCAAATGTAGGTTTTGTCCCAATACTAATTGCAGCAATAAACAGTTTGCTATCCACTTCTACAGTACCTGCGTAGATACCATCTTTGGGGAGCATAGTTTGTACTTTACCCAGATTCGCGGTTGGAAAACCTATCTTTCTACCACGATGGTCCCCTTGGATCACTTCCCCTGTAAGTGAATACGCACGCCCGAGGATTCTCTGAACATCAAGAACTCTTCCCTCTTGAAGCAAAGTTCTCACAATCGAACTGCTTGCCCTGACATTTGTTGAATCATGCAATTCAACTTCAAGCCCATCCACCTCTATACATGAAAAACCAAGATCATTGCCACAAGACTTCAAGGTATCTATATTCCCCATACGATCTTTTCCAAAACGAAATCCTGCACCTTCAACTATTGATACAGGAGCATACTTTTGTACTATTTCTTGCAAAAATTCATCTGGTTGCATTTCTAGCAGCTCTTTTGTGGACACAATCCGATGCACTTCATCTGCTCCAGCATCAAGAAGGAGCGCTTCTCGCTGTTCGAACGTCGTTATTCGATCAACGTGAATGTCTGGTCGCAAAACCGTGACCGGCAATGGGTCAAAACTCAACATCTCAACACGCCCATCAAATCCAACAGAATCCCGAGCGGCTTGGACGAGCGCTTGGTGCCCTTTATGGACCGCATCAAAATTGCCTATGGAAATTGCTGTTTTCAAGATATTCACATTCTATAGAAAGTGTGCACGATATTCGGAAATCCAAA
>JABHWX010000048.1 GCA_018657585.1 Phycisphaerae bacterium
CAAAAATCTCCCTTTGTCTTGGCTAAGCAGCTGTGGATTTGTGGATATGTAGCGCTGAATAGCCTTTTTGAGCGCTGTACTGACTACGACAGTCTGCCGTCTATTGCCCTTTGTTTGCTCCTTATCCAACACAATCAAGTCCAAAACCGCGTTTGTGTCGCTGAGTACGTTGTTGATACGCAAGTTGGCAATCTCACACGCTCGCATACCACTAAGCACACTTAGGCTAACGATCAGTCTGTTGCGTTCTGCGTATCTCGTCAGTTCGCACACCTTCATAAGCTTCTTTATCTCTGTCTCGTTCAGTACCTTCGCTTGCTTCATAGTCGTTGCTCCATTTCACACCCACTCTGACTTCGCTCACTAGCAGTAACTTTTTCAAAAATTCTTCGTGTTGCTCTCTCGTCATCACAGCAAATGTGTTGTTTTGTGTTGCTAACAGTGTGTTTTCAAACTTTTCAAATTCCTACCGAAAAGACACCTAGCCTCAAATGTCAGTGTTTATGGGAGGTACACGCAGAAACGTGTGCTTTTACAAAGAAGCACACATTTATTCTGATAAATAACTGTGTGCTTACTTTTGCAAGAAGTAGGGCTACTCACAAAAGCACGTGAGCGCAGCACAACGCAGAATTTCGGCTGAAAATATGCTCAAAGGCGATTTGTGAAGCAAAACACGCGACACGAAAACTATGTGTCGGTAAGAGAAAGAATGAGATTACACGAGGTATATGAGGGAGTTCAGTTCGTCAGCATCATGTCCATTGCTGAACGCATTGCTGGATTGAAGTCCAAAGCAATGTTCAAACAGCCGCTAACTGCGGCTGAGTGGAGTTGGCTTAAACTCACGTGCGAGAACCAAACAGTGGTTCGTAGATTGAGCAGAGCATGTGACAAGTACATAAGTTTTAATGGTGATTGGAATGCCATTGATAGCGAGATGCTGAGAAGCGGCGGCACGTGTGCTGAAGCTTTTAACTTTCTGAAAGAAATCAAAAAGCAAATGGATGAAGACGCACACACGCGATTGCTACAAGCAACTGATGAAGTGATGAACAGTGCTGAGATGGCAGAGATAGCCAAACAGCAAGCCCTCGTAGACTTACAGAACAGTTACAACGAACAGCAAAGTGATAGTGCTGAGCACGTGGGCAGTTTGGCTGCCTCAGCAGTAGATATCTAACCTACCGAAAATTCTGCTTTTTGCTTACTGATGTAAGCACAAAAGATAAATAAGTTTTATGAGTGAACTTATTGATTTAGCAGAATGGTGCGAGCAACTTAAAGAGACGAATGCGTTCGACGAGTGCGTTTCGTTCTTCAGCAAAGGCGATGACTGTAGGCATGTTGATTACTTCATCACTGCTCACTTGTCAAAGTCAAAGCAACAAGTTGCCGAGTATCACATCAAGCATTTCCGTAATGTCTTGGACAGAAAGACGTGTGGACGAGGACGCAGACTGTACAAAGCCGTTTTTGTTGAAGAAGGCAAAAGTGCTCTCAGTGTGAGTTACAACCAACGTCACTGCCATCTGCTCATTCAAAAGCCAAAGCACTTAACAAAGGCACAATTCCAAAAACAATTTAATCAACTATGGGCAGACATCTGCGGTAGCGACGACATCAAGTGGAAACGCATAACTGCAAAGGACGGCGGCGTTGGAGGGCTGATTAGTTACTGCAACAAAGAAATCAAAAGCGGCATTAAGGCATTCAGAAAGGAACTAAGCGATAACAGTTATCAGCAACACAAAAGGCAAAACTAAGGCGCACACGGCATAGCATTACGGCACAAACATTACGGCACAAACATTACGGCATTACTGTAGGCACTAACTACGGCACACATAACTACACTGACATTATGGCGACTTGATTGGAGCAAAAACGCAAAGCGATTGCTCCCTTCACACTATCAAGCAACACTGAGTGTCAGCACACACTTACTGTCTTCAATGACAGTAGGGTCTCTATTGTCTAACACATTGTGTATTTATCAGTATTCGAACATTGGAGAGAAACATAATGATTGTAGACAAAGTATTTGAGCACTTAAGACAGAGAGACAACACACTCAGCAAAAGTAGGTTTGCTGTTGAATATTTGGGAAAGGATAGAAGTTACTTGTTTGTGAGAAAGCACAGACAACAAGACATAAGCAATGACGCCTTACTAAGGCTATATGGCGAACTTGTTGGCAGCCACGTGGCATACGAGCAGTTCTACGAAGAGCGTGATTTGGCACACAGCGACAACGCGGCTTATAGGCGCGACTGTGAGGCAAGTCAGCAGTTGTGCGAGGAGGTGTTGATTGAGATTAAGAACAGAGCGATGAATGTGCAGTAGGACTTAAACGCGAGGTAGGGAAGTTGGTGTGAGCAGTAGGTAAATTCCTACTGCAGACCCTGTAAATATTTCTGTGTAACTGCCAGGGTTAAACATAATCTGTCAGTCGTTCTTCGAACAGGATCATAAACCGGTTCAGCGCTGGCTTCCAATTCCTGATCGGCATCGTCCATTTCTTCGACGCTTCTCTGATGGCCAGGTAGATGACTTTCTTGGCAGCATCGTCAGTTGGGAACAACTTTCGCTTTTTCGTCGCTTTGCGAATGACGCTGTTGAGCGACTCAATGGCGTTGGTGGTGTAGATCACTTTTCGGATGTCTGCCGGATAACGGTAGAGCGTGTTCAGGTTTTGCCAGTGGCTCCGCCAGGAACGACTA
>JABHWX010000004.1 GCA_018657585.1 Phycisphaerae bacterium
CTGTGATGCTTGAGGCTGTTCTCCGCACTTACATTAAAAATGGCAAAGTCCCCCTCTTTATTCGAGCAGATGAACTTCGGCAAATATCATCCAGTAAATGGATTGCTGAAGGAGTACAAGCTTCGACAAGTGCTTTTGCCACACCAGACCTTGCCATCGGTTCCACAAAAATGACCATCACCTCTGGAGAAGATGGAAACACATACGTAAGTAGTGAAGACAACACATTGCGTTTTGGGGGAGTTCCTGTCATGTACTGGTCAGAGTACGACGGCAAGGCTGGAGAAATCCCACTTCGTCGCACAAAAATTGGTTACAAAAAGACTTTCGGCGCAATCATTGAAACAAAATGGGATTTGTACAAACTTTCTGGAATGGACAAACCAGAAGGCGTGGATGCTGATATTCGCATTGATGGGTACACCGAGCGTGGAGTAGGAGTTGGGCTCGATTTTACATACGACTTCACGGAAAGCAAGGGCTTGTTTAATGCGTATCTTCTTGCTGACTCAAACAGACAAAAAACATTATCAGGCATCGAGACGGATGTCCAACACTCGGCCCGTGGGTATGCACTTTGGGAGAATACTACAAAACTTGATACCTATTGGTCATTACAAACACAACTGAGTTACATTAGCGATGCAACCTTTATGTCTGTTTGGCGTCAAGACGATTATCAAAATCATCTTGAATACGAAACAAGCATATATGCTAAATACCAAAAAGAAAACGGTGCTTTCACTGCATACGCTTCAACAGAACTCAACAAGTTCATCTCAACAAGTTGGCTTCTCGGATCAAGGCAATACAAAGTTGACAAGACTCCTGAACTTAGTCTCGTTCGTTACGGAGAAAAAATATTCAACAACCAAATCACTTGGTCTACCGAAACAAAAATAATGCGCGAACGTATGGTTTTCCAAGAAGGCACGCCTAACGAACTTGGACTTCGACCTGAAGCATTTGGATTTACTAACGGAAACACCGCCATTTCTGCTCCACTTACTGCAGCTGGCTTGCAGCAAGATTACCAAAACAGGCTCGTCACTCGTCATGAATTTTCTGCTCCATTTCAATGGGGCGGAGTCAAAATTGTGCCATTCACAAGCATACAAGCACAATGGGGTATTAATAATGAAGATACTGGTCGTTCTAGAGAAACCAATTATTGGTTCAGTACTATTGGGGTAAAAGCTTCTACACAGTTTCAACGAATTTATAACAACGTTGACAATAACTTGCTCGATCTTCACCGATTACGCCACGTTATTGAACCCTATATCACCGTTTGGAATGGTGACAGCAGTGTAGATGTTCGTACCATTCCACAATACGACGCAGGGCTCGACAACCTCTCAACGGGAACACTTATATGGCTAGGAATGAGAAACAAACTTCAAACTTGGCGAGGCGGGCCAGGTCGTTGGTACCAGGTTGATTGGCTCACTCTTGACACTGCATTCCTTTTTGCAAACGACGGCGCCTTCCAGCGATACGACAATCCCCAGTTCTTCAATTGGCGACCAGAATACTCCTCTATTGAAGATGCAATTATTGCAAATGGCAAATGGCAGTTTAGTGACGCAGTTGCCTTTATTGGAAATGGGACATGGAACACAAACAACGGCACATTCTCACGCGGTTCCATTGGTGCTGAACTAGACCATGGTCGGGATGTTCGAACATACATCGAGTACAGAGAAATTGATAATAGCAATGACCAATTTCTCTCTCTTGGCGTTCATTATGATTTAAGTAAACGGTATTCATTGAACTTCTCCCCTTCATGGAATTTTAGCAATGACAAATTGCAATCTCTTAACTTTGCCCTCACTCGTCACTACCCTGAATTCGACCTCATAAGCCAAATCTCGTACGACGAAATTCAAAACGTAACCTCATATGGATTCAGGTTTAAACTTCTGAAGTTTTAACAGTCTCATACAACATTTCTAATTGGGGAATAGTGAGAGTCGATGGACGCACGTCTGCAGTAAAACCTTCGGGTAGTTCAAGGTTCCGTCCAACAATTGTACCAATCTGTTTTCGGCGTTTTGCAAACAACGATGTTACAAACAACGAGAAACCCTCATTGTTTGCGGGCACTTCGCCGGTAGGTTCAACACGAACACAAGCACTTGTTATTTTTGGCTGCGGCCAAAAACATGTATTTTGAACTTTGGTAATCAGCTCTACGAAAGCGAGCCGTTGTACTAAAATCGAAAGTACTCCCCAATCTGAAGAGTCTACTTTCGCCATGAGTCGTTGCGCCACCTCGTACTGAATGGTGACATATTGCCCAAGACAATTTTTATGCTTAGAAAGTATATTAACAATAAGAGGGCTTGCAATTTGATACGGTAAATTTGAAACAAGTTTCCACTTTCGCCCGTTGATAGCTGCAACAATATCTGAATTCAACTTTTTTTTCTGCAAACAATCACCGTGAATCAAGTGGATGGTGTCTTTGAATCGGTCGGTTAACAAGCAGGTCAACCCATTGTCGAGTTCGCAAGCAATGACATCGCAACCACGGTCTAGTAGGGCTTCCGTTAGCGTTCCTGTACCCGGACCAATCTCAACCACTAGGTCCCCGCTGGTAACACCCGATGCATCAACAAGTTTAGTAATGATGTTGTGGTCGTGTAAAAAGTTCTGCCCCAATCGGTGCAGTGGCGACAGCCCATACTCCTCCAGCATGGAACGGATTTCTCGTAAGGTTTGCAGAACTACGCCTTCCCGAGGTAGTCCCCAGTATCGGTGTTGATCTTAACTACTTGACCAACTTCAATAAAGGGTGGAACCCGAACACGAGCACCTGTTTCAACAGTTGCTTCTTTCAGTTGATTTGTCGCGGTTGCAGCTTTCGGCTGATCTGTAGTTTCAGTAATTTCTAACTCGACCGATGCTGGCAAATCTATACCCAAAGCATTGTCATCAAATACAAGTACCGTAACCTCAAGGCCATCTTTGAGCCATTGACTTTGAGAAGTCATAACGACATCCTCATCAAGTTCTATTTGATCGTATGTTTCGTTGTCCATAAATACCCAAGGGCCCTTGCCTTGCCCGCTATTGTCATACAAAAACTGCATAGATCGCTTATCAATATTGACATCTTCAACTTTGTCAGACGAATTGAATCGATTAATCTTAATCGTCCCTGTATCAATATTCTTCATTTTTACTTGTACGTACGCTGGACCTTTCCCTGGTTTTACAAATTCTGTGTCAATGACTACTTGGAGGTTTCCATCGTAAATAAGGGCTTGTCCACGTTTTAATTCTGTTGATTTTATTGGCATTACAATTCCTCTTTTCGTAATTATCGTGCAGTCGCTTCTGCTCTAATTTCCCGAAGGACGGTGACTTTAATCTCACCTGGGAATGTCATTTCTTCTTCAATCCTTGCAGCAATTCGTTTCGACATTGCAAATGCTTCACCATCGCTGATTGATTTGGCGTCAACTATAACACGAACTTCGCGACCCGCTTGAATCGCATGCGATTCTTGAACGCCATTCTGTTCTTTAGCAAGCGATTCTAATTGTTCAAGACGCTTCACGTACATTTCCATAGATTCACGGCGTGCGCCAGGACGCGCACTGCTGATTGCATCCGCTGCCATCACAATCGGAGTGTACGGAGTCGTGGAAGGAATATCGCCGTGGTGTCCTGCAATAGCATTTAAAACTGCTTCTGCCTTCTCTCCGTATTTTCTACAGAAGTCCATCCCTATTTGAGGGTGGGTTCCTTCAATTTCGTGATCCATAGCCTTACCGATATCGTGCAAGAAACCACACCTTCGAGCAAGTTCGCCATCGAGCCCAAGTTCATCTGCAATAACTTGGCATAAGAATGCCACTTCGACTGAGTGGCGCAAAACATTTTGTCCGTAGCTTGTACGAAAGTGCATCTTTCCTGCCGCTTCAATAATCTTTGGGTGAAGCCCACGAATATTTGTTTCCATTACAGCGTCGTTGCCCGCTTTTACTATTTTCTCTTGAATATCAACCTTCATCTCTTCAACAACTTCTTCAATCCGTGATGGGTGCACTCGACCGTCTGAGACCAGTTTTTCAAGTGATTTTCCAGCAATTGCCCTTCGGATTGGGTCAAAACAAGAAACGGAGATAACGCCTGGAGTATCGTCGATCAGGATGTCAACACCAGTTGCTTGTTCTAACGCCCTAATGTTCCGACCCTCTCGACCAATGACACGCCCCTTCATATCGTCAGATGGAATTCGAACGGAGCGCACCGTTGATTCTGAAACGTGATCCGATGCGTACCGCTGAATAGCCTGCAACGTAATTTCTCTGCTTTTTCCACGTGCTTGGGTATTTGCCTCTGTAATTATCTTTTCCATAAGATCATTTGCTTCATGTTCCGCATCATGTCGGACCTCAGATAGTAGATAATCTTTCGCTTGATCAGAAGACATGCCAGAGACCTCTTCTAATCGAGTACGTAATATATCACGTTCTTTTGAAAATGCTTCTCGATCAGTCTCGAGCGTTGCTGTTTCTGCATCAAGAGTACTACGAACAGAATCCAGTTTGGATTGGCGATCAGTAATCTGATCCATCATCTGATTCAAACCATCTTCTCGCTTTGTAATTCGAGCTTGATCACTCTTGATCTCATCGTGTGCACTCGCTACTTCGGCATCGATTTCTTTTCTTCTAGCTGTTGAGGTACGCTCAGCATCAAGTTCCGCCTTTTGTGTAATCGAATCGGCTTCTACTTTTGCGGCTGAAACAACTTGCTCTGCGTCCCTCTTCGCTAAACGAATCGTACCGCCAGTAATTGCTCTAATTGCAAACCAACCAATACAACCCCCAAATAGTAATCCGCCAATTCCTACCCCTAGTACTAACCAAATATTATCTATCATCAATCTATCCGTGGCAGTTCGCCACTGGCCTTTCGCAAGGTGTGAAAGCTAACTGTTCCATAGAACCAATCGTATGACTGAAGATAAGCCCCATTGCATACGCAATGTATACCCTAAAAATGGTCAATTCGAGCCATGACCATTAGGGGCTATTTTGAAGAACAATTCATATAGAATTGTTACATTGTCGTATTCATTAATACAAACTAAAAAACATCATCAATCTATCCAACTGCGTTTCTACTTCAAAAGTATACTTTTGCAGTTGCCGGCACGGACCGGTACGATCGGCTTCCTACGGTAGGTCAGCCGAGAAAACTGTGTTGGCTCAAACGATTCAAGTCAACTTCTGTAAGAAACTGTAGTATTCCAAAGTAAGGAGCTGCCGTCAAGCAGATAATCTGCCTCAATTCCACTATGCCACGAATTATTTACTGGTTTTTAAGGTTCAGCGTTCAGAACCCCATTTGCATACGATTAGTCGGTGCAGCTTCTAGACGCCCTCGTGATATGTACCTTCGATGGAGTTACGTAGCTCTGCTTGGAACGGCTCTGCTATTTGGGCTGTTTGGGATGACTTCTAATAGCAACTACTCACTACGTGACCTTGCTGCAGGAAGCGCCGGCGTATTTACATTTCTTGCCGTATTCCAGCTAGTACTTATCTGTGTACTCACACCTGTTTTTATGGCGGGCGCTATAGCAAAAGAAGCAGATCCTAAAACTTGGGATATTCTTCTTACAACACCAATGTCTCCCCTGCAAATCATTCTTGGAAATTTGTTCGGGCGCCTTTTTTTCATCCTTGCCCTTCTCCTCGGCGCGATGCCGCTCATGATTGTAACGCAATTTTTCGGTGGAGTGCCACTTGATACGATTCTACTGACGCAACTTGTTTCCATTTTACTTGCACTAACTGTAGCCTCTGCTGCAATTGGCATGAGCGTAACACGAACTGCAGGAAGAAAAGCCGCAGTATCTTTCTTCGTAGTTACCGTGCTTTATTTACTCATAACGTATGTAATCGACCGAACAATACGCATACCTGTTTCGGCTGGTACTAGTGCAGAGTGGACGACATTGCTTACCCCATTCAATCCATTCCTAGTACTTGAAGCACTCCTGCAACCATCGGGCTATGTTATTCCTGAAACAAGCAACTTGCCTTGGCCACTTGGATGGATTACAACACACCCAATTGCGGGGTGGTCTTGGGTTACATCTCTATTGAGTATTTGTATCATCGTATGGTCCTCAATCCAAGTTCGAAAATTAGGAGACCGTTCTTCAAAAACATCTCTCTGGCAACGTCTTTCACAGAGGAGCTCCGGCAATCGAGAAGGATTCGCTGTTTCAGGTAACCCAATTTCATGGAGAGAGCGCGTCACGCGCCACCGTAA
>JABHWX010000049.1 GCA_018657585.1 Phycisphaerae bacterium
AACAACACTCCATTATTTACTGCTTGTTGTTCACGAATTGAAACAACTATTTCAATTAGAAGTTCATCGCCTTGTACAACTGGTGTCCAAAGCTCGCCGTGGGGTTTATTGTCATCAGCAGTAAATGATCTAATTATCATTGAGCCATCGCTAGCTGAAATGCTCATCGAAGCAGAACGAGGCAATTGCCATTGGTTAAAACCAAGATTTAATGAAATGGCATTTTCTGAGCCAATTCTCAAGCTCCATCGCATTGTATTTCTGTCTAAACGCTCCCATATGCCATCAGATGAAGGGGAGATGCGAACTTCGTGTGGTATTGCAAAACGAGGCGCCTCGTCTTTACTTGAACGCTGTGCATCTTCGGCAAATACTTTCGCCCAATTAAGTTCTGGAATTTCTACAACAGGAACTGCATCTAAGGGGAGTCCGTTGCCTGTTGAAAAATCAGCAAATGAAGTTGCGGGCGTGATGAATGCAGCGGTTGCTACAACAATCGATAGTAACTTAAACATGTGGTTATCCTTCTCCTCGTTGACACAACGCCATCGAGCAAACAAAATGTATCACTAAAAATCAGTTACTACAACGATAAATCGTAAAAATGGTCAAATTAGTTCCAATTTGCAATAATGATGAGATGATCAGTCACATCTACTTCTCCGGAATGGTCTAAACCTTCAATACACCCGCTGCATGGATCCCAAGCAGATATCAACAACTCTTTGTCAAATTAAATGCTAAAATACCTTTTCGCATGCGGGTGTAGCTCAATTGGTAGAGCGTCAGCCTTCCAAGCTGAATGTCGAGGGTTCGAACCCCTTCACCCGCTTTTAAAAAAGCCCCTCTAGAAGCGTTGCTTCTAGAGGGGCTTTTTTTATCAATTTATAACGAAGGTGCCTAGCAAGCTCCCCAATTACCAACGATGATTAAGATGTCAGAAACGTCGACAGTACCATCGCCATTGATATCAGCGGAACCACTACCGCCCCATTGATCAATAGCAAGGAGCAAGTCGGAAACTGAAACCGAACCATCTTCATTGATATCGCCTTCACATGGTTCACCGCCACAAGCATCATCGAAGATATTGCCGCCAGCATCATTCCATGTACCCTGAATATCGTTTGGTGTATTGTTACAAAAGTGCGTACCATTAATATACGCTCCGCCTGAACCATTAGCTAAAAGGTATATACCACCACCATACTGTGCAACATTATCTTGAATGACGCAATTTAGTATCCTAGGCGATCCATTGGTAAAAATTCCACCACCAAGTGGAGAATCACCATTGCGTAGCGTGAATCCATCAAGAACAGTCGTATTTGTTGGCTCGTTGAACATACGGACGACTGAAGCATTTCCGCCTCCGTCAATAATAGTAACATCTGGGCCACCAGAACTTTCAATAACGATGCCTCGGCCACCATAATCAATGTTCTCATTGTACGTGCCAGGCATAACTGTAATTGAATCTCCAGTTCCACAGGCATTAATGGCATCAGTAATTGTTGCGAAGTCGCCTTTTTGACCAACTATAAATTGATCTATTTGACAATCACCATCGTTATAAATGTGCTTCTCTGCTTGATATACCTCTGAAGGGCCAGAACTATTTGTTTTTTGAGCCCATGCTATGAAACTTACATCATCTAGTCGAGCCATGCTTGCACTATCAAGATCAAATACAAAATCCACGGTTGCGGAGCCACCTGCGGACACTGAGCGATCTTGATTACTTGCCTGCATAAAGCACGCGTAGTTATAGCTTGGACTGGAAGGATAGTTGTGAATGACTTGTGCGCAATGAATTCTCAAATTCTTGCTGCTGCCACCACTTTCAATGCCAACTGTGACGGTTACAGAATATGTGTCAGCATCTACAGAAGAACCGCACATTTCCATTGTCACATCTGTAGAAACTGCTTGCCTTTGCATATAGGCAGCGCGTAGTTGGGTGTAATTTCCAGATGGACTACCATAGGAACCGACCTGTGAAAGAACTCCATCCGTCCACACAGTAGGATATCCACCAATATTGTAAAAGCTTTGCCGTTGGTCTCCCCAAGTGGTCGAGTAATTGTCGCCACCGTGAATCTGCATTGGGAAGAATGTGTCTGGAAATTCATCTTGCAACATGATTAAACCATTGGCAACATCTGGGCAATATGTACACCATGTTGCTGTAAAGTTTTCAGCGAGAACCTTTCTAGGTGCAGCTTCGACAGCAAATGCTGGAATTATTGTGCTTAAAGCTAAGGTTACTATTTTAATTCGTTTCATAATATCTCCACACTCTTAATAAAGTTTACTGTTCATCCCATTCAAGTTCGGGTAATAATTGATACTCATACATGTCTCCTGCTGGCGCCAGTTCGCTTACTAGGACAAGCCAACTGTCCCCACCCCAGAAGTGACAAACGCCAGATACGCAATCAATATTAAATAGATTGTCGGAAACATGTCCATCGCTAGTTGTGTACACACTGTCAATAGGGTGTAAAGTTTTTTCAAATGACATGTGGTTATCTTGCCAACAAACGTTACCTTCCCAAGTTCGCCCACCGCCATGTATGTCATATGTCATGGAGATGTCAGTTGGTTGCCCAAAGGCTGGACCTCGGTTTGCCATTAGAGCAAAATTAGCAGAACCTCGACTTGTCCATTCTTGTTTCTTACGAGATCCAATTAAGGGGATACTTGCATAAGAAACATTGCAACCCGTGCCACCGTCATCAAGGTCAACATCAAGCGTTTCGTCCCAGTAGATATCATCGTTCGAGTCAATAACATCGAAGTCATACGATTCCATTGTATACACGTTATCATTCGGCTCAGTAGCACCTACTAACAACTGAACAGAATAGAGATTCTGCGCAACAGAGACCGCGTGCACATTGTCTGTTGTATTAAGTTCTCGATCTTCTTTGCCCCGCCCACGGATTTGCCCAACTCGGTTCACGTACCCAGGCGTTGGATATCGATCATCGTTCCCTGAAGCCCAAGTAAGCCAACCTGAATGTATTGCTTTTATCTGCGTTGCATCTTTTTGAATCATCGCTGTTTGACGCGCTCTACCAAGTGCTGGCATTAGAATGCTAAGCAACAAAGCGATGATAGACATTACCACTAGCAATTCTATTAACGTAAAACCTTTTTTAACTGTAAGTGAATGCACTGTTTATCTCCTAATCATATTAACTATAACCTTCTTTAATCAACATTGCAAATGAATAACCAGCTAATCAATTCATAAAAAAGAGGTATAGATGGGCGTAGCCTAGTCTGAGAGAGTTTGGAGCGTATCGCTGTATAAATCAAGGTAAAAATCACGTAATTGGCGACCCTTAAGATCCCGCTCTCTCCCTTGCAAAAAACCAAATGAATCAAACATTTTGATCGCGGGTTCACGCTCTATTCGAACATCGAGGACAACTTTTAAGAATTGTTTCTCGCGGCAGAAAGAAATCGCATGATGCATCAATCTTGAACCTATTCCTTTTCTACGAAAAGAATCTCGTACCCGAAGTCGACGAACTTCTGCCGAACTATCATTGATCCGCTGAACACCAATCATTCCAACAATACAATTCGCAAATTCCGCTACCCAAAAGCAACTGTCCTTGCATTCAAAATAACCATCATCAAGATGATTAAGATCTGCGCCTGTATCATTCTCACGAATCTGACCCTCAAGCCTGCTTCGTTCGAACAACTCCTGAAGGATTGAAATGTCGTCATGTGTAGCGATACGAATAACCATTTCGCCAGAGTTAAATTGTGATGAACACTCTTCAGTCATTGTCATTCGTCCACTTCAATAAATTCCAAGATGCCACTATCCGTATCGAGTACAGCAACAGTGTACACAGGAGCGCGGTGAAGCGCACCAGGATTGATACAGCGTGTGTTATTCACTATTTCATCGCGCTTTTCATGCGAATGACCATGTGCAACTATGTCAATAGCTGGGTTTGACAGAAACTCTTCGTATTTCATAAAATCATGTCCATGAAGAAAACCTATAGTAGTTTCGCCTACGGTTACGACACCAGCAGGATGCTGAATATCGAGTCCAAGCGTTGCAGCGTAATCATTTAAACGCGTTGGATAATCGCAATTACCAAATACTATGGTAACTGGATGTCCCGCAAGTTCATCTAAAACTGCATGTGCTTCAATGTCCCCCAAATGAATTATTTTCTCGCATTCCGCACCAGAAAGTAACTTCATCGCCCGGCGAGTGCGTAACCATTCACCATGCGAGTCTGAAATAAAACCGATCAACGCCATTGTGTGCCCGGTCTCACATAATCAAGTATCCAATCCTTGTATTCAGCCTCAAAACTTTCCGGCTCTTCAGCAAAACAAAACAACCATCCTTTTCTTGGTTCATGAAGAGTCCCTTCAACCGCACACCGCAATATGTGCTGAAGGGCTGGCATATACTTCCCTTCGTCGTACTCCACAATAAAACTAACTAATCCCCATAATTGAGCGTAATACTCAAGGAGCGTAGAACGTCCTGAAGTAAGCACTTCGCTTGGTTCAGAATTCATCAACTCTTGAAGTGAACATAACTTATCTGCGTTTACAATTTTTCGTAATGTTGTAAGCCTATCCCAATTACTAGCAGGCAAAAATTGCACTTCGCCTCTTCGCAAACGGAAACCCTCCATCCACGTTCCAATTCCCTCATCAAGCCAAGTTGGAATTGGCTCTATGAATATTTTTTCTGCATATTGGTGCCAGCCCTCATGCGCAGCAATTCTAAACGTTACACGGCTACGACCTCTACGATCAAGGTGATATAAAACAGCTGTGCCATCAATCGTAATTCCTCCTGATTCTAATTGGAACCAATGTTCTGCATCTTCCTGTCCAAGCATGTTCACTAACTGAGATTGCCACTGTTCTTGCGTCGCAAATAGATAGACATCCATCTGTTTTTGCGGCAATGGCAATCCACAAAAAGCAGTTGAATACCTACGTAAAAGGGCAGAGTAGAATTTCGGCAATGAATCAATAATATGTTGGTATTTCATCGTCGTGCGAATATCCCAAGCATCATTGACAAATCTCTCGCCATCATCCCCCTCAAACGACCAAGCAAACTCCAACATGTCATCGGTTGTATAACTTTCTAGGGGAGGTTTGTCGTGTGTGACTGAACAATTACTACACCCAAACAGTAGTATGAAGCAGCAAGTCAATAGTTTCATCCTTACAGGGATTCCTTCGCTACAGAAAGGTCTTGTTCCGCCTTTGCGAGCATGTCTCTCGTTTCTTGCACAACATGATCAGGCGCATTATTTATATACGAGTCATTTGAGAGACGACCTTTAAAGCCAGCAACTTGTTTTTCAAGTGATGCAATTTCTTCCTGCAGTTTGCCCGTGTTCGCCGCAACATCTTGTGCATCAAACATGTTAGTAAGAAGTAATGTTTCACCATCAAAGGGCACGGCAAAACCATTGGAAGCATCATCTGCATCTGCAATACTTGACAACCCTGCAAGAGATGTCACCACGGTCTCATGTCGCTTTGCCAGTACACTCGTATTCGGTGGAGCTAGCAAACCAATCTTTCGTTTCGGCTTTACATTTTGCGATGCACGTGCAGCGCGAATTGCCACAACTAATTCACGAGCTTTTTCAAACGAAGAAATTTCCTCAGCATCTAATGACAAACCATCAAAAGAAGGCCACTGAGCGCTCGCCACTAATCTGCTTTTTGTTAACGAAACACCTTCTATAGTGCCGCTCGATATCGAATGGACATGAGGCCAAATTGCTTCCGTAACAAAGGGGCAGATCGGATGAAGCATGCGACAAATAGCATCAAGGACCGTATGCAAAACACGTTGCTGGGCAGGCGACTCCTTGATAGTAGGCTTAATAGCTTCCAAATACCAATCACAAAAGTCTCGCCAAAGCAAATCGTACATTGCCTCTGAAGCAGCACTGAACTGATATTTACTAAGTGCATCATTCAACTTCAGAATCGATGAATCCACTCTGCTAAGCATCCACTGATCTACCGATGTCAACTCATCAATAGAAACATGTTCAGCCGGTTTTGAAACATTCATAAGCGCAAAACGATTTGCATTCCAATACTTGTTTGCAAAATTTCGCCCTACATCAAAACGTGAAGAAGAGTTCACCGCGAGTGGGGTCTCCTCGCAATTTTCTACTTCGCCAATTAACAAACCATATAACGTGGAAATTTTCTTCACTTCATCTTCAGGCGAACTTTGGATTGGAGCCATCACCTCGTGACCGGTAAGCGACTTCACGTACGATGGCGTAAAAATTATTCCCGAATAGGGGCAAATCAAATCAACGCCAAGACGAACATCTTGCGAGCCAGTTGCAAGTTGAACCAATGTGTATCGCATTGCATCTGCGCCATGAGTTGAAATAATATCGCGTGGATCAACTCCGTTCCCGAGCGATTTGCTCATACGTTGGCCGAAGCCATCTTGAATCATTGGGTTGATATAGACATCCGAAAAGGGGAGTGTGCCTTTGCAAAAGTAGCGATTAAACATCACCATACGGCTCACCCATAACGTAATAATGTCTCGCCCCGTGCATAGCACACTTGATGGGTTGAATTTTTCTAATAATCCAACTGTTTCTGGGAATGCTTCAGGTTCTGGCCAACCCATTGTCGAGATTGGCCACAGAGCAGAACTGAACCAAGTATCAAGCACATCTTCATCACGAGAGAAGCCATCGGCTTCCAGTGCTTGCTCTACCTCTTCATGCCCGCCTTGCACACAAAGGTACACATTCGTTACTCGTTCTCCCTCATCAAATTCTTGGCTTGAAGTAATGTATGACTCACCTTCAAATGGATACGAAACTTCTTCGCCATCTGGAAACGACTTTACCCATACCGGAATTTGATGCCCCCACCAAAGTTGTCTTGAAATACACCAGTCGCGTAAATTTTCGTGCCAAGCTTGATACGAATGTGCATATCGCTCAGGAAAGAATCTCATCCCGCCATCGCCAGTGCGCGTTCCGCTATGGCGAATAGGGGCTGTGCCTTTGTATTGTTCATCAGATAATGCGCGCAATGCTTCGTTACAAAGTCGATCATCCGTAACACGCACATACCACTGGTCACTTAGGTATGGCTCAATGGGCACGTGGCTTCGATAACTATGCCCAACACTGTGAGCATACTCTCGTATTTCTTCAAGCAACTCGTGTTCCTTGAACCACAAGATGATTGCATCACGTGCATCTTCTCGAGATAGTCCAATAAAAGTTTTACATTCATCATTTGCATCTTCCCAACCGTAGGATTCTGAAATGGAGCCATCGATAGCCATAACATTAATAACTTCTAAACCATGTCGAACGCCAATGTCCCAATCGTTTGGGTCGTGAGCAGGAGTAACTTTCAAGAATCCCGTTGCATATTCCGCTTTGGGATCATCCGATCCTTGCATAACAACATAGTCGTCTTCAACAATTGGAATAATTCTGCCAACAATCGGCAACTTAATAAATTTTCCGCGCAACTCCTGTGCACGCGGGTCATTCGGATTAACTGCAACAGCGGTGTCACCAAGCATTGTTTCCGGTCTTGTAGTTGCAACAGTTACGTGCCCAGAACCATCTTCAAGTGGATACTTAAGATAGTACATCCGACCTGCAACTTCTTTCATTTCTACTTCATCATCTGCAAGGGCAGTTAACGTTACGGGATCCCAATTTACCAATCGTTTCCCTCGATAAATCAAGCCATCCTTAAATAGTGTAAAAAATGCTTCGCGTACAGCAGAAGCACATACATCATCCATTGTAAATCGCGTGCGATCCCAATCGCAAGAAGCGCCAATACTTCGCAATTGACTAAGAATAGTCGACTCGTATTCATCCTTCCACGCTTTAACCCTTGAAATAAATTCGTCACGAGTGAAATCTGTTCTTTTTTTACCTTCCTGTTGAAGGATTCGTTTTTCCACGACTGTTTGTGTAGCAATACCTGCGTGGTCTGTCCCAGGCATCCACAAAGTAGCGTTTCCTTTCATTCGATGCCAACGAACAAGGACATCTTGGAGTGTATTGTTCAGTGCATGTCCAAGATGCAGGGGAGCTGTGACGTTTGGGGGTGGGATAAGCACAGAAAAAGGGGTGCCCTCAGCACTTCCATCGCAGTGCCCAACATTTGCTTCTGCCCAGCGAATCAGAATTTCACCCTCGACGTCAGAAGGAGCGTATGATTTAGGCATGGAGTCAATTGTAAAAGCCGTATCACTCATAACACGCATGATACCCGCCACACTCATCGTTGTACTATTTCTCGGTTGCGCAAAACAAGAAACGAATCAAGCACCTGAACTCTCCGCTAGCCAAAGAGAAGCCGCAATCTCAAGTGCTATGGAGCTACTTCAAACTGACCAAGTTCCTGAAGCTTTAGCAATCACTTCAACTCTAATTGCAAAAGACCCTATGAATGCTGAATCTCAAGAGGTATACGCTCTAGCACTCATTGCCCGAGGGTGGAAACTACAAGAAAGACGGGACGCACAAGGCGCCCAAAAAGCTTGGGATGAGGCACTGACCGCGTATATGAATGCTTGCAACTACAGCTCTAATCCAGGACTCCTCGAACTTTCTACTGGTCAACTAGCACAAATGTTACAAAACGATGAACTTGCAATCGTGTACTACAAAAATGCACATTTAAATAATAAAAAAGATGCTCGCGCTGCTTTCTATCTATCCCAAATTTATCTACTAAACAAAGATTGGGTATCTGCAAAAAATTGGCTAACACAATCTTTGCTTAGAACTCCGAATGAACCTTTTGCACTTTTATCACTCGCATTAGCAGAAGCGGAACTCTCAAATTGCGAAACTGCGTTACGGCTTGCAATAGATGGTTGCGAAATTTTGCCTAGCGATCCAAACATTCGCTTTGTACAAGCTCGCGTCGTTCGTCTCTGCGGGAACTCCCAACACGCACACGAAATATTACTATCGTTACCTATTCAGTTTCAGCAAACAGCGCTCTTTCAAGAGGAACTTGAGAACTGCAAACTCAGTATGTCAAGTGAAGACAAATGATGACAACGACGCCTGTCTCTTCTTCTTTGCCCTTACTTCTCATTGTGGCAGCGCTTCTCCCATTGTTAGGAGTCATCCCTGTTATAGCAATTGCGATTGTTGCCCGCAGGCGCCAATCCTGCAGGGCGAAAAAGACAACAGAAGAAACTGCCCCTATTGATGCTTGGGAAGAGGCGGCAAATCGCATTGAAGTCGATTTTGACGAACCTGAGCAGGATAATCGCGTACCATGAAACAAAGCCTTCCTATACCCTAAAGAATGCTGTAGAAAGTGCCGATTTCAAGGTATTCCTATCCTAACCACCCATTAGAGGACCTCTCAGAATGAATTTTAAGCAATTAAGCAGATCGCTCGTCCTTACTATTTTCGCAAGTCTATTTGTAGTCTTGCCTGCTTTAGCGCAAACAGAATCCACTTCGCAATGGTCTTCTCGAGTGTGGGAAGCTGCTTCGTCTGGAAATTGGGATGCAGTAAATTCTCTTCTTCTCGCAGTGCCTGAAGGAGACGAAAGCAGCCTCATTGCTTTCCGTTCGCAACTTTCAGAATATCGCGAACATCGCAACGCAGAAATTGAAGACACGATACTGGAGAGAGACAAAGCGTTGCTAGAAATGAATACGCAGATGCTCGAAGGAAACATTTTAAAAGCAATGCAGTCTGCTGTAAAATCGCAGACCCTCAGCAATAATTTTGATGACATCATGCTCAGAGAAGATGTCCAGCAAGTCCTCGCAAGAACACAAGAAGAAATTGAAATCCAGCTTGAAGAAGGGAACATCCTCACTTCACAAATGATGCTTTTCTATCTTCGCACTTTTTACGAGGATACATCTCGTAGAGATTTACATGACCTTTGGAGCGACAAACTTGAAAACGTCAATCTTCAAGTTTCACTTCTTAGACAATATGCTCCCAAGCACCTGCATACACTCTTTGTTGAACGAGCAGTTATTCTAGGTGACGATGAGCCTGAGCCCTTCAACGAACAGTCAAGTGATAACTGGATTGAACGAGTTGATGGAATTGATAAAAACATGGTTGTCCGTTCTCTCGATTTAGCAATTGGTGAGCACATGGACAGTGTTTCTTGGTCTAAGCTGATTAAAGGAGGCCTGGAAGCGTTGCGAACTCTGGAGTCTGTCCCAGCTATTTCTGAAACATTCAAAAATATCAATAACAAAGAACTGAACGCTTCTTGGAATTCTGCAATCAAGGAAGAACTTGCCACCTACACCGAATATTTAAAGCATGTTCCAGGAAAGAGAGTGCTCATACAAACACTTGCAAGACTCCTTGATGCAAATGAAAATAGTACCAAGTTGCCAGAAGGCGTAATTCTTCGAGAGTTTGGCGATGGAGCGATGGGACAACTTGACAAATACAGTGGGATTATTTGGCCAGATGAATACCGCAGGTTTGAACAACAAACAAAAGGGCGCTTCGTAGGAGTCGGCGTTGTTATTAAAGAAAACAGTAAAGGCGAGATAATGGTCGCCAATCCAATAGAAGGTGCACCTGCATATTACGGCGGAGTACAGCCTGAAGACGTTATTGTTGCGGTCAATGGAAAAAGCGCAAATGGCTGGACACTAAATGATGCGGTAGATCGAATCACTGGTCCGAAAGGGACAGCAGTAACTTTAACTTTGCGACGAGAAGGTCTAGACAAAACAGTCGACTTGACTCTTACTCGCGACACTATCCGATTGCACTCTGTAAAAGGGTGGTGGAAAAAGGGATTGCGCGAAGACGGGGAACCGATTTGGGACTGGTTTGTCGATGATGAAA
>JABHWX010000050.1 GCA_018657585.1 Phycisphaerae bacterium
AAGAGACGCGAGGAAAGTCCGGACACGGTAGGACACGGTGGTGGATAACGTCCACCAACCTTTGATTGCAGGTTAGGGCACAGTGCCACAGAGAGTTAGACCGCCGATGGTTACGTTCGCGTAACACAGGTAAGGGTGAAAAGGTGCGGTAAGAGCGCACCGCATGCTTGGTGACAAGCATGGCTTGGGTAAACCCCACCGCGTGCAAGCGCAAGCAGTTCTCGGTTTGTTTCGGCAAACGTCCTTGTCCGAGGAATGAGAACGGGTCGCGTGCAAAAGTTTGCTGGCAACAGTAGACGTAGATGAATGGTCGTTCACGACAGAATCCGGCTTATCGTCCACAGGCAATCACCTAACAAGCCCTTGAACGAAAGTTCAGGGGCTTGTCCTTTTACGGTGCCTTCAGCGTCACTTTCACAATAATATTTGTTTCGTCTCTTCGCACGGCGAAATCAACGACATCCCCTGGTGTAGATTCTTTCAACAACTCCATGAGTTTGCGACCGCCTGTGAGTTCAATTTCGTTCCAAGCAAGCAAGACATCGTCTGCCTGTAAGCCAGCGTCAGCTGCGCTGGTGCCTTCGCTCACACCAGTGAGCAAAATTCCAGTTTCTAATTTATCTGAATATGAGGGGTGCACACCAAGTCGAACTGGGGCTGGCATTCGCGTTGTTCGTCCAGCACCACCTTTTGTGTTGGAAGTAAACGTGAGTTTTTCGTCATTGACTAGTCGATTCGCAAAATCGTACGTAAGTTCAGCAACGATTGCACCACCAGCAGGATTAGTTGTAAAAGGTTCATCTTTAGGGGTGTGATATTCTGGAGTCATCCCTGTGAAAAAGAAAATAACGGGAATATCTTCTTTGTAAAAGTTTGTGTGGTCAGAGGGGCCTGTACCTCCTGGCGTGAGGCTAGCGGCGACTGAAGAAGCTTCGACCATTTCAGGAATGAAGGTTTCAAACTCTATAGCTGTCCCAGTTCCTGATATTGAAATATTGTTATCACTTAAGTTACCGACCATGTCGAGGTTAATCATGGCATTGATGGTTGCGAGATCCATTATTGGTTCCTTGACAAAGTGTGCAGAGCCAAGCAACCCACATTCTTCTGCGTCGAAGAATATAAAAAGAACCGAACGCATGGATTCGTCTGAGGAGTCTGCGTAAAACTTAGAAAAAAGTCGTGCGACTATAAGATTCGCAGAAGTCCCTGAGGCATTGTCATCAGCACCTCTGTGTAGTTTGCCTGGGGAAGAAGTTCCGGTGTATCCGTATCCAACATGGTCGTAATGTGATCCGATGACGAGCCATTCTTCCGCGAGTTCACCGCGACCCTGTAATACACCACCGATATTTTGTGCGTGCAAGTTTGAAGTTTCGACTTCAGTGATTATGGAAGCGTTCGGATTGAGTTGTGTGGTTGTGATTTCACCTGCGTCAGCTAGTTGTTGCATTTTAACAATCGAATTATCTGAACCAAGCACAAGGTTTGCTGCGTTTTCTGTCACTTGTACAATTGGAATGTTCGTAGAGCCAAAACGAGCAGAGCGATTTTTTTCTAGACCGCGCCTTCCGTCACGACAGTTTGGTGGGTTTACTAACATGACACCGATAGCGCCTCGCTCTATGACGGCTTTCATTTTGTCTTTAATGTTGGAGTGTGGACCGAAGCGCCTACTTGTCCATTGGCTCACGCCATTTTCATCGAGAGGTTCGTACCGAAGCATGAGGGCGATTTGTCCAGTGAGATCAGTGTCGTCGTCGAAACTAGAGTATCCATTTTCGCCATTTTCGATTGCGTAGCCAACAAAGGTAACTGGAGCAGTAACATCGCCCGAACCACTATTTCCTAAAACAACAAAATCTCGATCATCAACGAGTGCCATATCTTCAATAGAAACGAATGCTTTATTGACTATTGGAGGTGAGCCATCAAGATCAAAATCAAATGGCTGGTACCAAGAAGTGTTTTGACTAAAGGCGGGAGTCAAGCCGAACTGTTCTAGATTCCAAGTTATGTATTGTCCTGCAAGCTTGCTTCCTTCGCTACCCGGCTGTCGACCTCCGAGCCATGGGTTTGCTAGTAAAGTCAGATGCTCAAAAAACTCAACTGCGAGGGGGTTAGCTTCGTCAAAATATGCTTCCAAAGCGTCATCATCGACCGTCGATTCTGGTCTGAATGAACGAAGGGAAAAAGGTCCATCTGTAACTGATCCAGTGGGCTGGGAGAATGCAGGAAAGGAAAAAAGAACTGTAGTAAATATGAGTCGTAGCATGCCATAGAGTTTATACTTACCGCTTCTAAACAGCGAGTACCTCACATGGATTACACCCAATTAAATTCATCTCATCGTAAAGATATGCTTCAAATGATTGGCATAGACCATGTAGATGCGTTGTTTGAGGCAATTCCTGAATCAATTCGCTGTGCTGATGGTCTAGATCTTATGCCAGCGTTAAGTGAACTAGAACTTCAACGAAGCTTGGCTGAAATGGCGTCGCATAATCATGGTGCACATGATATGGCGTGTTTTATGGGTTGTGGTGCCTACGACCATTTTTACCCTGCACTTATAGATCAATTGATTAGCCGAGGTGAATTTTTAACTTCCTATACCCCGTACCAACCAGAGGCTTCGCAGGGTTCTTTGCAAGCGTTTTTTGAATTCCAGACACAAATTGCACGGCTGACAGGATTAGATATTGCTAACGCAAGTTTGTACGATGGTGCTACTGCCGTTGCTGAAGCAGCGTTGCTTGCAACCAACACTACAAGAAGAAAAGAAGTGCTTGTCGCTGAGACGTTGCATCCAGAATATTTGGCAGTGCTGCGAACGGTTCTTTCTGATTTAAACATAACAATCAAAATTCTCGAAGCGACAAACGGGAAAATCGATCCAATCACTGTTGAATCGAATTGTTCAGAACAAACAGCAGCGGTTATTGTGCAGTCTCCGAATATTTGGGGGCAGGTGGAAGATTGGGAAGGTTGTTTTAGCAAGGCGCACGACACACCAAAAACTGCGGCAATCGCCGTATTCAACCCAATTGCATCTAGTATGTTGAAAACACCCGGTGAGTGTGGTGCAGATATTGCAGCAGGCGAAGGGCAGCCACTTGGGAATGCACTCAATCTTGGTGGACCATATTTAGGGTTACTTTCTGCGAAAGAATCGTACACCCGAAAAATGCCAGGTCGACTTGTCGGGATGACGACGGATGAACAAGGAAGGCGGGTTTTTTGCTTGACCTTACAAACACGCGAGCAACATATTCGAGGCGCAAAAGCAACCAGTAATGTTTGCACGAACCAGGGGTTGATGGCATTGCGTGCTTCGATGTTTATGACAACTCTTGGGAGTGATGGTTTGCTCGAAATGGCTGAACAGTGTTGGCACAAAGCACATTACCTAGCAGATGAAATTGCAAAACTGGATGGCTGGAAATTAAAATATGAAGGTGTATTTTTCAACGAATTTACGGTTGAATGCCCGTGCGATGTGACAGAAGTTGTTGAATTTTGCAAATCGCGTGGAGTACTTCCTGGGGTTGCCGCTGCAGGAAGGCGCATGCAAGAGTTAAGTTCAGGAAATGAGCTAATTATTGCGGTTACAGAAAAAAGAACAAAGCATGAAATGGATGCACTCGTTGAACTGTTCAGAGAGATTTCGCCGTGACAACTACTGAAGCAATAAAAAAACAATCACGCGGCGATAGACCGACTGAACCTCTTATTTTTGAGAAACATGTCGAGGGCGCAATTGGCGTAGACCTTCCTCCTCTTGACGTTCCTGAATCGAAAGTGCCAGAACAAATTTCTGGTGGATGTACTAATCTGCCATCGTTCGGGCAACATGATGTGATGGCGCACTACACACATCTTTCAGACCGGAACTTTTCACTTGACGGAAATTTTTATCCACTTGGTTCGTGCACTATGAAGCACAACCCACGGATTAATGAATGGGGAGCAGCGCTTCCAGGATTCGCTTGTTTGCATCCTTTGCAAGATGAAGAGGACATTCAAGGCGCACTACGCTTGTTGTATGAAACGCGAACAATGCTTGAAGAAATTGCGGGCTTGCATGAAGTGTCTTTGCAACCTGCGGCTGGAGCACATGGTGAGTTCACGGCGTTGAAAGTTATACGCGCGTATTTTGCGGACCATGGTCAATCGAATCGAACGGTGGTCCTTGCAGCGGATACTGCACATGGCACAAACCCAGCATCTTGCACAATGTGTGGCGCTTCAGTGGAAACAGTTCGCACCGTGAATGGGCAGACGGATTTAGCGCATTTGAAAGAAGTGATTGAGAATGTTGGCGCTGAAAAAATAGCTGCATTCATGATTACGAATCCAAGTACTGCCGGATTATTTG
>JABHWX010000051.1 GCA_018657585.1 Phycisphaerae bacterium
GTGCTTGACTGCAATGAAAATATGCTTCCAGACGAATGCGATATTGCAGATGGTACAAGCACCGATGTGAACAGCAATGGTATTCCAGATGAATGCGAACCTGATTGCAACGGCAATGGACTTCCAGACAGTTGGGATATTAAGACTGGTGCTGCAATTGACTGTAACAACAACGGAATTCCAGATTCGTGTGATGTCGATGCAGGTTGTGTTTCCGACTGCAACTTAAATGGCGTGCCAGATGATTGTGACATTGCAGACGGGACTTCGGAAGATATTAATCTAAACAATATCCCTGACGAATGCGAATGCATCGCTGATATTACAGGTGACGGCACTGTGAATATTCACGACCTACTTGCCTTGATTGGATATTGGGGCACTGCTGGACCTATTGGTGATTTCAATGCTGATGGCGTTGTGAAAATCCAAGATCTACTCATATTAATTGCAAGTTGGGATGAATGCACAAATATAGATTGCGGGCCGCCTGAGGGTGCAGTGCAATGGCGAGTTGAAGATGGTGGTAATGGGCATTGGTACTTGGTTGTTCTTGGGAATTATACGTGGCAGCAAGCATCAGATTATGCAAATTCTTTAGATGGGCATTTGGCAACGGTTACGAATTCAAATGAGCAGGATTGGCTGTCAATACAATTTTTGAATAATGGGGCTCTTGCTCCTCACATAGGTGGATTCCAAGACACGTCCTCGCCAGATTACGCCGAACCTGATGGTGGATGGACATGGGTTACCGGAGAATCTTGGGTGTTTACTAACTGGAGTCCCGGTGAACCAAATAACTCGGGGGGATCTGAGAATTGGTTACATCTTGGTGATAACACTGGGTTATGGAATGATGCTACTTCAAACAGCAATTGGGATTTCATTATCGAATGGTCTAACTAAACGCATAAAGAACTAACGATAAAAAGGAACCCCCCAGTCATTTGATTGTGGGGTTCCATTTTATAAAAATATATATATTTTATTTTGAATTCGAGTCGGAAGGAGTACAATTCAATTTGGATGAGAAACATATCACTATTACTCCTATTCCTTTTTGCGTCTGCGCATTCTCATGCGCAATGGGATAATCAGACGCCACCAAGTAAAGTCCCAGTCTACCTTCCCTCAGACTACGATCCTGCGGAACAATTTCCACTTATTATTTTTTTACATGGCTACGTGCCATTAACAACTGTGTGGTATGACATTTTGCTTCCATTGCAAGAAGATGCGAATAATAAAGGATATGTATTTGCAAAACCCAATGGAAGTCAAGACGGACTTGGAGAATTTTATTGGAATGCAACCGAAGCATGCTGCGACATGTGGGACAACAACCCAGACCACGTGGGGTACCTACTTGCCCTTGTAGAATCGATTCAAAAGAATTACAACATCGACCCGCAGCGAATTCATCTTATTGGACATTCGAACGGTGGATTCATGTGCCATCGAATGGCTTGCGAAGCTTCAGGTACGTTTGCATCTATCGTAAGTATTGCAGGAGCGATGTGGTATGACCCTTCAAACTGCCAGCCCGAAGAACCAATCCATGTCCTAAATATACACGGCACATTTGACCCCATCATTTTATGGCTTGGTGGATTGATTGGATTTACACCTTATCCTGGCGTAAACACATCAACTGAATTTTGGGCTACGCACAACGGGTGCTCGACAACTGCAACGGACGGCGGGTCTTTCGATTTTGATTGGTTCATTCTGTTTAATGAGACAACGCGTTGGTTTTATGAAGGGTGTGACAATGAGCAAGCTGGGTCCACTGAGTTGTGGGAAATCTTCAGCGGTGGGCATTTTCCCTCATTCTCTACTGAAGGGATAAACGCATTATTTGAATATCTCGATACACATACAAAGCCCGAACCTGTTTGCATTGAAGATTTAACTGGTGACAATCAAGTGACAGTATCAGACGTACTATTCTTAATTGGTGAATGGGGTTTAAGCAAATCTCCTGCCGACTTAAACGATGACAACAATATAAACGTGTCAGACTTACTTATTCTCATTGGCGCTTGGGGTCCCTGCGAGTAACGGTAGATTCATGTTTGCTGCCATACCTACAATCCAACCAACTATTACTGCAATAATATCTCGCACTTTTTGCACTCCTTTGATTCATATTATATTTGGATCATTTATCTTCGTCCGTAATTCCCATACCACTACGGTCTGGATACGCTGGACGTGATGGTTCGACATACGGATTCGACTTGATTTCTTCAAGCACAACTCGAATCGCTTCATCTAATTGAGGGTCATCAGGCGTTAATGGATTCCCATCTTCAACCATCAATGCGGGGTCATCAATCACTTCAATGTCTGGTTCGACACCATGACCTTCGATACCCCATGTGCCATCTGTTTCGTAAAACCCAAATGTCGGCACTGAGGTATAGCCACCATCAATTAGACCTGGATTTCCTGATATACCAACAAGCCCACCCCATGTTCTTGTGCCAATTATTTTTCCCAGTCCCGCTTCTCTAAAGAGCCAAGGAAACATATCACCACCAGAACCTGCGGCACCATTTATCAACATCACTTTTGCGCCTTGGTGCGAATCATGTGGCCATGGCCAATCTTTTCCATCACGCCTAGCCCAGTAATTTGTCCTTGGTCTATTTAACAACTCAATAAATCGATTTGGAATTTGACCGCCGCCATTCCATCGCTCATCAATAATGATCCCCTCTTTTGCAATCTGACCATAGAATTGTCTGAACAAATCGTTTTGACCATCCATGCCTGTATTTGGGACGTAGATATATCCGACTTTGCCATCTGTCATCTGGGCAACGTACTTGCGATTCGTTTCAATCCAATTGCGATATCGTAGGTTGTATTCTGAACGGAGTGGTTTGACTACAATTTCTCTTTCATGTTCTCCACCGAATGTTGCAATGTCACTTACTGTAAGTACAGTTGTTTTTCCAATGGTTCCACTTAGAGCTGCGTACACATCGACATCAGCGTCGATTTCTAAACCATTCACTGCCAGAAGATAATCTCCTTCTTCAACTTCCAAGCCCGGCATACTCAGTGGGCCTCTTGCATCTGCCTCCCACGTTGCACCTTCAAATATCTTTGTAATTTTGTATGCGACATCACCATTGGCATCTTCGTCAAGTGCAAAGTCTGCACCTAACATACCAACTGAAGCGTTTGGCGATTCTTCTTCGTCTCCACCCCCATAATACGCATGACCAACATTGAGTTCTGCAATCAATTCACCGATAAGGTAACTCACGTCTTCACGCGTCGTGCAGTCTGGAAGCATTTTTGCATATCGAACATACATATCTTCCCAGTCAACACCGTGCATATTTGGGTCATAAAAGAAATCTCGTTGGATGCGCCATGCGTCTCTGAGTAACTGCGACCATTCTTCTCTGGGGTTAATTTTTGAATCCATTGAACTTGTGTCCAGTGGCTTTGCAAGTGACTGGCCAGAAGCAGCTTTTACAATTGCACCGCCACCTGGACCCTGAACGAGTAATTTCTTGCCGTCACCGGAAATGAAATATCCACCAATCCCCGCAATGACGTTCTTTACACCGTCTTTAAACTCCGAAATATCATACAACTTAATCGATGGCATTCCACCACCCATGGACATGAACAAAAGTTGGTTTTTATGATTGACCGTTAAAGCGCTATACGTACCGGGCTTAATAGGCAACAAGATTGCCCTGTTTTGAAATCCTTCGAGATCAATGACGACTGGTTCATCGCTTTCGTTATCTGATGGCGCATCTTCCTCTGACAAATCTCTTGAAGTCCTTGACGCAACCCATGTACCAGAGATGCCCATTTCGACCATCTGCCATGTTCCTTCAAATGAATCCCCATCGACAACACCTTTCATGATTGATGTAATCCCACTCTCTGTCGAAGTAGAAGAGAACTCACCAGTTGCGACATCAAAGGTCATTTCACCGTCCATGTCATCAGTTTCACCCATTACTTCAACGGTTCCTGAAATGGTGCCCTCGTGATCTACAAAGAAAATTAATTCAATTGATATTTCATCTTCGGGCAATCCAAGCGCAGCAAAACCGCTTATTGTGCCGTTCCACTTCCCAAACAAAGGATGTTCTGTATCCCAATTTGAATCTTCCTCTGATTCGGAATCTTCTTCGTCTGCATCCTCCTCTTGCTCTTCAGAATCAGACACTTCTTCATCTTCGTCTGCATCCTCCTCTTGCTCTTCAGAATCCGCGACTTCTTCGTCTTCCTCTTCATCTGCCTCTTCGTCTTCCCACGTCTCTTCATCAAGTTCCATTAACGCTGGGTTTTCGACTTCTGCGTTCAGTGGTACAGCAAGAATGCTATCGCTATCGCTATAGATAAATGTGGAATCGATTGCAGAATACTCAGGCGTAAAATTCATTGAAGCGACGTAATACAAAAACTTGCCATTGCGATCAAACACTGGACTTTTGGCATTGAAGAACCCCTCAGTGACTTGGTGAAGTGCATCCTCTTCTATGTTGTATAAATAAATTGCAGACGTTCCCGTTTCGAGCATGAGCGATGTTGCAATCCAAGCACTGTCACCTGAGATTGAGATTGACGGTGTTTGCGCCCAGACATCTGTAAACATCTTCTTAGTTTCACCGCTCTCAATTTCTAACAAGAATACATTTCCTGCCTTATCCGAGTACACAATGTGTTTGGAATCTGGCGTAAATGTTTGCATGTACCGCCAACCATCGTTATCTGACGTCAACTTACGAGTCTCGCCTTTCCCATCTGATTGCATGAGATAGATTTCATATTCGCCACTTTCATCAGATAGATATGCAATCCAGCGACCATCGGGTGACCACAAAGGATCGCGTTCTGCAACACCAGAAGTGCGAGTAAGGTTTCGAGTTATTCCCTTGTCAGATTCTGCAGGAATTGTCCAAATGTCACCTCGTGCTTCAACAACCGCTTGTTTTCCTGTTGGTGAAATTTCGCCATCACTGATGTACTCTGAAAAGTCAACCATTTTCGCACGCAATGTGGGCCTGTCTGTAGGAATAACGACATTCACAACTTGAGTTTGATTTGATGCGAGGTTATACAACACAAGATCAGATCCAACCTGAAATACAATCTCTCCACCGCCATAAGAGCCAGGACCGATTGATGGGAATTTTACGTCGTAGTCACTGTAATTGGTCATCTGTGAATGTTGCTGCGTTGCAACATTGTATTTCCAAATGTTTAATCGATGCGATGGCCCTGCATCAGAAAGGTAATAGATTGCCTTGCCATCTGGAGACCACATTGGTTGTGTATCCGTTCCTTCAAAGTCTGTCATCCGAATAGATTCGTTTGTTTTTAAATTAAACAGCCAAATATCAGACGCAAGACCACCACGATACCGTTTCCATGTACGCATGTCACGATTTTCTGGGGTGTATGCAATCCACTCACCGTCCGGACTTAGTGCACCTGCTGAACCATAAGAAATTGCAAGTTTTTCTGGCGCGCCTCCATGTTGGCTAACGAGAAACATTTCAGGCGCTCTTCTCATGCCTGTATATCCATTTGAACTAAACAAGAGGGACTGGCCATCTGGTGTCCAGTCAGAAAGCAATTCAGTAGATGGGTGATAGGTCAAACGCATTGCAGTTTCAATTGGATTTGTGCCATCAATTGGCAATGTGTACAAATCTCGACCACCTTCATAATTGCCAACGAATGCAATCGTATTTCCATCAGGACTGAATCGCGGTAACATTACTTGACCATGAGGTGAAGCAACTTTCTGCGCCGACCCCCCCGATTTTGGGACAAGCCAAAGGTCGTTTGCATATGTAAACACAATGTGAGATTGAGAAACGTCAGGAAATCGAAGTAGTGTTGCATCTGGCTTAATACCTTCAGCGTGCAGAATCGAAGTTGTTGTTCCAACGAACGAAGCGATGAGTACTGCTGACAATGCGGTAGTTGTACAATTGAACTTGGTTGACATTCTGAATCCTTTTACTATTTTTTGGGTTCTGTAATTACTCGCACGGTACCAAGTGGAAACAAGTGTAATTTCTTAAGCAACAAGAAGATTATTCGTTATCAGCGCCTGCGATCCAAGGTGTTGGTCGCTCACGTAGTTAGATTTTAAATGCGTCGTCCGTAGCTTCAATTCCACTTTTAATCGTAACGTATGTACTTTCGCTTGCTCCAGTCATTTCATTTTGTTCTGTAATTCTAGTTGGAACGCGAACGCCATCAATCTTTTCAAAGTCTCGGTACACGAGTTTGTATGGCAAGAATCCACCAATTTCAGGAATAGCATTTTTAGACCTTACGACAAGCACATCACCCGTCTTCTGATCAATTGCGATTGTCTTTGCAGGGTCGTCACCGTAGTCCAGCAGTAATGTCCACACCGCTTTGCCTTCAAATTCTTCTTCATCAAGTAAACGAATAGCACTACATTGACTTGGCCAATTTCCAGCCCACGCAAGTGGCGAACCGATTTGAATAATCTTAAGTTGATTGGCATCTAATTCTTCTGGTTCAATAAAGGAGGTATGCATTGTTCCTTCATCTCCCACTACACTCGTATGGAACCAGAGGGAATTTTCAAAATCGGATTCACCCAAAAAACGACCCGACGTGTCTACCAAAATAGAATGCGTTCCATGAAGACCAGATTGTTTCAAATACGCCGTTCCATCGAACCTAAATGCTCCAAGTGAATCAAGCGTTTCGCCACGTTGTTGCAAATCAAATGCAGCAAGAACATGCTCCGCTGTTTGAGGCGTTTCTCTTGAGATTTCTGAAACACGATTGAACAAACGAGACTCTTCGCCCTCTATCATTTCTAAACCTGTTACGTGCTGTTGTTCGTCTTCAATAAATCGAAGTTGTAA
>JABHWX010000052.1 GCA_018657585.1 Phycisphaerae bacterium
ACCATGGATACTGGTTTTGGCGCACTGACTTCAGCATCAAATTCAACTGACGAAGCGAGTAGCCCATGTTCGCGAGCATTTTGTTCAATGACGCTAGATTCTGCTTGTAAAGTCCCCCATCTTGCAAGTCTACCAAGGTCGTATTCTACTTGTGTCTGAACTTCTTCTAGATTTCGAGGTGCTCGGGCTGCATCAGTTTCGGTAAGCCTAAAGAGGACGAGGTCACCATTCGTCGCTTCAAGTACTGGGCTTGAAACGCTTTCTTGAATGCGGTAAGTTCCATTGCCTTCAAATTCTTTGGCTGCGTTAATAAGCGTTCTAAAATCAATAGCTCTATCACCTTGATTCACTGCGATGAGCGAACCAATAACGGGAGTAGCGCCTGCATTCTCAGCAGTTGTCCATGTTGAAATAGAACCGTACTCTGGCAGTGCAATAGAAAATTCATTTTGCAAAGCAGAGGCTAGACTTTCGTACGAAAGCTGATTTTCAATCCAGTTTTCTGGCAAGTTGATAAAACCATCTGTTTGGCTATAACCTCTTCGAGGATTTCGTAAATGTTCAGAAGCACTGCGAGCAATTTCACTTCGCTTTTTTGCAGTAAGTTGCTCAAGATATGCATTTGCAACATCTTCTGGAATGATTGTCGAAGTTCCAACGGAAGGAAATCGGGGGTCATTTTCATTTCTTCGCCAGAATTTCCTTTGTTCTTTTGTTGAAAATTCTGGGCTCGCTTTTGCTGATGCTGTAATTGTTGTGGAAGGAATAACAAGCCATTCAGTTTTAAATCGATCAGGTAGTTTGTAGCCAAAACCAAAATTGCCTTCGCCTTCTGGCGTGTTCGCCCAGGCGTCAAGTTGTGCTTGCATTGCTTCAGTTGAAAATGAACCGTTGTCTTGCGGAGTGGCAGGGATTACAACAGTTTCAATAGCGGCGGACGAAAAGTAGTCATCTGCAGCTTTGCCAAGTCTTCGGTCAGAAAACTTACCAGCAGATTGATACATGCGCTTTAGTTGTTGTACACCTTGTAAGTTTGCCCGCGTTTGGAGTACAGTTTGTGGGCTTGCTCCGGATTGACTTGCGATATAGTTGACTTCTGAAATACCTAGACTATCGGTAGGAATTTGAATAGCAGGGGTGACTCCTGCTAAATTAGCTTCGCGAGTAAGCAAATACCAATGCGATGGTGAATCTATTTTGATTATAGAACTGTAGAAATCATCAATAATTTGTGCTTGAATTTGGTTGTTTTGCCACTCTTTGTAGCCAACTTCTTCGCCATCACCAACTTTAGCTTGAACGGTACCTGCTGTACCTGCTTCCTGTGCGAAACGCTGAATGACATTTGGTGCTACAAATGCGATAAGCAACAAAGTACCGCCAAAACCGAGAATCCAAACGCTGTACTTGCGGAGGAACTTAAACATAAGTAGCGGGTCCTATCCGGTTATTGATTAACGATAAAATTCAACAATGAGGTTTGTGTTCACGTCGAACGGGATTTGATCAGGCGTTGGCTGAACCACAACCTTGCATGTCAATTCTGAAGGATTCATGGTGAGCCAATCGGAAACGATATGGCCAGCTAATGTTTCCATGTTCGCACGAGCAAGATCGTGTACCTTTGGTTTAAGACCGATGACATCACCCTCTGAAACAGCAAAACTAGGTCGGTCAACTTTCTTGCCATTGACAAGAACGTGTCCATGAACAACCATTTGACGAGCGGCCCAAATCGTGCGGACTAAACCTGCACGGCGTAGAACGTTATCAAGTCGTTGTTCTAATAGTTGTAGAAGAACTTCACCGGTGTTGCCACGAAGGCGACTTGCTTGCGCAATGTATCGGCGAAATTGTTTTTCAAGAATGTTGTAGTGGTATCGAAGTTTTTGTTTCTCAACAAGACGAACACCATAATCCTTAAGCCTACGGCCACGGAAACCATGTGGTCCCGGAGGAGTGAGTTGTCGTTTTGCAGTGTGCTTAGGAATGTCCGCAATTGGAACACCGACGCGACGAGAGAGTTTAACTTTGGGTCCGAGGTAACGAGCCATACAATAATCACCAGTTCTTAATAACAACACCCGCTGGGGAGCACTTGACCATCAAGTACGAACCCGCAGAAATTAGGTGGGGAACGGCGAATTAGACCAGAAAACACACAATTTCGCAACCCGTACAAGTGCATTCCACCCCAATTCTCTTCACGGTCCAATAATAAACTAGCCTTACATTCTAGGCAACCTCAGAGGATGACACAAGGGAAGACACAGAGGTTACCTCAGAGGTAAACAGCTGTGAATGTGCCGTAAAGCAGCATAAAGTCATGTTTGCCTCTACTTGATGATTGGAACAGAGGATGATACAGAGGAAAACACACAGGATGATACAGAGGAAGACACAGCGGTAACCTCAGAGGTAAATTGGAAAAAATATAGGCTGTAGGCGGGGTCTAAAGGGTGAAATTATCAAAATAGTGAGAAATTATACCTGAAATCGAACTGTATGAAGTGTTCAAGCGTTTGACTTGTTGCTGCCGATAGGGTTTGGCGGGATTACTGAAAAGAGGTATTTATCATGCTAGAAACAACAGTAGATTATTGGACATGTATTGAGTTAGCACAAGCTCTCGAGCAAACGATGCGGAACGACCTTTGGTCGACTGCAGATAGAATTGCAGAAACAGCATCAAGGATAAGCAATAAGCCTGAAGAACTTGTTTCTGCTCTGAAAGAATACAAACTAAAAAAGTTGTCGCAGGCAACAACGTCTGAAGGCGTCGATACAACAACCACAACCTTTAAGCCAGATACCGGCTCAT
>JABHWX010000053.1 GCA_018657585.1 Phycisphaerae bacterium
CCCTTTGAATTTTGTGCCTTTGTACTTGCCACAACCACATTCGTAGTCTCGTTCTGGACCGAAAATACGTTCACAGAAAAGCCCGTCCTTTTCTGGTCGGTACGTTCTATAGTTAATAGTTTCAGGTTTTTTAACTTCGCCGAAGCTCCAGCTTCGAATATCGCTAGGGCTAGCTAAGCCAATGCGGGCTGAGGTAAAATCGTTCACTTTATCAAAGACATGTTCAGACATAGTTCTTTATTCCTAATCGTTGTTGAAGATTGCTGCGTACTAAAACGAAGTTGGATCAGAGAAGACTTCCGGTTTCCTCTTGATCCTTCTCCAACTCAATGTTCATACAAAGGCCTCTAATTTCGTGGCACAACACATCGAATACAACTGGCATTCCAGCTTCGAGAACATTTGTGCCTTTGACAATGGAGTCGTAAATTTTGGTTCGTCCCTCAACATCGTCACTCTTGACTGTGAGAAGTTCTTGCAACATATACGCTGCTCCATATCCTTCCAATGCCCATACTTCCATTTCACCGAACCGTTGACCACCTGTTCTTGCTTTACCACCGAGTGGTTGCTGCGTAATCAAACTGTAAGGTCCCGTTGAGCGTGCGTGAATTTTGTCATCAATAAGGTGATGTAATTTCAGCATGTACATGACGCCAACAGAAGTTGGTTGTGAGAATGGTTCGCCTGTTCGTCCATCATGAAGTTGAACTTTTCCAGCGAATGGTATTTCAGCCAAAATTTCTCTTGCACCACCAGGGTTTTTGCCAGATTCTTCAAACGCATTTCGTTTGGCAACGACAGAGTCGTTTGCTTCTTGAATTGCACCAAGAACTTCAGCTTCAGTTGCGCCGTCAAAAACAGGAGTAACAGCTTGGAATCCAAGAACTTTAGCAGCCCAGCCAAGGTGTAACTCTAGAAGCTGCCCGACGTTCATCCGTGAAGGCACACCGAGTGGGTTAAGCAGAATGTCAACGGGAGTGCCATCTTCCATAAATGGCATGTCTTCCTCAGGAACAATTCGTGCAATAACACCCTTGTTTCCGTGTCGCCCAGCCATTTTGTCACCAACAGAAATGGAACGTTTGTTTGCAAGATAGACGACTACTTTTTCAAGAACACCAGATGGCAGTTCGTCACCGCGTTTCATATGCTCGAGCCGTCGTTTGCTTTCTTTTTGGATTGCAGCGATTCGTGGCCAGAATTGTTCATGGACAACTAATGCTTTTGCCTTAGTATCTTTTGAACCTTTGATCCATTTATCAGTGAACCCTTCAATTTGTTCTTTGATAACGGCAGCGTTATCTGATAGTCCAACCTTTTGACGTGTTGAAGGGTCTACCATCACAGTGCCAAGAATTTCGTTCATCTCAGAAACCATTTCTCTAAAGAGAACGATTGCTTTACTAAGCATTTCAATCTCGTATTCATCCATCTTTCGCTTAATCATTTTTTTCTGATCAGCGTCAAGGTGCATGCGTCGACTGAAGTGGTTTGTGCCAATAACTACACCGCTCGATCCAGCAGGGACATTGAGCGATTCGTTTTTGACATCTTCACCTGCTCGACCAAAGATTGCATGAAGCAATTTTTCTTCTGGGGTGAGTTCGTTTTTGCTTTTTGGGACAACTTTGCCTACAAGGATATCACCAGGTCCAACACGTGCGCCTTCGCGTATGATGCCTTCTTCGTTGAGGTTCATCAGTTGGCGTTCGGAAACATTTGGGATATCGCATGTGAACTCTTCTTTGCCAAGTTTTGTATCTCGCACTTCAACTTCGTAAGAATCAATATGAATGGAAGTGAACACATCGTCTTTTACTAGACGTTCGTTGATGACGATTGCATCTTCAAAGTTGTAACCGTCAAATGTGTTGAATGCGACTAAGATGTTCTTGCCGATGGCGAGTTCTCCATCAACGGTTGAAGCGCCATCTGCAATGATTTGGTCTTTGGTGATGGTGTCACCAATTTTCACAATTGGTTTTTGGGACTGGCAGGTGCGTTCGTTTAAACCACGGAAGGTTTTGAGAATATATTCATCAGAGTTGTCGATAAGAATTCTTCGTGCATCTACAAATGTTACTTTTCCTGCACGTTTTGCTTTAACCAACATGCCAGAGTAGTTGCCGACAATTTTTTCCATACCTGTAGCTACAATCGGAGGGTCAGGAATGATGAGGGGAACGGCTTGGCGTTGCATGTTAGAACCCATCAGCGCACGGTTTGCATCGTCATGTTCTAGGAATGGAATAAGAGAAGCAGATACACCAACGAGTTGCTTCGGTGAAATGTCAATGTACCTGACTTCGCCAGGGTCAACTTGGGTTACTTCGCCACTTCGACGAGCCACTACGTGATCCGATTTAATTCTACTTTTCTCATCGAGGACTTCTGTAGGAGCAAGAACGGCGTTCATTTCTTCATCAGCACGAAGATAGAGCACTTCATCAGTGGCCTTTAGTTTCTGAACAGATCTGTAAGGTGTTTGTATGAAACCATAATCGTCGATTTTTGCATAAATGCCAAGTGAGGCAATAAGACCGATGTTTGTGCCTTCAGGTGTTTCAATCGGACATATACGACCATAGTGAGAGATATGAACATCGCGTACTTCAAAGCCAGCGCGTTTTCTGTTTAGACCACCAGGTCCAAGTGCAGAGAGTCGACGCTCATGAACGAGCATTGAAAGTGGATTTGTTTGGTCGACTACTTGCGACAATTCACTTCGACCGAAGAAAAAGTCAATGGCGGAACTTACTGCTTTTGAGTTAACAAGATCAGCGACTTTGTTCAGTTCATCTGGATCCTTAACACTCATACGTTCTTGTACGGTTCTGCGGAGTTTAAGGAAACCTTTTCGCATTTCTTCAACAGCAAGTTCGTCAAGAGTTCGGAGGCGACGGTTGCCCAAATGGTCAATATCATCAATGTGTGCAGAATCTTTACGGGCGCGTAAGTCAAGCATGTAATCAATAACAGCATTGAAGTCGTCCGGCCTTAGGTGCATGACGTCTTCAGGAACATCCATATCAAACTTTCGGTTAATGCGGAAACGTCCTACCTTGCCTAGTCGGTAACGATTGTCATCGAAGAATTTGTCAGCAAACAAAGATTTAGCTTTGTCTACTTGCGGTGGGTTGCCTGGGCGTAGCCGACCGTATATTTTCAAGAGAGCTGCTTCGTGTTCCGTTGCATCTGCAAGGAAGTCAAGTTTTTCAACTGCAAGGGTATTCAAGATAAGTGGATCGGCAGGATCAGCGATGACGGAAATTTTCTTAATTGGTGATGCCATGATGGCGTCGAATGCGTCGCCAATCTGCGAGCCAATTTTGCATAGTTCTTCGCCAGTTTCTGAATCGATGATAAGCTCAGCAGAGTAAAACTCTGGTTTGAGTTTATTTACAGAGATTTCCTGAACGTCATAGAACTTATCTAGGATTTTTTCGGTTGAGCTGAAGTCCTCGTCGAGAGCGCGTAGGAAGGTTGTTGCAGCAATTTTTGCAGATTGGTCAATCTTCATCGCTAGGACATCTTTTTTCGTAACTTCAATTTCAATCCATGAACCACGTTCAGGAATAATTCTTGCTTTGTGCAATTGGCGATCGCCAGTGTCATCCTGAATAGAAAAGTCAACGCCAGGTGAACGGTGAAGTTGATTAACGATACAACGCTCTGAACCGTTGATGATAAATTCACCACCTCCGATGAGTTGTGGTATTTCGCCAATATAAATTTCTTCTTCTAAAACCTCTGCAATTCCATCACGAACAAATCGGACACCAATTTTAAATGGTCGACCGTACGTGAGTCGGAGTTCTTTGCATTCGTCAACTGTGTACCGCGGTTCGTCGAGTTTGTAATACAAATACTCAACGCGCATGGAACCGTCGTACGCTTCGATAGGAAAGACTTCACGAAGAAGTGCTTCGAGACCAATTGGTTCTCTATCGTGTGGTGTTTTGGTGAGTTGAATGAGTCGTTCGTAGGCTTCGCCTTGAACTTTAGTGAGAGGTGGTACAGGAATTGCATCGCCACGTTTTGAAAAATCGCGTACCGTATTCGTCGCCATAAAATGAGCCTCACAACTGGCATTCACTGCAAGAAAAGCAGATTGCCGTGTCTTAAAGTATGTTTGTAAATGTGCTTCCAAGATGCC
>JABHWX010000054.1 GCA_018657585.1 Phycisphaerae bacterium
AAGAACCTTCCGCAGGGACTAGGAGAAGATCGCCTACTGTGTTTGTACCTGAACCTGTACGTGATATTGATCCGGATGAGTTAATTTGAAGAGTTGTGCTTGCATTCGTTGTAATACCATCCAGGACGTGACTTCCTGCCAGTTCAAGCTGTCCGCCTGAGAGATTTGCAGTTGCATTGTTTGCTAAATTGATAGTTGCACCATCGTTCAAATCCAGGGTTCCTGCAACTGCCAGGTTCCCACCCAGGCTAAGGTTGCCCTGCTCTCCGACTTCAATCAATCCATTTGCTCCAACACTTCCTCCGGCAAGGCTTAATGTCCCGCCGCTTACATCGGCAGTTCCATCTTCAATAGCTAAACTTCCGTTCAAGTTAATTGCACCACCCGAAGATTGAATACTCGCGTTGTCCCTCAAAGTCACAGCCCCGCTGATTGTCAAACTGGCTTCATTCGATTCAATGCCGATTACTGCAAAAGGACTTGCTGAGTTACTTCCTGTGACACTCGGATTGCCTGCAACCCAACCTTCATCTGTCATATTGGTTAAGGTTCCAGTATTTGAATTACTGCTGCTATCAATCAGTGATGTTCCGCTGCCATCATTCATTTTGTAATAGGCAACCAAACCGCTTTCACTGCCGGAAAGTTCCTTGTTCATATTGGCTTGGATTTCTGCCTGGGTACGGGCGACATTCCAAATACGGACTTCGTCTATGGCACCTTTAAATTTGTTACCTCCCCATAAAGATTTACCAATTGTTAAATCTTTTGATGAATTATTAACAGAAGTTGGGAGTGTTCCATCTTGCGTAACACTTTTAATTTCGCCATCCAAATATATAATACAACTTCCGCCAGCATCAAAGACCAACACTGCATGATGCCATTTATTTAGTGAAATAGTTTCAACAGTTGTAAGTTGGAATTTGTTATTACCATTATCACTAATAATTGCTATGAGTTGCCCAGCACCTGTAACATCAAATTCCCACCGCCTCCCCCCTGCAGAAGTCCACTGACTTGCCAAACCACCAAAAGCACCTGAACGTTTATAAAACCAGGCTTCTGCAGTAAAACTACCTGTAAAATCAAGGGAAGAATTTGAAGCAACATTTACATAATCATTCGTCCCATCAAAATCGAGCGATGATGAATCCGTCATGTTGTTCCAGGATTCATCGTTTGGTTGAAGTAAAACATCTCCGGCCAGCGTCAAATGAGTTGTATTATCAGTTAATTTCAAACCCCATCCGTTTGGTTCAAAAGTTGCGAATGTCACTGGCCCTCCATTGCCAAGATAGGTGTTTCCTTTCAAACGCAAAGTACTTCCTGAAGTGGTTAATGTTCCTCCGTCATTCTTAAATTGTCCTGAAATCTCTAAAACACTATTGCTCAGGTCAAGTACACCATCTTCCTGAAGATACCCGTCCTGCTCCAAAGTGAGTGTCCCGCCACCCATCTCAATTGTTCCTTTTTTCAAGTATATTTGTTTCCTTAGAGTCACATCAACACCCTGAGCCAGGAGCTTTCCGGTGCTTGCCAAGTAGTTGGGTTCGTTTGAATCGTGAAGATTGGGTATATGGATGTGTTTTGCAGTCAGGCTAGTTATTGCAGCGTTCAGCGTTAATGTGTATCCCCTGTTAACAATTTGTTTAAAAACAAGATCACCGGTTTTGGTAATTGCTGAGTTACCTAACAAAAATAATTCTGACTCGTTATTGGTAACAACATTTGTCAAGTCCAGCTCGTTTTGCACTCCAATTTCAAGATACTTCAAATTAAGGGTATTGCCATTTGTTTGAAAACTGGAGGTACCAGTGAAATGAAGGTACGGAAGATCGAGAGCTGTCTGCAAAACAAGAGTTGTATCCTCAAGCATCATCCCTGAATTGTCTGTGAAAGAAGCTCCACTTGAACCTGCTCCAAATGTAACTGTACCCCCGCTGGAGCGGATTCCCCCATCGGGCACGTTGACAGAACCATTTAGTGTCAAATCTGCTTCACCTGAATTTATCGTTGGTCCCCCTCCTGCTGGGTACCTAATTGTAACGCCTTCGGTAATTGTGAGGTCGCTTGTTGCTGATTCCAGCATTAAGCCATAACCGTTAGTGTCCAATGTTGCCAAACTCAGGGGCGCAGTACTGGAAAGAGATGCATTGTCTGTCAATAAAATACTTGTACTGGTACTGGTCCAGGTGTCTGCAACTTCTAAGATGCCTCCGATGTTAATGGTGGTGTTTGAGGTGCTGAATAAGGTTCCGCTTGCTAATGTTGCTCCGCCAGGCAGGCTCAGGATTCCGCCAGTAGAGGAGAGGGTTCCTGCAGTAGCGCTGATTCCACCGTTCAGAGACAAATCAGCATTGCCTGTCACTATCTGCTCTCCTGCAGCATCAAGGGTCACCGGCTGTCCTATGCTCAATCCTGCCATCTGATCATCGAGCGTCAAAGTAAAATTAGCCAAGTCAAGTGTGCCGACAGACAGGGAAGCGTTGTCATTAATCGTGGAATTTGCAGCCAAGCGGAGGATGGTGGAATTGTCCGGAACCACTCCGCCTAAATCTTGTACTCCTGATACTTCCAGGATACCACCTGAGAGCGTCAGTGCATTAGCATTTGTTGTAAATGTTGTATTCTTTGTCTTCAGCGTTGCTCCAGTAAGTGAAAGGTCGCTTTGCAGAACCAGTGTTGTCTCTGGAAGAGAAATGCTGGTACCAGATGGAGCACTGGCTCCAGAACCCAGGGTGATTGTTCCG
>JABHWX010000055.1 GCA_018657585.1 Phycisphaerae bacterium
AAAACGTCTCCAATTGTGCGCCCATGGCTACACCAAGTCGTGCAATTTCTGCCAATCCTCTCGCAAGCATTGCCGACTTAGCATTGTCGCCTAACTTCATTCCGTCGCAAATTCCAGCTGCAACTGCAATTACATTTTTGAGTGCACCAGCTAACTCTACTCCGAGCGGATCGCCATGTGTATAAATGCGTAACCAAGGAACATCAAATAAATCTTGAATTGTTGAAGCAACTCCGTCATCTGAAGAACTTGAAACCATCACAGCGGGTTGTCGTCTAACAAGTTCAGTAGCAATCGTTGGGCCAGAAAGAACACAAGTAGTATGTCCGCCGAGTACCGATGCCTCAATAATTTGTGTTGGAAGCATTTGCGTTTCTATTTCAATACCTTTGGCTACACATGCAATCGGAATTCCACTTGGTACATTACTCGCAAGGTCCTCCCAAACTCCTCGGATGAACTGGGTAGGTATTGCATTAATTGCTACATCTGCTCCAAATAGAGCTGAATTACCATCACTTGTTACAAGTACGGACTCATCTAGGGTAAATTCTGATAATCGAGGTGATTTTCTCGACATTGCAAGATCAGTCACTTTATCTTCAAAGGGCCCCCAGAGACGGACATCCATGCCTCTACAAACCAGGGCATCTGCAAGAACAAGCCCCATTTGCCCATCACCAATCACTGCAACTGCTGTCATGTTGTACCCGCTTTCATTTGAACCGTATATCTCATAAGATTACAAGAATCCTAACCGAACAACGCCCCGAGAAACTGCCTATAGTAGGTAAGAATCAAAGAGGATTTCCTATTTATGACTGAAACATCACTTTCCCCTGATTTACGCGCTAATTCCAGCGATGACACAAATGGACAACTTGGCGATTTTGCTGGTGCCCAGCGCCTTGAACGTCGGCTCCTTATCGCTTTAAGTGGTGGAGTTTTACTGGCAGTATCGTGGATTGGGCAACTTCTTGGCGCCCACACCCTTGTTTCTGAAATTCCAGCATCTATCGGTGCGATTATTCTCGTCATTCCACTTCTATCTGGAGCATGGGGTGAGATAAAAAAGGGAAAACCATCGAGCGACGCTCTTGCCTCCCTTGCTGTCGTTGCTGCGCTTTCTGCAGGTATGTATCTTGCTGCGGGTTTCCTTGCACTCTTCCTTTGGATGGCAAACCTAATTCTTAGCCGAACTGCATGGGGCGCACAGCGTGCCATTCGCGACTTGGTAGACCTTACTCCAGGAATGGCAAGAATCATCGAGGGTGATGCAGAACGTGAAGCACCACTCAAAGAAGTAGCTATCGGCATGATTGTTCGTGTACGACCTGGCGAAAACCTTCCAGCCGACGGTGTCATCATCTCTGGTAATTCTGATATTAACCAAGCCTCCCTTACCGGAGAAGCAGTTCCTGTTGAAGCGCAAAATGGAACGGAGGTCTACGCGGGCACAACAAACTTAACAGGACAAATCGATGTAAAGGTTACTGCGGTAGCGGCAGAGACTACTATCGGTAAAGTTGAATCTTTAATTCGCGAAGCCGAATCGACACGAACACAAAAACAAGAACTTATCGAACAACTTGCATCGTATTATTTTTCCATAGTTGTGATGGTTGCTGCTGTGGTTTGGTTCTTTACAAGCAGAAATGCAGATGAAGCAATTCGCGGGGCAGCTGCAGTACGCGCAATTACTGTTCTTGTTGTTACATGTCCTGGTGGTCTTTTGATTGCGCACCCTACTGCTATGGTTGCTGCTTTCGCTGCTGCTGCGCGGCTTGGCATTATGATTAAGCACACTATGACACTTGAAGCAGCCGCTGGTGTAGATACCGTAATTATGGACAAAACGGGCACGCTCACCACAGGCAAGTTTGCGGTCAGTCGCTTAGCACCAGCTGAAGGTGTTGAAGGCGCTTCGCTATTGCAAGCAGCTGCAGATGCAGAACAACATTCCAACCACCCTCTTGCAAAATCAATTCTTGAGACTGCTATTCAAGCGAATATCACACCAGGGAATGTTGAGAAATACGAAGAGGTACATGGGCGTGGAGTTATTGCGCATGCTGACGGTGCTGATATATACGCTGGTCGTGGCGCTTGGCTTGAAACATTAAACGATGCTATATCATCGCAAGTCACAATTGTTTCAGAAAAAATTGAAGGCATGTCGAGCGTTCATCTCATGCGAGGCACTGAGTATCTTGGTGCAGTTGGCCTTGAAGATAAACTCCGCCCTCACGCAGCTGAAGCTGTCGAAAATATGCGACGAAATGGAGTAAGGCGAGTAGCAATTTTTACGGGAGATCGCTTAGATGTTGCCAAGAGAGTTGCTCAATCTGTAGGTGTTGATTCGATTGAAGCAGAATGCTTACCTGAAGAAAAACACGATGAGTTAAAATACCTGATTAGTCGCGGGCACAGCACGCTTGTTGTTGGTGACGGCATTAACGATGGTCCAATTCTTGCGACTGCTGATGTTGGTGTTGCGATGGGCTTAAGCGGTTCCGATATCGCCACAAATAGTGCGGGCGTTGCGTTGATGAATGACGATCTTAGGAATATACCCTTCCTTATATCACTTGCTCGAAAAACAAAAAGTGTCATTGCTCAAAACATCGGAGCGTCTTTGCTACTTGCAATTATTGGGTTAGCACTTGCTGCAACTGGTAATATCAATATCTGGGTGACTCCGTTTTACTACGCACTTGGATATGTAGTTGTTATTGCAAACAGTTTACGATTGATTCGTTTTGGTGAAGAGTTTACTTCTGTTGTTGAATCACAACGACGCATGGAAGAATCTCGAGTTGCGAAACCCGTTAGACAAATCGCAACCAGCTAAATGTAAGCACTCAGAAAAGCAGATCAAGCGACCGTGATAGAATCGTCAAGAAAGACGTCTTGGATTGCACCAAGCAATTGCACACCATCTTTCATAGGACGCTGGAATGCTTTTCTTCCTGAGATTAATCCACATCCACCAGCACGTTTATTCACTACTGCTGTTTCAACTGCTTGTGCAAAATCGTTTTCGCCAGATGCACCGCCAGAGTTGATCAATCCACAGCGTCCGCTGTAGCAATTCAGCACTTGATAACGGCACAAATCAATTGGGTGATCTGTACAAAGGTCTTCATACATGCCCTTGTGGAATTTGCCAAAGGAAGTTCCTCCTTCGTTCATAGCTATATATCCACCGTTATTCGTTGCCAGTTTTTGTTTGATGATGTCTGCTTGAATGGTGACGCCAAGGTGGTTTGCTTGACCAGTTAGGTCTGCAGATGCGTGATAGTCGGTCCCGTTTACTTTGAAGTTGCTATTTCGCAGGTAACACCAAAGTACTGTGGCCATGCCAAGTTGATGCGCCATCTCAAATGCTTGTGCTACTTCTTGAATTTGTCTACTTGATTCTTCTGAACCGAAGTAAATAGTTGCACCAACAGCAGAAGCACCTAAATTCCATGCTTCTTCCACAGAACCAAACATTACTTGGTCAAATGTATTTGGACTTGTCATCAATTCATTGTGATTGATTTTGACAATAAAGGGAATTTTATGTGCATAGTCGCGCGCTACAGTACCAAGAACACCAAATGTAGTAGCCACTGCGTTGCAACCGCCTTCTACGGCAAGTTCGCAGATGTTTGAAGGGTCAAAGTAGAGCGGATTTGGCGTAAACGAAGCACCGCCTGAGTGCTCAATACCTTGGTCTACAGGAAGAATGGAAACATATCCAGATCCTGCAAGCCTGCCGTGGTTGTAGATGGATGCAAGATTTCGTAGGACTTGAGGATTTCGGTCACTGTTTTTCCAAGTGCGATCAATAAAGTCGCTTCCGGGAAGATGAAGCAAGTCTGATGAGACTTTCGCTTTGTAACTCAGTAAGTTATCAGCATTATCTCCAAGATATTCAATCGTGGTAGTCATTGTGTGTCTCCTGTATACGAGATTATAGGGTCATGTCAGGGGTTCGGGTGGGCGAGGTTGTGTGGATGACATTCGCATTACATTGTTACTGCTTGCCCATCTCGCCTTGAGTCGCTTGCACCAGCATACCCATCGGAGATTCCTTGCACAATTTGCCCCCCCCCAAAGGCAACTGTTCGACTTTCAGAAATTATGAGTTCATGCCCACGCGCACGGAGTGCTGAATAGACATCCTCTGAGAATCCTGGTTCAATCGCAACTTTTTTGCCGCCTATCAACTTCCATCGAGGTGCATCAAGTGAAGCTTGAGGATTCTGTTTTGCAAAAACCATTCTGCATACAACTTGCAAGTGTCCTTGAGGTTGCATCGGCCCTCCCATGACACCGAATGGTGTCCCACCAAACTGGCAATCACTGTGCTTTAAAAATGCGGGGATAATGGTATGGAACGGTCTCTTTCGGGGACCAATACTGTTTGGATGGTTCGGGTCAAGCGAAAAACCGCGACCACGGTTCTGCAAAGCGATTCCTGTTCCTGGAACAACCATGCCCGAACCAAAGCCTTCAAAGTTACTCTGAATAAACGAACATTGCATGCCGTTCTCATCACCTGTTGCAAGATACACCGTTGAGGCGTACCGTGGAATAGTATTCGCGTCGATATCGGTAGCTTCGTTTGTGATTGTTGCAGCGTGTTTCTGTATTCGCGCGTCGGTGAGCAAGTCGACACAGTTACCAGAAACATCTGGGTCTGCTACGTAAGCATGCGCATCTGCGAATGCTCGTTTCATCGATTCGATTTGGGCGTGAAGCACTTCAGGCGTATCGCAATTTGCCATTTCAACTCCAGTTGATTGCACAATCTTCATTGCAATCAATGCAGCAATACCTTGTCCATTTGGTGGCAATTCATAGAATTCAGCACTACCCACAGAAATTGATAGGGGTTCGACCCATTCACTTCTGTGAGATTCCAAATCCTCTTTGCGAAGAAATCCACCCCCCGATTTTGAAGCCATATCAATTTGTTCCGCGAGATGACCACGGTAGAACGATTCGCCTTTTGTTTTTGCAATTTCTTCTAGCGTATTCGCATGATCGGGTAGTGTTATGTGTTGCCCAACTTCGGGAGCCTTCCCATCAAAGAGAAACGTATCGCACCACGCCTTTGAATCACGAAAACGATCTGTACCATTTTTCCATCTAATAGCTGTCTGGGGTGAAACCAAAAAACCGTTTCGAGCGTAATTAATTGCTGGGGCAAAAAGTTGGTCAAGTGTTAGTTGTCCGAACCGTTCATGGAGCATCATCCATGTTGCGACAGCTCCTGGCACTGTAACGGGCAGCCAGCCAACGGATGGGATTTCGCCGTCGATCGAAGTTGGCATCAGAGCTGGTGATTTTCCTGATCCGTTGATGCCGTAGATTTTGTTGTCATCATGGACGATGGCAAATGCGTCCCCTCCTATGCCATTTGCACACGGTTCGACAACAGTACTCACTATTGCTGAAGCAAGCGCAGCATCGACAGCGTTGCCGCCTTGGCGGAGCATTTCAAGTCCAGAGTATGAAGCAAGGGGTTGCGAACAGGCAACAAGGTTTTTCCCGAGTATTGGTTCTCGGCTTGAAGCATACGGAAGTGACCAATCAATCATGAAACACTCTCAATCCACCCGCCACAAATAACCTTTGTGCCTTCATAGCAAACAACTGCCTGTCCTGTCGCACCCCCACGTTGGGGTTCGTCAAATTGAACTTCTATTGTATCGCTAACTTTTCTTATTTTTCCGTGAGCTGGTGGTGTGTTGTACCTAATTTTTGCAGTGCACGGAATCCAATCTTCGCTTTCATCAATTAGCCAATTGGTGTCTTTTGCAACAACTGTATTCGTATTAAGTAACTCTTCTCCACCAATAGTAACTGTGTTTAATACGGGATCTTTTGCAACAACGTAAACCGGTTTGCTCATTGCAATTCCTAAACCACGCCGTTGCCCAATTGTAAATTTCTGATGCCCTTCGTGTTGACCGATGACATTGCCCCCTGTATCGAGAACGTCACCCTGCTTCAAGCAGCCTGGTGATTTTTTAGCAAGCAAATTTGCATAATTGTCATCTGGCACAAAGCAGATTTCTTGTGAATCTGGTTTGTTAAATACAGGCAAGTTAAAATCTTTTGCAAGATCTCGGACTTCTCTTTTTTGCAGATGACCTATGGGCAACATCATTTCTCCAATACGATTACGATCCGTACCGAACAGTACATAACTTTGGTCTTTCGTCAAATCAGCACCAGTATGTAGTTCACTGCCATTTTTTATTTGTGCATAGTGTCCAGAAGCAACATATTCGGCTCCAATTGATTTTGCATATTCATGCAATTTGCCGAATTTAAGCCAATCATTGCAACGAACACATGGATTGGGCGTTCTGCCAGCGTTATATTCATCGACAAAGTAATCGATGATTCGACCGAAATCATCTTTGAAATCGAGGGCGTAGAACGACATCCCCAACTTCGCACACACGGTCCTAGCATCGTTAGCATCGTTTATCGAGCAGCACCCCTTGTGTCCAATAGTAACATCGTGATCAAGTTCCTCACCAGCACCCCCGAGCCGCATAAAACAACCAACCACTTCATGCCCTTCCTTCACCAATAGAGCAGCAGCAACCGAAGAATCGACCCCACCTGACATCGCCATGAGTACTTTCGCCATAGGCGCACATTGTACTCATGCACAAAGCTGTAAGCACAAAATTACGAAATTCCGCAGCACCACTGCGTTTCCTGTGCCAGGCATGGTGCCAAGCATAAAGTATGATGGAATGATGCTAGTGTACGGCGGAATTGATGAAGCAGGATATGGTCCTATGTTTGGTCCATTGTGCGTTGGTTCGTGCGTTCTTGTTCTCAAAGACCATGACCCAGCAGATGGGGCACCTGACATCTGGGATATGCTCGATCACATCATCTGCCGAAAACGTAAAGATGCTAAATCCAAAATCGCTGTCAACGATTCAAAGCAATTAAAATCGAATGCTAAAAAGAAAGCACTTACTCATCTTGAGAGAGGCGTCTTTGCATTTATGAGTGCTATGGGAATTGAACCCCCAACGTGTGATACCGATTTTTTTAACAAGTTACATTGCACACCCGCCAATTTTCCTTGGTATGGATCTATCACAAACTTACCTGTTGGGAATGATGTCAACATGCTCCGCATAGATTGTTCTCGATTAAGGTCAGCTCTCGATACAGCAAACATTTCTTGTGAGCACATGGAGTGTACTGCTGTTGATGTAGAAAAATATAACGAACGAACTGCACATGCTACTAAATCTGCTCTGAACTTTTCTATCGCAATGCAACACGCAAACCGAATCGTTCAGAAGTTTCCAACAGAGCATCCAAGACTCATGATTGATAGGCACGGTGGGAAAATCAAGTATCGAAATGATTTGCAACTCTTTTGGCCTGAAGCAAAAATTCAAGTTTTAATTGAAAATCCATCTATGAGCAGGTATAGACTCAATATTAATGGCAAGCTCGCTACGATGACATTTGCTTCAAAAAGCGACGAACGCCACATGCCTGCTGCACTTGCATCGATGATTGCCAAATACACAAGAGAGCTGCAAATGCTCCGTTTCAATCGGTATTTCATCGATAGAATGCCTGAACTTAAACCAACTGCAGGTTACGTACAAGATGGGCGTCGTTTTCTGCAAGAAATCGAACCAATTTTGGCTCAAAATGGCATAAAACGAGAACTCCTCGTCCGTTCTTCATAAAAAAGTGTTGACGAGTGTCTTTCTTCGTATAAAATAAGGGGCTTGCCACTCTTTATGCGAAAGTCGCATTTACGAGATTGGCGTCACGAGGCCTCAGTCGTAGCATTACTACGGCGCAGCGGAAGGAGATTACCGTTGCAAGAAGATGAAGAAGAGGCCCAGCTGCACTGATTTTCCCCATGCGGAAGTTCAGGATAGCCTGGGCTCCACCGGATTTAACAATCCAAAATAGTGTTAGCAAAAACAATTACATAAATATACCCAGCGCACGTACTCTGGGTAAAGGATATCGAAGATAGGGCTTTTTAGTCCGAATGGCATAGAACTATGGAAAAGAATTTAATTCACACTCGAAACATTGGCGTTTGCGCACACATTGACGCTGGTAAAACAACAGTAACCGAACGCATCCTTTACTACACTGGTAAGAGTTACAAAATTGGTGAGGTGCATGAAGGCACTGCAACTATGGACTTCCTTGAAGAAGAACAAGAACGCGGGATTACAATTCAATCTGCTGCAACAACTTGCCCTTGGGATTATGCAGGTGACGAGTACACCGTAAACCTCATTGATACTCCAGGACACGTTGACTTTACTATTGAAGTTGAACGATCCATGCGAGTACTTGATGGTGCTGTTGCTGTATTCGATGGCAAGGAAGGTGTCGAAGCACAATCAGAAACTGTTTGGCGTCAAGCAGATCGCTATCACGTACCAAGACTTTGTCTCATTAACAAAATGGACAAAATTGGTGCTGACTTTGAGTTCAGTTACGGCACATTGCGAGAACGATTAGGTGCAAATGCAATTGCTGTTCAACTTCCAATTGGAGCTGGCGATACCTTTGAGGGAATCGTAGACCTCATCGAAATGAAAGCTTACTATTTCGACCAAAGTGACATGGGATCTGTTGTTGAACAACGTGACATCCCAGAAGACATGCAAGAAATGGCTGAAATTTGGCGACACGATATCATTGAGCGTATCGCAGAACTTGATGATGAACTTACTGAACTGTATCTTGAAGATGAGTCTGCAATCACCGAAACACAGCTTAAAGCTGCACTTCGTCGAGCAACTATTGAAATGCGCGCATTTCCAACATATTGTGGTTCAGCGCTAAAAAATATTGGCGTTCAACGTGTGTTGAACGGTGTTATTGAATACCTTCCAAACCCAACTGAAGTACCAGATGTTCAAGGCACCAACCCTCGTGATGAAGATGAAAAACTCAGCCGTCCCAACTCCGAAGATGCACCATTCTCTGGTCTTGTGTTTAAGGTTGTAAGCGATTCGCACGGTGACTTGACGTACGTCCGTGTTTATTCCGGTCGCCTTGAAAAAGGTAGCCGAGTATTAAACCCTGGAAATGGACGAAAAGAAAACGTCTCGCGTATTTATGAAATGCACGCAAAAGATCGTGAAGCTCTGGATTATGCGGGCGCAGGTTCTATTGTTGCGGTAATTGGATTAAAAAATTCTGTAACTGGCGACACTCTATGTGATATAAACGACCCGATTATCCTTGAGCGCATGCACTTCCCAGACCCTGTGATTTCAATGTCTATTGAACCAATCACAAACGACGACAAGAAAAAATTAGGCGAAGCCCTCACGACAATTCGTCGCGAAGACCCCTCCTTCCACGCTAACTATAATGATGAAACTGGAGAAACAATTATCTCTGGCATGGGTGAACTTCACCTTGAAATCGTAAAAAATAAACTTACTCGTGATTTAAAAATCGGTGTTAACGTTGGAACACCACGAGTTTCCTATCGTGAAACTATCACGGGCGCTGCTGAAAATGTTCGTGGAAAATTTGTAAAGCAATCTGGTGGTCGCGGACAGTTTGGTGATGTCGTTATGAACGTTCGACCAATGACTGCTGCTGAAGCTGAAGAACAAGAATTAGTCATGAAGAATGGAGTTGTCTTTGTAGATAAAATTTCACATGGTTCAATTCCTCGTGAGTATATTCCTTCCGTTCAGCATGGAGCTCGAAATGCTGCATCATCTGGCATCCTTGGTGGATATCCGATGGTAAATGTCTGCATCGAACTTGTAGATGGCTCCTACCATGAGGTTGACTCAAGCCAAGTTGCATTCGAACAGGCTGGCGCTCTTGGTTTCAGAGAAGCTTGCACAAAAGCTGGTTTGGCTCTACTTGAACCGATCATGAAGGTAATCATCACCACGCCTGACGAATTCTTCGGTTCTGTAAGTGGCGACCTCTCAAGTAGACGCGGGCAAATCAATGATTCAGAACTACGAGGGGTAGTGAGAATTATTAACGCTGAAGTGCCGCTTTCTGAAATGTTTGGTTACACCACAGTACTTCGCGGCATGACTCAAGGTCGCGCCTCAAGCACTATGGAGCCATCCGAGTATCGTTTGATGCCAGAAAACCTCAAGAAAGAAGTTCTTAAGGCATAAACATCATTCGTGTTTAGACTATCCGTGCAGTTCACGATAGACCCAAAGGGACACCCAAGTATTTGTAATACATTTACAAATACTTGGGTGTCCCTTTGACGTTTCCAAACGGTTACAGTGTAATAACAATGAATGTTGAAGATGAATTGAGCCTTGTTCACCAAGCAATAAAACTAGCTGAGCAAGGTCATGGAACTGCAGAACCAAACCCACTTGTCGGCTGTATCATCACAGATCGTAATGGAGTAGTTATTGGAGAAGGTTTCCATGAAAATTTTGGCGAGGAACATGCGGAAATCAACGCGCTTAATCAGGCTGGAAAAAGTGCAAAAGGTGGCACTGCTTATGTCACCCTTGAACCCTGCAACCACCAAGGAAAAACTCCACCTTGCACCGAAGCTCTCATTGGCTCAGAAATTTCGCGGGTCGTCATCGGAACCAAAGACCCTCACAACATTGCAAGTGGAGGGATTGATACGCTATTGAACGCTGGAATAACAGTCGACGTTCTTGATGATGCACTCTGCAAAGAATTGCTTGCCCCTTTTGCCAGAAAAATACAAACTGGACTTCCATGGGTAACGTGTAAATGGGCACAAACGAAAAATGGTTCTCTTGAAACACCTATTGGTGATTCACCGTGGATTAGCTCAAAAGAAAGCCAGCAACTTGTTCATGAAGAACGAGGGTGCATCGATGCGATAGTAGTTGGTGTAGGAACTGTCATAGCCGACAACCCTTCACTTACTGCTCGTGGATCTACTGCATTTCGCACACCAATTCGCATTGTCATTGACCCTAATCTCAGATCCCCAAAAGAAGCGAACATTTTCAACAGCGAAGCACCAACAATAATCGCATGTAAGAAAGGGCAGGACACTTCATCGTTTTCTCATTGCAAAATCGTTGAATTGCCTTCAAATAACGGGGTACTTGAACTTGCACCTTTGTTTCAGCACCTTGTATCTGAATTCGATACAACTCATGTCATGGTTGAAGGTGGAGCAACACTTTTTACACATATCTTTGAACAGAAACTTGCAAATGAATTATGGATATTCGTTGCACCAACAGTTTCGAATACAGAACCAATAATAAATATGAATACAATCTGCAAACAGTTGGACACCGATTGTATTCATAAAGACATCTGTGGTGTTGATACTGTACTACGGTATAAAATCAATCTATAAACGGACGAAGTGCTTCAAGTGATTCAGCGGGATGCCATCGTAGAACATTGTCACCATTCTCAAGAATAACTAATCCATTTTCAGCCTGTGCAATTCGAACTGTGTCTAGTGGAAGTTGGTCATACCCTATCAATGTAATTAATGCTAGTTCATTTGCACGAGGATACTCGCCTATTGAAACTTCCGGAGGTTTTGTTTCTAGCAGCCATGTCATCAGTGCGTTGACTTTTTCGGTATCTAAGGGAACACCATCGCTTTTTAGCCACGACTCCAAATTTCGTTCAAACACAAGTTCTTCAGACCCTGTTCTGATAAGAACTCGTTTCACATCAAATCTTGAAACTGCACTACCTGTTGCATCAACAAATATTTCAGACGCAGGAAATAATTGCAAAAGCGGTTCCCATTGCACTCTAAACACAACAGGTATTCCCTCCAACATAACGTAACGATCCTCTGAACCTGCAGAGACTCTTCCCCCCACGAGTAAGGTGTGTGTTGTGCCTTTTCCATCTTCTACCCCGAAGGTTGCAATAGGACTATGTAATCCAAACAACGCTAAATCGTTTGGCTCATCCTGTACAAACGAACCAACGTGTGATGCTGCAATCCTACCAACCCATTCCAACAATATATTTTGGTCAACGCGAGTTGATACTGGCTGCAACATCTCCCACCGGCCACCTGTTCGGTCAAGAAGTAAACGGTCGCCATTAATCACTCTATCAATCCGAACGCCATCAATTGCAAAGTCTGGAAACAAACGAGTATCTCGCCAAAGTTTGTAATCCATGTCAATTGCAATTCTGTGAAGGGATTGGTCAATAAGAACTGGTGAGGCATCATTCATTTGTGCATATGCTCTCCCACCAAGGGTTTTCCTTCCTAATTTAATCTCAAGTACATTCGTATCGTCTGCAAGTGAAATTGTGTTCGCTGATTCGCCCAGCCCAACTGTGTCCAAGTCTGTTTTTGTAGATACATTCCCAATTTCTTGCACTGATTGCACAGAAGTAATAACATTCTGCATCGATAGGAAGTCCATCCTCATCTCAAAAGGTTCAACTTGCCACCACTTTCGGTCTTTGCGTTCAAACAACACAGCCTTTCCATTTCTACGAATGGAAATTGATTGAATCGAATCAAATTGTAATTCATCCCCTTGCACCAATGAAGTCACTTGTACGTTTTCGTGAGTACCTCTTGCCCCTCGTAAAAAAATGGCGATTGAGGAGCTTACAATTGCAACAAGAAATAGAAGTAAAAAATCTCGAGTAGAAATCATTCGTTCCTCCGCATCGATACTATAACTGCAGCTCCAACAAGGGCTAGTGGCAACCCTAAAATCAAAACTCCAGACCAAATCAAATACTCTCTCTGAGAAAGACCTGAGACACGGCTTGATTGTTGCCCAATTGGACTTGGTGAAATCCAATCGTCTAAACCAGAAAGCCATTCAACAGATGCAAGTAATAATTCACTATTACCTGGGTTTACCATCGCAACTTTGTCACCACCAAGAGAGACTGCTCGATCTGCTGCCCACGATAGCAACCACCCACCAGAACCAACAACAACTGCTCGTGCACCACCATGATGCACCACAGCTGTTGCAATTGGAACGCTATCGGTAAACGGTACGATTGCATCTAACTGAGCATATTCCACTTCCCACGTTGAATCAAGCCAACGATCGGGAGTTGGCGAGACGGATATTAATGATTCGCCCCCCCTCACCGCTAATGGCAAAGGCAGGTACAACTGTCTTCCACTCACAGCGCGAGCTATAAGATGATCGCCTTGCATTTCACTTACCATCTGTCCACGCTGAGTCCCTAATGCATTTGGCCCAATAGCGACACGCTCCAATATTACTTTCTCAGTATCCGCAGAAATTCCAATAGAGTCAGCAATAACACTCCATGGATCTTTTTGGCCATAGCGAGGAAGAAGGCTTGGCTGAAGATTGAGTAGGACAGGTTCATCATCTGCAAGTAAGCCTTTAACTGCATCGAGCAATCGTTGTTCGCGTGCAGTTGGGGCAAGTCCTGCACGATTTGACGGTGGAACAATTACCCAAACTATAGGTCCATCATTCAACATAGGGCGAGGACCATCAAATGGAACCCACTCCCTTACGCCAAATCTACTCGTCTCTAAAAGACCACGTACTGCACGTACGTCAACATTGTTTTGTTGTTGTCCGAGCAATGATTTTTTTTCGGCATGAACAAATACAACTGTAGGCATAACATCCGATTGTAAGGATCGCATTGCTGAAGAAATTATTTGTTCTCCGCGAAACCGTTGGTCAATCGCTATTGTCGATGAACCACCAATATTTTTGGGAAATAGCATACTTGCGGGAATCATGGTTGCACGATCTGGAGAAAGAATAAGTGCCCCCTCACCAATCGCAAGCTGCGATGCAAGTCGCCCTATTTCTATATCTCCTAGCCTACGTAAGGAATCGTCAACCTCAGCAAGTCTAATAGACATTGATTCAAAAGAAGGAACTTCATTTTTACAAATCGTTGCAACTGAATCACTTCTCTCTTGCGAAAGCCACCAAGCAACTTCTGCCAATTCTCTCGACCATCGACCTGAAGCAGCAACTAGAATATCCCGAGCTAACTCAATCCGAGGAAGTGGTTGGCCATCGTGCACATCCATTGCTTTGTGAACTTCGTCAAGAATTAAGTTTCCTTCGGATCCAACTAACGACAACGCATCAGAAAGTGTTCTAAATGTATCTTGCTCTTCTCTCGTTGATTGCAATTGGGAAAGTGACTCCGCCCATGCAGAAGTACTAAGGGCAAAAGTCATGAGCGACGAGAAGCCATCGATTCCATTATTTATTGCACGTTCAGATACTTCTAACTCATTTCCGTACAACGCTATCAATTCTCGAAGCAAAGCTTCATATTCATTCAAAGAAGATACATCAGAAGGGTTAATTCTTTGCACAGATACATTTGATGATGCTTGTTCGTACCTTCTGAGGACTTCATCAACTTGTCTTACGACAGACTTTGGGGTTGTAGAGTCATCAAGAAGTACAACTATTTTCCATCTATTTTCAATTCCAGAAAGTAGGTTTACAGTTTGTTCACTAAGGGTGTATGCACGAGAACCTGTTGCGTCAAGCCGGAATCGAACGTTGTTGTTCATAGAAATGCTGTTAATAGAAACAAGTGATACAAGAAGTAACACGATGCTAAAAACGATTTTTGTTATTGATGATGTTGCTCCTCTTGTGCGATTAATTGCTGCAATTGCTAGCCATCCCGAAACAATTACTATAGAAAGAAAGTACACAATGTTTGCCGAATCAATTAATCCTATAGAAAACGGGGCCGTACGCAAATCGGGGTCTACGGCAAAGAAAAAATCTGCGAATCTCGTTGGCACATACGCGGGAAGCACCTTCATGGAAAGTGATAACGTTAACCAAACAAAAGCTGTAACTAGATATGCAACCGTTTGAGAATTGGTGCATGCAGAAACAACTAGGCCTGTACCTATGACAGCACTTCCAAGTAAAAATAAACCGAGATATCCGCTTGCAACTGCACCGTAATCAACCGTTGCATACAGTTCCAATACTACAACGAGGGGAAATGTCGTTGCGAGTACAATTGCTAGGAACAAAACCGCTGATAAAAATTTGCCTTTGGCTAACTGGAACGATGAAACAGGTGAAGCAAGTAGTAGTTCCCATGTTCCAACTCGCCGTTCTTCCGCAACAAGTCGCATCGTAATTGCCGGACACAAAAGCAATAAAAGCCAAGCTCCAAATTCAAACATCGGCTGGAATGAAGCAATAGTATTTGGGGACAAAACTTTCGCAACAAAAACGATACCTGATGAGAATACAAACAATGCTGCAACTATTGCGCCAGTAGGAACAACAAGCAATGAATGAATGTCTCTAAAACAGATGGCAAAAATCTTTTTCATTCCTGCGCACTTTCGTTGTTGATAAGTTCAACGTATATTGATTCAAGTGTTTTTTCAGCAGGCTTTAGTAAGCGAATAGACCCTCCAGACTCTTGAACCAAACCAGCTATTTTTTCTCTTGGTTGCTCAATTGAACAACGCACCCAATCCCCTTCCAGTTTAGTAATAACTGTTGCTCCAATTGAAGATGCCACTTCAATCGAGGACACTTCAACAATCTGTGTCTCTTCCTCTTTAACAACATCACAAGAATAATTTGCGATACGTTTTCCATGGTTAATAATTGCTATCGAATCGCACGTACTTTCCACTTCAGATAAGTGGTGTGAAGAATACAGCACTGCTGCATTTGAAGAAACTTCACGTAACAAATCATGAAACGAAGAACGTTGCATTGGATCCAGACCTGTTGACGGCTCGTCTAGAACCACTAGTTTAGGTTGGTGGAGTAAGGAAGACGCCAA
>JABHWX010000056.1 GCA_018657585.1 Phycisphaerae bacterium
AAAGAATCTAAAACAGTATCTGAATCATTAATTCGGTTCACAGTACGAGGTCGAACTAGGATTGCAGTACCCATGAATGCCGTAAGAGTAGCCACTACACCGAAGCCAGGTAGGTTGTACCATTTTCCCTCATCCACTGCTGCTGTTGCCGCTGAGGCATAACTAACCCCTGCAACCGGGTCATGAACAATCACATCCCCGCGAGCATATCCAAGTACGAAGCGTTGCTTGAACTCAAATTCATCCGCGCTTGTCTCAGTCTCGGAACTCAATACGGTAGTGTGAACAGGCAGGTCGACTCCGTCGACAGTTGCAGTCTGTTTCCATGAAAAGCCAAGGCTGATGGCGTTAACATCGGTGCTAGAGGAGGCAACAACTCCTTCTTCGTCATCATCAATGTCTGAGTGCTGCCGCTCCTGCTCTTGCTTGGTTTTGGTTTTGAGTAACAGTCCAAGAACGCTGTCGTTCTGCGTGTATGGGTAATTCTCAATTATGAAATCAATCTTGACTTCGGTCGGAAGAAGTTGACTCCCATTCATCATTGTAAAGTCGCCATATACTTTGATGTCAAGACCGAAGACCCCTTCACTCTCAGCCCCAATAGAACCTCTTGCACTCATAGCCTTGCCAGAGACCCCACCTGTTGTGATGTCACTAAGAGTTGGTTGGTCCCAGTTTACCGAACCGTTGTCCGGAGAGTCTGAAAGTGAGTCACCAGAATCACCAATTCGATAGCCAGAAGCGATTATCTCGCCTTCGTCATATGCTCCGTTTCCGTTCGCATCGACATACTCAAAGAGGCGTTGCATCACCACTTCGAGTTTTTGTTCGGTTTCCAATTGACCGGTTTCTTCTTCAAACTTCAATTTGAATTTCGCCTCTGAAAGGTCAACCTTGAACTCGATCTTGGTTTCATCGTGACCGATTTCCCGCTTCAGTTCAACTTTTATTTCATCTCCCGAGACATCAACTTCAACTTTGTGTTTCTCTCTGTCCTCTCGTTCGTCATCGTCATTATCCTCGTCACTGCCGTTAGCGTCATTATCACTATCGTCATCGTTTTCATCATCATCACCACCACTGGCTACAACACTTCCCGGTAAGGTAAGCATCAATGTCAGCAACAGAGCAATTAACCCCCGCACACTTTGTTCCATGTTGTCAATTTAGGGCTTAACCTATAAAGGTAAATTGGGTATTTGTGCATAATAACTGCACATTTGCAAAATAATAACCCCGGGAAAGTTGAATTAATGAATAATGTCGATTTCACCAATAAGAGCATCCCATTCATCTGGAGCACCATTTTGAACCGCCAATGCAACCAATTTCAAATCGCGCCGATTTGCTTCACCGACGAGTAATCTATTGGCAGCATCCAAGGTTGGCGACCAGCCAGTTGACACATTTTGCCAGTCACAAGTCAGCAGGAATTCTGTCACATCTCTGCTGATACCTTGCATCGCATCAGGTTTGCAAGAATCAGCTTGACCTTCACTTGCTAACAATTCAAGTTGCCAGCGTAGTAATGCGCTAACAGAAAGATTGCGAGTCAATAACAAAGCGGCCCTTTCAATCGCATCGTTGCGCGTGTCAGCCCCTTCCATAATCCAGTGAACCATTGTTTCGTCAAGTTGTCTGGCGGTTTCAATATTCGGCCCAGAATTAAGAGGGATGGTGGCGGATTCCGTAACTGAAATTGTTGACGCACTGTTGCTATTGGGTTTGGCTTGAAACGACCCAGTGTTTCCATCCGTTTGACTCACTGTTTCAGCAGACTGATTTGGTCTTGAAACAGAGGTTATTTCGCCGCCTAAATGCGGCACTGAGGGGCGCAACACGCGCTAGGGATTGAGCAAAGCCTCAGTGTGGCGTTTATCTCAAGACCACCAAACTTTCTGCAAAGATACTATCTTCAAGCGAAGAAAGTTTCAGCAGCATTGCTAACAAGCGTCAACAAATGGTCAGCCAACGGTCCAATTCCAAACGCTAGTGTCCCAACTAGTGCAAGCATGATTGTAATT
>JABHWX010000057.1 GCA_018657585.1 Phycisphaerae bacterium
CAATAAAGACTATCCCCGCCTTACCTCTGATGTAACCTCAGAAGAAGATGCAGAGGTGTTTTGTGGCTAAAAACGATACTTTTGAGTGAAATAAGGATAATTGTAGAAAAACAGCACCCACATACGTGGCTTCTTTCTCTGAGGTAACCCATGAGGATGCATCTGCGTCTTCCTCAAAGGAAGAATTATGGACGTTTTTTTATGATGACTGCAGGGTTACCACTGTAAATAGTGTGCGGATCCAAGTCGCGCATAGCAACACCCCTCGCGCCTAGAATTGCTGAGTCACCAACCGTGACATTTGGCCCCACGAAACTGTCAGCAGCAAGCCAAACATCGTCACAAATAGTAATTGGCGGCCGCAACAGTGGCATGTCATTTTTCGAATAGTCGTGTGTACCTGCGCATATATGTACATTTTGCGAAATAGAAACTCTGTCGCCAATCGTAACCTTTCCAAGACAATACACAATCGATCCATCTCCAAGACAACTGTTCTCTCCCATCGTTAAATTCCACGGACATTCGATTTTTACTGTTCGACGAATCATGCATTCGTAATTGACTTTTGCGCCATAAGAACGAAGTAAAAATATGCGCCACTTGTTACAAGTGTGGAATGAAAATCGAAAAAGTGTATTTTGCATAATTGCCCAAAGCAGTCGCCAAACCTTTTCTTGTGTTGTGTATGGGCTTATATGTCTATCTTCAGCAGCCATCAGTTTGTTCCTGTTTCAGTTCGACAGTCTTCAGTGAAATTAATAACTCGTACGATGAGATAAATAAACAAAATCGAAACCCTGTTACTCCATCAAGAAAACCCAAGCGAAGAAAATACATCCATATAAAACGGAAGAACCACCTCGCGGGTAACTTTGGATAGATATTGCGCTTAATCCAACGTCGGCGTTGCTGGGGGTTCCCGAAAAATTTTGCGTCAATTGTTTCATCTTTTTTGTTTTCTTGTTGAAGTATCTCCTTCGCCTCGAGTGTGGAATAGTGGTTGTGCTTCTCCATGTATAGTTCAAGACCTCGTCTATCCCAATGTTCCATGTGTCCGCGAAGTTCTTTGACCGATCCATCCACAACCATGTGTTCATGTACTTCTCGTTCTTCATATCGCGCCTTCCCCCGTTTAAAGAATCGCACATTCCAACTTGGATAATATCCACAATGCCTAATGCGTTTTCCAAGAAAGATAAAGTAACGATTGATATTAAATGCCGACTCAACAACTTGGTCTATTGGCTTCTTCGCAATTGCAAGAAGCTCATCCCGCAACTCAGGAAGAATCGCTTCATCAGCATCAAGGAAGAAAATCCAATCTGCTTTTAAATCAAGGGTATCAAGTGCCCAATTTTTTTGTTTTGCGTAACCTAGCCATGGCTGTACGACTACTTCGGCGCCAGCGTCTCGAGCAATAGCAGATGTATTATCTGTAGATTCTGAATCAACAACCCACACCTTATCCGCCCACTGTAAAACACTTTCAAGTGCATACGGCAAATTGATTGCTTCGTTTTTTACTGGAATAATGACTTCGATGTTAGACATTAGTTTTGTTCGTACAACACACGACTTGTTCGTGGTTCTGCGGGTTCTCCAGTACAAATTGTCCAACTAGGGAGCTGACCGTCAACCATTCCCCTTGCTCCTACTACTACACCTGAGGAAATATGCGACCCTGGCATAACAACTGCATCAGTAGCCACCCAGACATCATCTTCAATTTTGATTGGTGCCCTGCGCATTGTTTTACCCGCAGTCAAAGTATCTCCAACAACTGTTATCAATAGTGCATACTGGCTAATCACGCATCGTTTTCCAATGTGAATTGGTTCGCCTGCCCGAATGACCGAGTTGTCACCAAAAACTACTAAGTCATCAGCCGTTACATTCCAAGGTTTATCGATAGTTACGCCCTTTCGCGTTCGAACCCTTTGCCCACACTTCATACCAAACAACTTTAATAGATTTGTTCGCACTGGATACGCAATGTGGGGGATGAACGCATAAAGCGGAGCACCAAAGTATTTCCATAAAAATGGTCTAATTTGGTTCACTCGATTACTCTCGCAGGATTCCCTTGAAGCTCACAATTACCATTAACATTTCTGTAAACACTTGCCCTTGGGTGCACAATAGTGTTCGGCCCAAGTGACACGTTTGGGGCTATGTACGCGTCAATGCCTACAAACGAATCGTTGCCGATTGTAATTGGAGGGCGAGTCAACGGAAATGTTGTATCCCGCATGTCATGGCTCCCAGCGCAAAGATGCGCCTTTGTGTCAATACGAACATTGTCACCGAGAGTAATCGTGCCGAGTGTGTATAAAATTACTCGTTCCGAAACATGGCAGTTGTTTCCAACAGTTAAATTCCATGGAATGATGATTTCAACGCTCCGAGAAAATGTACAACCGCGACCAATCTTTGCCCCAAAGAGACGAAGAACTACACTGCGAGCACACGGTAGACAAATCCAGATTGCTTTTCCAAGGGTACCCCAAATGAGCCGAACGAGTTTCTGTTTTGGTGTCCACACCGTTCGACGCTCTGGGGGGGCTTTTTCCATGGCCGATGTCTGAGCACCTGCAACGGCATTTTGTTTATTCTCTGTTGATTCCATATAACTCCAAAACTCTCTATCGGAAGAATCATGACTCAGAAACACACAATAGATGTGGCATTCCTATGATGCCTAACAGCCAATAGGTCGATGATTGTTTTTCCAAGTGAGTACTACTACGAAATCCCCTTATGAGTTCAGAAAACAACTGCAAAACCAGTTCCAATCAGTCGAACGATCGGCTTCGCGTGCTATTTGTTACAGAAGACGACCCCCTCTACGTGGTACAGTTCTTTTCTGTCTTTTTCGACGAATACCCGCGTGATAAGCTTGATATTATCGGAATAACTATTGTGGATGCATTTCATGAACCAATATGGAAAACCGCATGGAGGATGTTTCGCTTCTATGGATTGATTGATTTTGTTCGACTTAGCCTTCGTTTTATCGGCGTAAAAGTAAGAAGCAAATCCATTAAAACGGAATCGCAAAAACACAATATCGACCTTATTCCAGCCTCTTCGATTAACGATCAGGAGTACATCCAAACTGCTTCAAGTCTCGTTCCAGACGTCATCGTTTCAGTTGCTGCTCCAGAAATATTCCGACGTGGAATCCTCGACGTCCCTAGAATCAAGTGCATCAACATTCATAGCGGAAGGCTCCCCGTCTATCGTGGCATGATGCCTAACTTTTGGCAACTCCTTCATGGAGAGCCTCATGCAACAATTACCGTACATGAGATGGCAGAAAAATTGGATGCTGGCGGAATCCTGAAGACTCTCGAATTCCCGCTCAAAGAATATGATTCACTCGACCGAGTAATAGTTGGTACAAAGCAAGAGGGTGCGCGACTCATGATGGATGTTCTTACTTCAATTGGAGAGGGCAGCTTACAAGCAACTCCACTTGATATGAGTAATGCATCATACTTCTCATTCCCTAAACCCAAGGATGTTCGAGCACTTCGTAAACGTGGACACACGATGCTATGAGTTGGAAAGATACACAAACAACACCAGCTGCCATGTCCATTGACATTGAAGATTGGTTCCAAGTTCAAAACCTAGGCATTGACCCTAACCTTTGGGAATCAAATGAAAGACGAGTGGAACAAAATGTCGATCGAATGTTAGAGTTGCTCAGTGAAAACGATGTTACGTGCACCTGTTTCTGTCTTGGGTGGATTGCGGAGAGACATCCAGAAACGATTAAGAAAATTGCTGCTGCTGGTCACGAAATTGCAAGCCACGGCTACAACCATGAACTTGCGTACGACTTAAGTCATGATCAATTTCGCAAAGACATCAGCGATGCAAAAAAAATACTTGAAGACTTAACGGGCAAACAAGTTATCGGTTACCGCGCGCCATGCTTCTCGATTACTGACTGGACAATCGACATTCTTCAAGAAGAAGGTTATACATACGACTCCTCTTCATTTGCAACCATTGCCCACGATCGTTACGGCAGTTTAAGTGGGCTACAGAGCGGAGTTGTTGTACAAGAAATACGCGAAGGGTTCTATGAAGTTTGCGTGTCCTGTCTTGACTTCATGGGCAAACAATTGCCGTGGGCTGGTGGCGGGTATTTCCGCTTACTTCCTTACCCTATTTTCCGCGCGGGCGTTAGACGAATACTCAAAAAGAACCAGCCATACGTGTTCTATATTCACCCATGGGAAATTGATGGGGGGCAACCTCGTGTTAAAGGCATCAGTAAGCAACACACGTTTCGTCACTACTTGAATCTAAAAAAATGTGACAAACGGTGGTCACGTCTGCTCGGAGATTTTAAGTGGATGACCGTAGCAGACCTGCTTGCCAACAACATTGATTAACCCAGGGATAATTTATTTTTTGTAAATTTCTTTTGGGGGCTGATGCCACTGAGCGGATTCATTCTCGCCAACTTGCTTGTACCACTGTGCGGTTCTGTCAATACCTTCGCGAACACTTGCTTCTGCAACATATCCTGCATCGAGAATTTTCTGAGCTTCAAACTTGGTTTCATGAACAAATAGTTTTTTCACACGAGCAGTTGATACTGGCAAGTTTTTGCCTGTCAAAGCAATGACTATATCAAAGGGTTTTGCGCCAAGGAGCAGCAACCACGTTGGGGGTCTAAATTTGGGCAACGGCTTCTTAAGCGATTCGTAACATGTTTTCGCAATTTCAACGCTCGTCAAATCTGGCTTGTCGATATAGTTGTAGATTGCAAATTTTTCATCGCATCCTTTATCAAGCAAGAACATAGTTGCTGGAACGATGTTCTCAATGTACGAAAGACTTTTTATGTTTGATGATCCCTTGGCAAAGAAAAACTTACCCTTATCGATTTGGCGAAGAAGAGAATACATATTTGCAAAATTATCCGGTCCGTATGTAACGGTAGGTCGAATCACAAGTGCGTGTCTTCCATCCCCTTTATTCACCCAAGCTTTAAGAACAACTTCGCCAGCAAGTTTTGATTTTCCGTAAAATGACTCTGGTTGTGGGAGTGTTTCTTCAGTCAGGGGTGGCGTTGCATCCCCATATACTGCTACTGTGGAATAAAACGTGATGCTTGTAATACCTAGTTCGTCCATGACAGATGTCATGATTTCAAGTCCACCTTCGTTCACATCAAAATAAGTTTGTTCTTCAATACCAAAATCATGGTGTGCCGCGGCTAGATGGATTACTTCTTGGCAACCCCCAAAAGCATCCCTGACTGCTTCGGCATCTCGAATATCGCCCTGTACAAACCTATCATGTGGGCTTTTTTTGGATGGCTCGATAATGTCAAGAATCACTACTTCATCGCCACGTTCTTTGAGGAAACGGCAAAAGTAGGCGCCGATGAATCCAGAACCGCCAGTAACTACTATTTTCTTTGGTTGTGCGCTCATTGCAGGTATTTGTACTTTCTATTCCTCAATTATGGGTTGTTTGCGTTGAGAACTTGAATCATACCTTACTTGATTATTAAATAAAGATGGGTGTTATCGACTTTTACCAATCGCCCAGTGCAATTCTGGTCTTTTCATAAGAACGCTACCCAAAACGAATACAACAATTCCAGCAGCAACCGAACTTATGAGAGGCAATAGAGAGTCATTCCAATCACCGCCTGTTTTCCAGAGTTGGCTTACAACTAGAGCAACAACAATTGACATTGCAATTGTAAGAACAGATGTTGCTACGAATGAGCGAATTACTTCTTGGTCAATCGGATTTGCAACGTGAGGGCGAATATATACAAGTAGCAAACTCACGTTCATAACCGCACAAATTGCTGTTGACCAAGCAAGACCACTTGCGCCGAGGGGGGTCCATATTAACAATACATTCAATACAAAATTTAGTGCAACACAAATTACAGCGATAGTGACTGGGGTTTTCATGTCACCCTTTGCATAAAAACCTCTCGTAAGGACTTGGATCATAGAGTACGCCCATACTGCTGACGAATATCCAAGTAATATTGAACCGACAGTAATAACATCTTCGCTCGTAAATTTATCGCCTTGAAATACTGCCGATACTAGTGGTTCGCGTATTAAAATCAGCCCAGCACTTGCTGGCAATCCTATATAGACAACTAACCGCAAACCCCTACGAATCATTGAAGAAAAAGAATCGTGCATCTTTGCTTGTTTAGCAAGAAGTGGATAGATTGCTGTTGCAACAGCAATTCCAAATACGCCTAGAGGAAATTGATACAAACGTTGTGCCCACGTTAACGAAGCCATTGTTCCTTCCTGAAGGGGATACTGCAAACCAAAGAAAAAAGAACTTCCAAATAGATTTGACCAGTTTGCTACAAATCCATCAAGGAGTGTGTTCAGTTGCAAGGTTCCTAGCCCAACAACCATTGGCAGCATTCTCCTCGTCATAACTTTCAATTCGTTGTGAGCCGATTTTTTATTACGAGTAAACCAACCATGCTTTCTAAGAGCGAGCATTGACCATGCTACCTGTACCACTCCAGCAAAGACAACAGAAACACCAATCGCTGTCATGTGATGCATTGGGTTCGCAAAGACACCTACGAGACCCACTGTTGCTGCAATCATAAACCCGTTCAATATAATTGGGGCCGTCGCGGTTGGCCCAAACTTATCATGTACGTGCAACATCGCACCAAAAATTGCAACCAAACAAACAAGTGGCATGTAAGGCAACATCACCATAGTTAATTGAATGGAAATGTTTTCCCCTGTTTGAAACAGGAGAATCATCCAGAGCACAAATTCGCCAAGCAACGTTAGCAGTCCTAGAAACAACACTAATTTAGAAATAGTGAGCGACGCAAATGCTTTTGCTAGTTGTGGGTCTTCTGTTTGTAGTTTTGTGTAACTTGGCAAAAAAGCTGCTGCAAGAGCGCCATCGCCAAATAGTCTACGAAACAGATTTGGTATCAAAAAAGCAAAACAAAACGCAGAAGTTAATATCCCAGGTCCAAAAATTCTTGAGAGTGCACCATCCCTAACAAGCCCAAGAGATCTGCTCACGAGTGTTAATACACTGTTTGTACGTGTATTCTTTTCAAAGTTGTCACTCATAGTGCTTTTGCCCATGCGCAACGGGCACCAATAACGAGAACAAGCATCGCTAATACCCATTTATCTACATGAACAGTATGTGCTTTTAAAATAATTGCCACCGAAATTAAAATCGTCCCAAGTAGAATCAGCACTGCACTTTTTTTGTGTTTTAAAAAATCACATTTCACGCCAGACATTCGCTTGAGTAACATCAGCGCCCCGCCAATACTCACTATTGTCGCAAGTGCCATTGCCAAATCGCTTTCTTGTTTGTCAAAAAATTCAACGGATCCAAACCAAATTCCAGTGGAAATTGCGCAAAACAAAACGATTCCGGTCGCTGCAATTGCCATGCAATTTTTTGTGCTAGAAAGCGTATTTTGAACTGATTCTTTTACGGTCCGTAATTGTGGCGGGCGGAGGGCGCCATACCAACAAAGGGTCGCAAAAATTCCAAGTGATCCAGCGATGAAATCTTCGCTGGAAATTTCACGTTGAAGTGGAAGAATATCCTGTGTGGATTCATCAGCAAATGCCCACATTGTCATAATGAGCCAAAGAAAGCCTACGTTTCGTACCCAATTTGAGCACATAAACAAGAAAGTGAGGATTCCAAAGAAAACAAAATGCAAAAGTTTGTCTGGAGAGTCAAAGGTGGGATTCTCCACTGGTGGATCCTGTGGAAGGTGTGTGCCAATTGTTAGGCAAACCATCCAAACAACAAAGGCGACCCGAAAGTGCCAAACCATTCGGTCATGTTGCGTCATTGGGTATTTGGTTTACCTGCTCTGACTTGACTTCAACTTCTACTGTAACTGTTTTTGTTGGATCAGCGTCAACCACACTTTGAGCAAGTTTTCTGTAATCCTTTGCGCCAGCACAATCGGGTTCGTAGTCAAAAATCGTTTGCCCAAAACTTGGGGCTTCGGCAAGTTTTACATTTCGACGAATTGGTGGGTATAGTATTTTGCAGTTTTTCCAAGGCACAGCGGTTTCACGAGATGAGTCGAAAAACCCTTGCAAGTCATCTACAACTTCTCGAGCGAGTTTAGTATTCTTTTCGTGCATACATAGAACGATGCCAGTAACTTGCAATCCTGGGTTCAATCCTCCCACAAGCATTTGTACTGTTTCAAACAATCGGCTCACTCCTTGTAGTGCAAGGAAGTGTGTTTGCATTGGGACAATTAACTCCTTCGATGCAGCAAGTGCATTGATGGTCAACAAGCCCAAACTTGGTGGGCAGTCAATCAGAATGTAATCGTACTTACCATCAATAGGAGCAAGTTTGCGTGAAAGCAAATCATGGCGATCTGTTTTTGAAGCAAGTTCTGATTCAGCTGCGGCAAGACCCACTTCGCTTGTAACAAGGTCGATGTTTTCCCGCGCAACTAGAAGGGTGTCTTGTATCGTGACATCTTCTTCCATAAGCAAGTCATAAACCGAAGCTGATTCACTTTCAACACCAAAGTGCAAGCCGAGATGAGTCTGCGGGTCGAGATCTATAACAAGAATCTTGTTTCCTTGCAGGGCAAGAGCCCCAGCAAGATTTACCGTCGTCGTGGTTTTGCCTACCCCGCCCTTCTGATTCAATAATGAAATAATTCTCGTCACATACGCAGTATAAACGACCAGCGGAATTGTTTATTTATTCAAACTTCAAATATCCGGTTGTGGTGGTGTTTATTTTATGAATACTTTTATTAACCGTAAGTGTGACGACCATTTTGGGGTGCTTTATGCACCGCGGATGGATTTGTCCGGGGGCCACATCCACCGCATTGCGGCGGTTTCTTTGCCGATGATGTCACGAAGATAATGCGCAAGCAACCTGTTGGCGCGGTGGAGTGCATCGGGTTCGACAGGTTGCATCGGACCGTCATCTTGCACAAAGCGAAGTACCTCGATCGTTTCCTTTCGAACACGAACTCTGTCTATTTCACCGGTATCTTCAACGACGCCACCAACCTTAGAACTAAATGCAACTACGGATTCATCGCCATCAATTGTAAGGGTCGGTTGGTATCCCGTCTCAACAAGAAGCGCCCATTGAAAACGGAGAAGTGGCCAATCAATATCATGACCTTCTTCCATCCTATCCAGTGCCATCAAAAAAGAATCAAATACATTTGTATGTGGATCTTGGTCCGTTATCATCCGACCAACCAAATCCGTCATGTAAATGCCCGCTCTGTTTACTGCCAAAGATTTTCTAGTAGTCCACCAGACATGTTCGAGTTGCCATTCTGTAAACATAGCGAGATCACTATTTGTTTTTAATCTTGCAACGATATTTCCGCGAGTCAATGGGTCAAAACCGCCAGAAAAAGATCCTTTATCTCGCTTTGAGCCCTTAGCAATTCCGCGAATGAGACCATACTCCTTTGTAAGTAAACTTACTGTTTGGCTCGTTTCTGAGTAGTCCCAGCAACGCATACAAATTGCACTGTCAGAAAGAATTGCCATGCTTAGGATTGCGAAGAAGAAGCTTCAAAGATTGGTTCCCAAGGAAACAACTCTGCTGCTTTTTGCAAGTCTTTCAATGTAAGTTGTTCAATTGTTTGCAATTCATTTTCAAACGAAACGTACTTGCCCGATGTTGTCAAGATGCTTCCCAACCGTTGCATTCTTCCAGCAGGCCGCTCACTTGCAACTGCCACACCCGTACTCGCTTTTGCAATTACTTTTGAAAGGTCTTCCTGAGTAAGAGATGAGACAAGTTTTTGCATTTCTTCGAGGATAACAGAAGAAACTTTTTCAGCATCGTCAGGTGCACAAACTGCCCATACCATCTGTTCTCCAAAACCATCGTTTGAATCAACACTTGCAGAAGCTACTTCTGCAAGACCAGAGTCGACAAGAGCCCAATGCAGACGTGAGCCATCACCGCTACCAAGTATTGATGCGAGTACAGAAATCGCGTGTCGATTTTCATCTTGAAAAGAAGCGCTTGGCATCATCATCATAAGATAGTGTTGATGTAAATCTTCAATTACTTTGTTATGCACCCCACCAAAGCGTTGGATTTCTTCGTACTTTCTTGTCGCGCCTGTCGTCTCCCACCCACCACAAAGATTTTCTATACGAGACACCATGTCTTCAAAGTCCACATTTCCCGCCATTACAACAATTGTGTTATCTGCACTGTAACGATCTACAAAATAATTATTGAGTTCGTCCCTCTGCATATTTGTAATTGTCTCAGGTGTTCCAAGTACTCGATGACCAAGCGAACTTGCACCATAATATTTTTCCATAGCACTTTCGTACAACACCCAAAACGGTTGGTCGTCGTACATCGCAATTTCTTCAAGTATAACTTTCTTCTCATCGTCAAAATCTTTCGCTCGTAACGCAGGACGTAAAATGTCTGCTAACGTTTCGTGAATGTTTGGAAGAATTTCTGGCAAACCAGCCCCCCAAAAAGCTGTCATCTCACTCGACGTAAATGCATTGTGCTCTGCTCCAATTGAGTCGAATGCAAGATCGACATCTTCGGCACTAAGGGTATCTGTGCCTTTAAACATCATGTGTTCAAGAAAATGACTCACCCCCATTAATTTTGCTGATTCGTCCCGAGCGCCAGTCTTTACAAAAAAACCGATTGCAGCAGTAACCGCATTACTAGAATGTTCTGCAGCAATTCTTAAACCGTTGGGTAGTGTTGTTTCTGAATATTTGTACATAGGAAAAACCCCAGTTTAGGTATACGCTTCTAGCAGTTCTTGATCAACGGGTAAGGGCATCTTAATTGTGAATCATTCTGTCTTCGGTTCCAAGGGCTGCCTCGTGAATGGATTCCGCCATTGTTGGGTGCGGGTGCATCGTAGAGATAATATCCTCTACAGTCGCTTCAAGACGAATCGCCAAACCTATTTCTGCAATGAGTTCACTGGCATCGTGTCCAATAATGTGTGCCCCTAAAATTTCGCCGTATGGTTTGCTCGCTAGTATTTTTACAACACCTTCTGTTGCACCAACAGCGAGTGCTTTGCCATGCGACTTTAATGAATACTCGCCTTTGATATATTCAATACCCGCATCTTTGACTTGTTGTTCCGTCATTCCAATCGATGCAATTTGTGGATTCGTGTACGTGCAACCAGGAATTGATTTATAGTCAACGCCAAAAGTATGGTGCCCTGACATCCGTTCAACACAAGACGCAGCTTCTTCTGAAGCAACGTGTGCAAGGAGCGGCGGTCCAATGACATCGCCAATTGCATAGATTCCAGAAACACTGGTTTTATATGTTGGCTCGTCTACATCCTTCGCATCCGTTTTTATATACCCTCGATGCAACTCAATACCAAGCGAATCGTCAAAAAGACCGTCACAGCGTGGTCCAACGCCAATTGCAACTAGAACTTTTTGCGCTTCAATGGTTGACTCTTTGTCACCTTTTGTAAATGTAACTGTTGCACCGTTGTCATTTGTCTCAATCGCGTTTACCGAAGCGCCAGTGTGAATATCCATCCCCTGCTTTTTAAAAGCACGTCCTGCAAGTTTGCTGATGTCCTCGTCTTCAAGCGGGAGAATACGATCAAGCATTTCGATAATTGTTACCTTCGTGCCGAATGCATTGTATACATACGCAAACTCCATACCTATTGCACCCGAACCAATAATGGCAAGAGACTCTGGTCGTTCTTCAAGTGTCATCGCATGAGAAGATTGTAAAATTGTTTTGCTATCACAGGGAGCAAATGGTAACTCTCGCGGTTTTGCACCAGTTGCAATCAGGACTCGGTCCGCGGTAACTGTTTCAAGAACATCGTCTCCATTTCCGTTGTAATAATCACCGGTTGGTTTGCGAACTTCAACGCTGCATGGTGTTACACCGTTGTTACCAGAGGTAATGTGTGCATGCCCACTAATGTGTTCAACGCCATTTTTCTTAAACAAGAAACCAACGCCACCATTGAGTTGCTCAGTAATTTTTCGGCTTCGACCAATGAAAGCACCCCAATCAACCGAAACTTCACCAACGTTGATGCCCCACTCTTTGCCGTGGTTTACCGCTTCGTCATAAACCTCTGCTCCGTGCAACAATGCTTTTGATGGAATGCAACCCCAGTTCAAACATACGCCACCCAATTTATCTCGGTCAATACAGGCAACTTGTAAACCGAGTTGCGAAGCGCGAATTGCCCCAACATAGCCGCCCGGACCCGAGCCAATTACAATCAAATCAAAATGTCGCTGCGTAGTCAAAATACAAACCTTCCTTGTAGGGGTGAAAATACGTATGAAAAATAGTATTTTATCGTGCTAACTGCATAACGAGAAGTAGGTCATAACCAGTTGATATTAATAGAGTTGTGTTTCCTTCCATCAGTGCCCGTTTGAGCCCGCACTCAATTACTCTGTCTAAGGTATCATCCGCGGTTCAGTAGGAAAGAGACCAATACATGCGAACTGCATTAATCAGCGACATCCATGGCAACCTTGAAGCACTCAATCGAGTGTTGGAGGCAATATTTGATCAAAAAACAGATCGAATTGTCTGTTTGGGTGACACTCTTGGGTATGGTCCAAACCCTGTAGAGTGTGTGGATCTTATTGAAGAGCATTGCGAGTGGAGCCTCCTTGGAAATCACGATTACGGGGCACTCTACGAACCAACCAACTTTAACGCTGCTGCTGAACAGGCTGCGTACTGGACTCGCGCGCAATTTGACGCCGAAGAAGACACGGAAGTTGCAGCAAAACGTTGGGAATTTTTAGGGTCTCTCCGTGTGAGAACGCAAATGGATGATTTCCTCTGTGTTCATGGTACACCTCGCCGACCAATCAACGAATATCTCTTTCCAGATGACGCCATCAATTCACCAGTAAAAATGAAACAGATTTTTGAACGCATCCCAAAATATTCCATGTCTGGGCATACACATGTCCCTGGGATTTTCACAAACGAACCCGAATTCTATCCTCCTGACGAATTAGATTATTCTTTCTCTTATAAGGATGAGGAAAAGTTCATTATCAATCCTGGCTCCGTTGGGCAGCCGCGTGACCTTGACCCAAAATTAAGTTACGCAGTCCTTGATGATAAAAAATACACTGTAGACTTTTATCGTCTTGATTACGATATAGATAGCGTACGAGATAAAATTTACGCCATTCCAGATCTCAGCAATTGGCTCGGGGATCGATTGCTCGAAGGTCGTTAAGACCGCAAATGGGAAATAGAAAATCATGACAAAACAGGCACGCCGGCGGTTGATACCGCTATTAGTAATTCTTGCAGCAGGAAGTGTATTGCTTGTTACTGTTTTTAGTGACAAGGTCGGGGATAAAACAGATACACCTGCACAAACAACTGCCGTTCAGGAGCAAGAAAAACCTGTAGAAACTTCACCACCTGCGAACACAACTGTTGCTGCAACACCAAGTACACCAAAAGAAGATAGTGTAAAAGCAGACCTTCCCACGCCTTTTGAAGAATTGCACGTTCTGCAAAATAGTCAAAGTGAAACACCTTTAGTTCTCGGATCTCTCCACGATATAGAAAAGTGGAAGATGCAAGTTGCATTTACGCAAACTGGTGGTGGTATCAGCTCTATCCGTTTTGCAGATATTTTTGAAACTGTTGACGGCAAACTTGCTTGGAACAAATTTAGGAAAGATGGCGGAGAACAACCGCCAATTGATTATTTGTATTTGCTCGTTGATGAACGTATTATCAATAAAACAACTGTGCCTGCGCTTGGTGCATTTAAACTTGTCATCAATGACCAAGAATTGAAACTTATTAACGCAAGTGACTGGAAAGTTTCTAGTAGTCGGAGCGATGGCGTTCACTTCGAAGCCACAATTGCTGATGAAAACAATACGGAAATTGCAAAAGTCTATCGTTCGTGGACCATTGATAACCAGTACGGTTTGCAACTTAAACAAAGCGTACAAAACCTTACTTCGCAAAACATTGTTGTTCGTTGGGTACAGTATGGTCCACCATCACTAACTGTAGATCGCTCAAGGTACATGGACCGCAGACGCTTCCGATTTGGGTGGGAACTTGGGAACGATGGGCATCTTGCTCCAATTCAATCGAATGATATCGTCATTGAATTTGCCGATGCTATAAAAGAACAAAGTGCCACAATTTGGCCAACCCTTGACTCTGTAGAGGAAGATGACAAACTCTCTTGGTTCGCCGCTACGAACAGATACTTTGCACTTGCTACTTTTCCAAACATCAACAAGGAAGGCAAAGGGAATCGCCTCTTCACTGATAAAGTTGAGAAAATCACAACCGTGGTTGGTGGGGTCGAGGGTTCTGAGTTTGTTATTACTGGGCTCTACAGCCCAGAGGTAACTATTGAGGGCGGGAAGAAGTACGACCTTTCGATGGGTATCTATGCAGGTCCATTAGAACGTTCTCTCCTAGACAACGAACAACCGTACATAGCTCTTAATTTACGTGATTTAGTTCTGTATCAAATGTCTAGTATGTGCGCAATTTGTACATTCCAGTGGCTTGCTGACTTCTTAGCAATTGTGCTCACTACCCTTGATCATTATGTTGTCTTTGACTGGGGTTTTTCTATCATCATACTTGTGCTCATCGTGCGCACCATTTTGCACCCAATTACCAAAAAGTCGCAAATCAATATGCAACGTTTTGGAAAGGTAATGCAAAAGCTGAAACCTGAAATTGACAAACTGAAAAAGAAATATCCTAACGATCCCAAACGAGTACAGAGTGAACAGATGTCGCTCATGAAACAGTATGGAGTGAATCCCCTGCAGATGCTCGGGTGCCTTCCAATGTTCTTGCAAATGCCGATTTGGGTTGCGCTCTACGCGCTTCTTTACTTCATGTTCGACATACGGCAAGAACCTGCGTTCTTTGGTGTATTCCAATTATTAGGGGATTGGCCCTTCCTTGCAGATCTAAGTTCCGCTGACCACTTCTTTGGGAAATTCACTGAGGCAAAACAGTTCTTGTTTTGGAATATCACTGGAATAAACTTGCTCCCAATTTTAATGGGAGTAATCTTTTTCGTACAACAAAAATACATGTCGCCACAAAGCATGGCATCAACACCAGAACAAGCCTCGCAACAAAAGATCATGCGTGTCATGATGGTTGTACTTTTCCCGCTTATGCTTTATTCAGCACCATCTGGCTTGACACTTTACATTTTGACTTCCAGTACAGTTGGTATTTTGGAGAGCCGTAGAATTCGTAAACACATCGATAACACACCTATTGAACCAAAGGCTGTTACCAATGGAGCTGATGGTCGCAAACCTAAGGACAAACAAGGTCGTGCGTGGGCGGATGCTATGGAAGCGCGTAGAAAGAAGGTGCAAAACAAAGCGAAAAAGCGATCCTTTAAGAAACGCGATTAACTTTTGCTATGGATATTGACACCACTATCGTTGCGGTAAGCTCCCCAAGTGGAGAATCGTCGCATGCTTTAGTACGAGTAACGGGAAACAATCTCTTTGCGCCTCTTCGTACTCTAGGAATTGAGTGCAAGCCGAGTCAAGCAACTCCAAGTGTAGTGCAACTTCCTATTGGCGAACTTTCCATACTTGCAATGGCATATCCTGCAGGCAGATCATTTTGTGGGCAAGAAACTGTTGAAATAGTATTACCCAATAACAGACATTTGCTGCATGTTCTTGTATCAGAACTCATCTCTGTAACAAATGGTCGACAAGCTGAAGCTGGTGAATTTACTGCACGCGCTTTCTTTAATGGAAAACTTTCATTGTCACAGGCGGAAGGTGTCTGTGCAACAATTTCAGCATGCAATGATTGTGAGTTGCAAGGCGCAACTCTTCTTAGAGAAGGTGCGCTTCACAAACTTGTCGAACCCGTTTCAACATTGATTTGCAAAACACTTACTCTTGTAGAATCGGGAATTGATTTTGTAGACGAAGAAGATGTAGTTGCTATTTCACAACACGACCTTGAGGCGGCGATTGTGAATATGTCCAAAACACTTCAGTCAATTCTCCATGGGAACATCGCCATGGAAACCTTGCGAGAATTACCCACAGTTGTCCTCGCAGGTAAACCAAATGCCGGCAAGTCTTCTCTGTTCAACGCGTTGGTGAATCGCAATCGGGTTGTAGTTTCAGAAGTGGTTGGAACAACACGAGACGCTATTGTAGAACCAGTTAGGTTCGGTGATAAAGAGGCATTGTTGATAGACATAGCTGGACTAGTTGATGCAAGTGACGTACTGCATACTTCTTCGCAAGAGATTGCAAACAAAACTATTCAAGATGCTAATCTTGTCTTAGAATGTGTTGCTCCTGGCGAACTGGCTCAAGGTATTGGCAAAACAAGGTTGGTAGTTCACACAAAGGTAGACTCCACTAATTGTAATTCTGAACACACAATCAGCATAAAAACGATGCGCGGAATTGATGCGTTAAGAAAACGAATAGAGAATACACTAGATGCAACACCTACCCCATCTACTGATGCGCTTGCGCTCTACCCAAGACATATACGATATTTACAAGACGCAATAGAATCGCTTTCGCGTGCTCTTAGTGAAATAAAAGTACCCGAGTTAGCCGCTGCATCATTACGCGAAGCCCTTAATGACATTGGTAAAATTACTGGCGAAGTAACTCCAGACGAAGTGCTTGGCGAAGTATTCTCCTCTTTTTGTATAGGGAAATAATGAATACATCAACAATTGAAATACGAGTCCGTTACAACGAATGCGACCCAATGGGTGTTGCTCATCATGCTACGTACCCCATTTGGTTTGAGATGGGAAGAACAGAACATCTTCGTTCTCAAGGTAGACTATATGGCGACATTGAAAATGAGGGCTTGTTTTTTGTTGTTGTAGATTTACACGTGCAATATAAAAAGTCTGTAAAATATGATGACGTTCTCTCTCTTGCAACAGTCGTAGAAGATTGCACCCCTGCCCGGTTACGACATTCATATGTCTTAACCAAAGAGAACGAAGTAATCGCAAGAGCATCAACAACATTAGCGTGTGTGGATTCCAAAGGAGTGGTACATCGTTTTCCGGAATCGCTTGTACGCTAACTATTAATTATTTTTACTCAACGCGAACCTTAATTTTTTGCAACGAACCGCTGCAGCGTTGTTGCAGCTCTCGAAGTAAACCCGCACGAATAAGCCGGTTAACTTGGTATGCCGTTGGAGCGCCATCAACAATTACTTCAACTGTTCCATTTCGCAAAGCAATAGGCATTGAAACAGTGCTGAGCTGGTTTGGAATAAGCTCAAGCCAAGCGTCTTGAACTTGCACTAATTGTTTGCTTGATTTTTTAAGAGAGCGGCAAAATGAATTCATCACTTGATCAACTCGGAGGTTTGGTTTTTTCCATGCTCTCCAGTTTTGAAGTCGTTCAATTTTGCTTGTATTGTCGTCCATATTGATATCTTAACTCTTACACAAACGTAAAACCAAATAAAAGTTCTTCTATTTCTTCCATACAAATGTTTTGTGGTGCTGCTATTGTTTCGACATATGACAGCAATTCATCTAAAAAAACTAGTAAAAAAATATGGGGAAACTACAGCAGTCGATGGAATAGACCTTGATATTGAGGCTGGAGAACTTTTCTTTCTTCTTGGCCCCTCTGGTTGTGGAAAAACCACCCTCCTTCGAATGTTGGCTGGTTTTATTGACCCAACAGCTGGTATTGTGATGTTTGGAGATACAAATGTCACTCATACTCCGCCAAACAAGCGGAATACGGGCATGGTGTTTCAGTCTTACGCACTCTGGCCACACATGACGGTCGCAGAAAATGTGGCGTATGGACTTAAAATCCGTAAAGATACACCAACAGAACAGCGAAAAAAGGTAATCGAGGCGCTTGGTAAGGTTCAGATGAAGCACCTTGCAGAAAGAAAGCCAAATGAACTTTCAGGCGGGCAGCAACAACGAGTTGCTCTAGCACGAGCGATAGTTGTTGAACCAGATGTTTTGCTTCTTGATGAACCTCTGTCAAACTTGGACGCAAAATTGAGACTTGAAATGCGAAGCGAGATTCGCAGAATTTGCACATCTATTGGTATAACAACAGTTTACGTTACACACGATCAAAAGGAGGCCCTCTCAATTGCTGACCGAATGGCAATTTTAAAAGATGGCAAAGTGCAACAAGTTGGCACCCCCTGCGAGATTTACCAGCAGCCGGTTTCACAATTTGTAGCTGAATTTATTGGCGAAACAAATTTCGTACCCGCGAAACCTGAGGACTCCGGCTTACGAACTCCATTTGGAATCCTTTCGTCAAATTCAAAAACAGAGGCGAAAGAAGTAGTCTGCTCTCTGCGACCAGAGGCACTTGTTGTGTGCAATGCACCTCCTGCTGAGAATGGTTTTTCTGGAACCTGTATAGAAACTACATACCTTGGAGAACTTGCGCAACACCAAGTAAAGGTAGAGAGCGGACTAATCCTTCGTGTCACGGAAGTGAATCCAAGCCATCTAGGTAAAGTTGGAGATACCATGCATCTCTCGATCCATCCCAAAGACGTTGTTCCATTACCTTCAAACGGTGCTCCTGTATCTGTAGCGAAAACCACCGTAAATGTTGACATCTTGCACGCAAAAGTGTCAATTGAGACGGAACTCGAATAATTACACCTTGCTTAATTGTATATTATCGGACGAAACAAATACTTGTTTTGTTGCCTATACCCCTTGACGTTCCACGTGGAACATGAGATAACCCTGGCTGATTTTAGTTTTATATGTTCCACGTGGAACATATAAAGGGAACGCGCTCGTGTACGGTTGAAGGAGTAACCAGTGGCAAGCAAACCAAAGAAAAAACGTCGCCTTGGGAAGGGGTTAGAGAGCTTACTTGCAAAGGCTGTTGATATTGTCCCTCCTCCTGAGTCGACGACGACCTCCACCGCCAAGAGTGTCTCAGGTAAACCAAACGGAGCCTCGCAAAAAAGGGTGGATCATCAGCCTTTGCCCTCGAGGGAATTTGGTGTGGATATGGGCAATGAATTGGTCTACCTTCGGACTGAACAGATAATTCCAAACCCAAGACAGCCACGCCAAGTTTTCGATGACGAAGGGTTATCCGCACTAGCCGACTCGCTCAAGAGCGCTGGACTCATGCAGCCAATAATTGTTCGGGCATCGGAAACTCCAGAGATTTTTGAACTCGTTGCTGGTGAGCGGAGGTGGAGAGCCGCTCAACTTGCTGGACTAACCCAACTCCCATCAATCGTTCGAGATATCGATGATGAAACATCTGCGCAGTGGGCGCTCATCGAGAACCTTCAACGCGAAGACTTGAACCCGATCGACCGCGCTGAAGCGTTCGATCGATTGGTTGTAGATTTTAATGCTACCCAAAAAGAGATTGCTCTGAAGCTTGGTATTAACCGCTCGAGTGTCGCTAACTTCTTGCGCCTAAACGACTTAGGAGACTTTGCAAAAGATGCTGTTCGAGATGGTCGTCTGTCTATGGGTCACGCCAAAGTCATTCTGGGAATTCCAGACCTTGAGACCAGCAAAGCAATTTCGCGTCGGTGTTCGCAAGAACAGTGGTCCGTAAGGGAACTCGAACGGCAATTGAAAAAACGCACTACCAAAATTTCCATGCAGAAAACGGAGCGGGATCCGCATGAGATGTTTATGTCCAACCTCGGTAGCCAACTTGAGGAACATCTTGGGACGCAGGTATCAATTACGCTTGGTAAAAAGAAGGGGAGCGGCAAGCTTTCCATATCCTTTTACTCCAATGAACACTTTGAGGGAATTCTCAATACGTTCAACTTCAAGCCAAAATCATAATAATCGTAACCTTTACAGAATTACCCTAAGAATCCAGTCGAGTGAGTGGGGTGCAAAAACAACCTGCTCACTCGAATTATGTGGAGATTCCATCCAAGCAAGCCTCAGCTCTTGCGTGCTCCAACGCCGCAAGGATGTACCGACGAGTATTGGCTAGCTGGGCATCTGATTTGTTAATTGCTCGTGCTGAAAATCGAAAAGATCAAGGTGATTCGCACTCGACGTATAAACGAGTGGCGTAACGTTATCGGACGTGCCATTCCTTGCCGTCTCTTTCCACCTGCCTGTATAAAGTATCTCGTTCTACTGGATTAAAACCTGCATCGCGAATCGCTCTGCATAAATCTCTGATTGATTGCGATTGATTCGTTGTGTCTGATTCCACTTTCGTAATGTCGTACCACATCACTGTTCCATCAATATCATCTGCGCCGCACTGCAACATGTGTTGTGCCATTTGAATTGTTTGCATAATCCAAAATGCCTTTATGTGCGGAATGTTATCTAGCATCAACCTAGAAATAGCAATTGTTTTTAAGTTTTCTATTCCACTTGGGCCTGGCAACTTGGACAACTCGCTTACACCCGGAATAAACGGTAGGGGAATAAACGCTTGAAAACATCCCGATGAGTTACTTGCAATGCACCGTTCCTGTTCTTCGCGAATTGTAATCATGTGTGAAATTCTATCTCTTCGCGACTCAATATGTCCATAGAGCATTGTTGCGTTTGAATGTAAACCAAGTTCGTGCGCAACCCGATGCACATCAAGCCATTTTTCACCACTTATCTTTCCGCGAAATGCTTCGTCATGCACGCGCTCATCAAATACTTCAGCGCCACCGCCTGGCAAAGACCCCAAACCGTGTTCTATTAATTCGCTAATCACAGAGGAAATCCCTGCAATTCCATCGCGTCCGCGTTTTGAAATGCGCGCAAGATGAACAATCTCTACCGCAGTAAAAGCTTTAATATGAATCGTCGGTGCAAGTTTCTTAATAGTAGAAAGCATTGTTGTGTAATATTCAAACGGTAACCAAGGATGCAAACCGCCAACAATGTGCATCTCAGTTGCGCCGGAATCCAACGCCATCTTTGCTTCATTTTCTATGTCTTCCAGTGAATGCTCGTAAGCTCCTTCCTCATCTTTTTTTCTGTAAAAATCACAGAACTTACAACTTAATGCGCACACGTTAGAGTAATTCAGGTGCCGGTTGATATTGTAGTATGCACAATTCGCGTGCAATTTTTTTCGCACACTGTCTGCAAGATTACACACTGTCCAAAGGTCTTCACTTTCATACAACAGCAACCCGTCTTCAAGTGTGAGGGGAATTGTGTTTTCTACTTTATCAACAATGTCATCAAGAGATCTATCGTCGGTAGATCGTGGTACTGGGAGATGGTATGAACATATTGCCATAGAACAGCGCATTTTACATGACTTCATCCAAATATCAAAATAGAGAAACTTCCAACTAAGGCTTCATTTGCCTTTTATTTCTCCCGATGAGGTCAATTCCATGTCTGAACAAAAAAATTCATGTCCCGACCCGCTTAAGTACTCAAATAGAACATCTCTACCGTTTACTGACTGCGCTGATAACCGTCTAGGTTCAACTCGTAACAGTCGGTATGACCATGGTTTGCTTAAGTTCGCTGGTGCGGAACTTCAAATTAGACAATTCGCATCCATTATGGGTATGGTTGGAAGCGATGACGATTACCCAACCGCTGCCTAGGGCGTTGAAAGCACTATTTCTAATACAAGGGCGGTTAAACGATGGCGTCTATACGCCTCATTCTCAATAAATTGAAGGGTGTGGGGGTCAGTTGCAATGGGCTTGAAAAACGATCTTCCATGTGTTGTTTCAACAATTGTCGGTTGCACCATGGATGGATGATATTCTTGATCTCCCTGCAATTCGCCAAGTTGCGTTGCAAAGTCCGCGGGAATATCTCCTATGTAGTACACCGTACCTGCTGGGACAATTGGTATGTCACCCGACCCAGTCTGAAGATAAGCCGATTTCTGGAAAACCGCAGTCAGACCGCCTGATTTACGCACAAAAATACCATCGCTTCCCGCAACTCGGTAAAGTTTTTCAAACCCCATATCCACCCTGAGATCCTGTTGTTGCATCTTAAACGATGCGCTATGTGCCCCCACATCTTCAACACCAGCATCTACTGGAACCAACTCTAAATGGGTGGGTTGGGCTAAACATAAAAAAGATATGAAACTCAAGGCAAAGCCGTAGTAAATCATGATGAGTTGAGTATAGTCCACTTCATGGCAAAAGTACTCTCTGTAAACGTATCAAAAGGTGGAATTCCAAAACTACCAACGGCTTCGTGCAACGTGACTGTTGATGGACTTGAGGGAGATGGACGTAATCATGATAAACACATTTCCCCTGATAGAGCAGTCAGTTTAATTGATATTGAAATTCTGCATCAACTTGTAAATGAAGGCTACGACGTTATTCCTGGCGCAGTCGGTGAAAACCTCACAGTTGAAAACCTTGACGTACAAACGTTAGAGCCAGGAGACCATCTTGTTTTCTCTGGTGGAGTCGAAATTGAACTTGTCGAAAGTAGACGCCCGTGCTTTGTTCTTGACCCGCTCGGAATAGACCTTAAAAAGATAATTGTTGGACGTTGTGGATATCTTGCAAAAGTGATTACCGAGGGAATATTTACTCCCGGTGAAACAATCTCTGTTGTCAAATCGTAGAATTAATATGTGGCCACATACTGTTGCAATTCTGATTGGCGGTCAAAGTAAACGAATGGGCTCGCCAAAACATCTCGTCACTTTACCAAGCGGTCAATCAATGCTTGAAACCATGATTGCATTCGCAAAGAAAATTTCGCCAACAACCGTTATTGTTGGTGGGAAAGTAGAAGGTGTTCGCTCGGTTCTTGATAGACGAACTTTGCACGGTCCTGTTGCTGGAATTGAAGCCCTACTTGCTTCAGAAGTAGATTCGCAATATCTCGTTGTAGGGTGCGACATGCCATACTTGCAACCGATACATGTAGACCCATTATTAGAATGTAATGGAAACGCCGTGTTTTCTTTTGAAAACCATACTCTTGGACTCCCTCTCAAAATACATACCGATGAACTAGTCCACTGCACCGCATATCTAGATTCCGGTAGAAAATCTATTCGTGGTTTCATTGGGAAACTTCCCCATACAACGGTTGTACTTCCTGATGAATTTCGAAATAGTGTAACAAGCTTAAACTCAAAAGAAGAAATTTCTAAATCCTTTGGTGATAATGGATGAATCAGTATTACAGAACTATTGCGGAAACTAACTTTGGAGATGAGCCTGATATAAAAGTACGCGAAGAACTCGCAGAACAATTCCTTGTACGGCAATACCTTGGCGAAAAGGGTGGGTTCTTTGTTGAAGTTGGTGCAAACAATCCATTTGATCTTTCGCAAACATGGCACCTTGCACAACTTGGATGGAAGGGAATCCTAATCGAACCAATTCCCTCTCTTTGCTCCGCACTGAGAGAGAAACGCCCAGAGTCTACCGTCATCGAAGCTGCTTGTAGTTCGCCAAGCGCACCTACAAGTGCCACTTTTACCGTTGCACAAGACAGTGGAAAATCGACTCTTGCCGACGAATTTTTAGACAAACGTTCTGATGTTTTGTCGCAAATCACTGTAAAACTCAGCACGTTGGATTCAATGCTTCAAGACAACGCAGTTAGCGAGGTTGATTTTGTTTCGATCGATGTGGAGGGGACACAATTCGATGTGTTGTTGGGGTTTGATCTTCAAAAGTGGAAACCAAGATTGGTGCTTGTTGAAGATCACCTACTCGACAAGAATACGCACAAACTACTCGTTGGACAGGGGTATCAACTTGTAAAAAGAACTTTGTTTAATAATTGGTACATACCAGATAACGCAGAACCTCCAAAAACTGGAAAAGAAGAAGACAGGATTTTGCGAGGAAAGTTTCGTAGAATTCTTGTCCGGAATCTTCGTTTCAAAATACGCAGACTCTTCGGCAGGGGACTTTAGGTTTTTTGAATCGACACCACTGTTCCTTTGAATAGTGGTGTTTTTGATTCTTCGTCAACTTCATTTGATAACAACACATTTGCTTCTGGAAAATACATGGCGCAATTTCCAGTAGTAATTTGATATGGTCTCACAGTAACAAAAAGTGAACCGTTTACCCCAACTACATTCACTCGTTCCTCTGGAGCAAGATGCATGTCCTTCATGTCCTGTTCATTCATCATAATAATGTCTCTTTGTGTTTGATTTCGATAAACATCTTCTTCTTCGTATACAACTGTGTTAAATTGACCTTCGGATCGAATTGTCATCAAACGCAACTGAAACTCTGCAAGTTTCTTTGTTGGTTCAATCTGAATTACGTGCGATTTTACCTTACCTGTAGATGTAGAAAACGAAGGCGAATGAAATGTTCTGCCTTCTATTTGATGCTCTAATTGATTATCAAAACCAGTGATACACGAAGAAAGCAATGCACGAACAGCAGAGTGATCTCTGTATTTTTCCCACGAAATTACTCCTACGCCTTTTGTGGCAATGTCCACAAGAATGCTTACTTCTGAGCGTGGCCCATTGTGCCGAGGTGAACCACCTGAACTCCTGCGAACATAATTGAACATTGACTCTTGCGTTGTCGTTTGCGATTCTTCATCTCTTGGAAGCACTGGAAAAATAATTGTATCTACGCCTCGTCCTTGGAAATGCCCTTGATTCAGCGTTGTAGACAAATAGGTAACAAGTTGTATCTTTGACATGGCTTCCATTGCAAATCGGGTATCGGGGTTTGCGCCAACAAGGTTCCCACCCAAGCACATTGCATATTTGATATTCCCCTTGCACGCTTCCTTCATACACCACATTGTGTCACCAGTATCTATCTCTGGTTTGGGAAGGGTTACAGAAAGTTCTTTTTCGATTGCACGAGCCATGTTCCCCTTCAATATAGGCGCAACTCCTACCGAACCCATACCCTGCACATTAGAGTGCCCTCTGAGCGGTAATAAACCCGCGCCCTCTTTGCCAAGCATTCCACGAGCGATTGCAACATTTGCGATAGAACGCACTCCATCAACTCCCCCCTTCGTATGTGTGATACCCATCGCCCAACAAAAAATAGTTGCAGAAGATTGACTGTATATTTTGCTTACTTCCTCAATGAGTTCTAATTTCACCCCACTTTGTTCCACAATCCAATCCCAAGAAATTCCCCTTGCTTGCATCCTCGTTTCAGGAAAACATTCAGCATGGTGTTCTACAAAATGTTCATCAATAGCATCATGTTCATCAAGCCATTTCAGAATTCCCATGAACAAGGCCTGATCTCCACCAATGTGCGGTTGAACGTATAGATCAGAAATCGTTGATCCAAATAAAAGACTTCTGAGATCACTCGGAACGCGAAATTTACAAAGCCCCGGTTCAAGAAGTGGGTTGACAACGATTACTTTACCGCCACGCCTCCGAAGATCAATAAGTGATTTGAGTAACCGCGGGTGATTCGATGGTGGGTTACAACCAATTAAAAAAACCACATCGCTTTTGGATAAATCTTCGAGTTGGACCGTTGCAGTTCCAGAACCCGTGACGCTTGTCAGACCAACCCCACTTGCTTGGTGGCAGTAATACGAACAGTTATTTATATTATTCGTCCCGCGTATTCTCGCAAGGAGTTGCAACAAGAAACCTGCCTCGTTACTAGATCTACCAGAACAATAGTAGAACGACTTTTCAGGAAGGGTCGATTTAATTTTTTCTCCAACCTGATTAAGCGCTTCATCCCAGTCGATAGGTTTGTAATGCATGTCTAACGGCCCTGCATACAACGGAAATGTAATACGTCCTAGACCTTCAAGTTCACGGGGGGACATTGCAGAGAGTTGTGAGATTGTATGTCGTTCAAAAAAATCTTGAGAAATCGCACCCTGCATATCTGCTGCCATCGCCTGTACAGATTTCTTACAAAACTCTGGAAACTTCCCTGCTTCATTTACCATTCCACCGCGTTGTCCGCCCATCCCGAAGGCACATGTTTTACATGCATTTGGAGAACGCATCGCTTTCCACATTGCAAGAATGCCACCAACACTACGTGCTTTTTTTAAAACATAAAAGACGGAATGAAATCCACCAATGGCCATCAGGGTGCGTTTTTGTCGAGTTCTTCCTCAACAACTAACATTAATTCGCCAACCATTTCCAATGAAAAGTCGAACTGAAGACCAGATGTTTCAAACAGTTCTGGAAGTGGCTTACTTGCACCAAGCGATAAACCTTTTTTGTAAGCAGTAATTGCAGCTTGGGGGTCTTGGCGATATTGCAGCCACATCTGTAGCGCTCCAAGTTGCGCTATACCATATTCCACATAGTAAAAAGGTACTTCAAATGGATGCAGCTGTCTGTGCCAAGCCGCTTCTTGCTCTGCTTCTAACCCAGACCAATCAACTCCGCCACCGAAACGTTTACCCAATTCAACCCATTTTGCTGTTCGTTCATCTCGTGTGTGTTCTGGATTTAAATAAATCCAATGTTGAAATGCGTCGATTGTTGCAACCCATGGCAATATATTCACTATTCCTTCAAGGTGTTTACGAATTGCTCGCTTGCATTCTGCTTCTGTATAAAACTCATCAAGAAATGGATATGCAAGTGACTCCATACTCATCGAAGCAACTTCAGCAAATTCAAGTGGGGCCGTTCTGTTCCACACTAAATCATCGTGCCGACAAAGCATGTAATGGAATGCGTGGCCTGCTTCGTGCACCATTGTGTCAAGGTCGCGAGGAAGTCCTGCAGCATTCATAAAAATAAATGGCATTCGCTTACGATCACGGCTTGCTTGGTAACCACCGGGGGCTTTGCCTTTCCGAGATGCAAGGTCAAGTGAATACCCACCATCACGCATGGTGTCAAACATGTCCCCAAGCCCTTCGCCCATACGGTGGAATAGTTTAGATGTTTTTTCAATAAGGTCATCCGCTGTATCAAATGGTTTAAGCGCATCAAGACCGCAGGGGTCAACTGATAAATCCCAAGGGCGCAATGTATCTAAACCTAGAGCTGCTTTTCTTTCTTCAGCGAGTTTGCGAACAATAGGCATACATTTTTGTTCAATCGCGTCGTGAAATACAACACAATCGTCAGGGGTGTAATCAAAGCGATGCATCTCAGCAAACACATATCCCATGTAATTATCAAAACCAGCGTTATGTGCCGTTTGGTTTCGATTCTTCACCATTTTGTCAAAGATGCCATCAATCGCATCTCTATCTTGCAAACGACGTTCTGCTACAGAGCGCCATGCAGATTCACGCACATTTCGATCTTGATCTTGCTGGTAGACGCCCATCTGTGGCATAGTTTTTTCTTCGTCATCGAAGTTCACCATCATCGCTCCACAAACTTCTGAATACTCTTGCCCTAGTTTTGTATCTTCAGTTTGGAGAGGCACATTTTCATCACGATAAATTTCAACATCTGCAAACCAGTTACGAAGCATCACACCATAGCGAACTGGATTCAATCCCGCAACGAATTCTGAACGGACAACTTTTTTGTTCAGTTCAAAGCCAACTTTCTTTAACTCTGGTTCAACATTTTCGATAAATGACAAGAATCCGTTTTTAGCATCCTCATCTTCAGTGTTACATGTCATTGCAATATATAAATCTGAACCAGCCTCTGCAACTGCTGCATCAAGTTCGCTTCGATCAAGAAGAAACTGCTCAATACAATCCGAACATGAAAATTCCCGATCTAATAGAAGTTGGTAATATGGTTGCAGGTTATCCCATGTTGTAGCATCAATATCTGCTGGGATAAAGTCTGTAATCATCATTGTTGTCATGTTCTCTCCAATGCTTTCAGCAAGTGCGTGTTGCAATTGCAACGAGTTCGGTTTCTTGTTCTATTTTTTTTGCAATCTCACTAGCGGACTCCGTATTATTGCATATTACAAAGAATGTGGAACCGCTTCCAGAAAGGTATATTTCTTGGTTTATAAGCTCTTTTACACAACCCATATCCTTTTCTAATCTTCGTTCCACGGCATACGCGGGGAGAAGTAGGTCGTTGCTCTGTTTGCCTTCTGGTTGCTCAAGTGAATCAAACGCCTTGTAAACATCTGCTGTCTTGCAACTGTATTCTGGACAAACAAGCACCAAGTGCGTTGTTTCGAGTTCTAATGGTTCTATTTCATCTCCAAGACCACAAACGGTTGCGTTTTTTCCGAAAAGAAAGAAGGGGACATCGGATCCAAGCTGAAGTGCCAAGTCAGCTGGATCTATATCCAAGTTAAAAAGTTCGATGGTTGCTTTCAACATTGCAGCGGCGTCTGCCGAGCCACCACCGAGCCCTCCCCCAACAGGAATTCTTTTTTCAAGTTTCATCTGCACTGGCAATGAATGACCTAGCAATTGCTCAAGGCTTCGGTGTGCCCTGACTGCAAGGTCCGCTGTTACGGGCCAATCGATATCGGATTGCAGAGGCGCATCTGGGTGCCATAGGATGGCATACCTAGAAAGAGCGTGGCTGTCTAGCTTTGTAACTTCAAGCTCATCAGAAAGGGCGATTCGAGCCATCTTTGATTCAATCGGGTGCATTCCAGATGCCAAAGGAGATCCTACTGAAAGCGTAAAGTTAACCTTGGCTTGCGGGGAAAGATGAACTTGTTCTCTTTGCATTACGCTGAAAGATACCAGAGCAGTATCATACGAAGTACATGCGTAAGAAGAAAATATCTTTGTGGTTTGGGATAGGGCTTGGTTGTATTGCAATTGGTGCGTTTTTTGCAATTCCACCAATTGTTGAGCAACTTCTCATCGGAAAGATTGCCGAGAACCCGGCGTACTCCGTTCGGGATGTCAGCGTTTCTTGGAAAGGCCCCCAAACTATTCGGGGTCTTCACGTTGAAGATGAATTTGGGTCAGCTGATATTGACGTAGAACTTTCCGGTGGACTTCTTGCTGTTCTTACACAGCCCTACCAATTTGTTGTGAGTGGGGACATGGTTATACAGTCAACATTTGATTCCGTTAAAGGATCGGCTGGGCCAAGTGGTAAAAAGGAAAACGAACCTGCGCCTAAAACGGAGACCGAGCTATTTACGCTTCCTTGGTTCACCGCAGATATTGAACTTGAAACTGTCACTATCAATGCCGATGAGCCGCTCGTCTACCACGATGTCAAAGGCGAGTTTATTGTAGAACCGGGTAGAGTCTGCTCTTTCAATTTAGACGCGAAAACAGACCGCGGTGGAAGTATTGTTTGTTTCGGAAATGCACCAGACTTGTTAACTGAACAGGGTGAATTAAATTGGAACGCAAGTGCTTCGATGAACGTGTCCGTTAGAGATGCAGCAATTCCAACAATCGATGGGCAGGGTGGTTGGTCTGTCACAAGTCTTGATGGAGATATAACTACACCAAAATTGAGCGAAACAATCGTAGTATCCATGGTTGGCGAGTTTTCGCAATACGATATTCCTAGAGGAATAGCATCAATAAAAACACAATTCCAAAATACGCTACATTCGAGAGATCCATTTACCTTTAAGGGCAAGGAAATTGTTGGGACAATTGATGTGCAAGAGGTACCAACATCTATTCTTGCACCATTACTCAACAAATATGGTGTCGACACTGCTCGTGATTTGGGTGAAACAATGGAGTTTCATCTTGCAAGAGCAACTGAAGATTCTCTTCTATCTGCATCGTTTCAATCTGATAACGTTTCCGCTGAAGGAATTGTTGATTTCGAAATGGGGATACTCACCAACGTCTCAATCACTGCAGATATTGGAACTGAGTTTGTTCAAGAATTAAGCAACGGTGAACTTTCAGGTGATGCAAATGCCAGTATTTACCTTAATCGACTTGTCCCTATCGGTTTCAGCCACGATGACAAAAAAGAGTGCGAAGGAAGTCTAGTCGTAAAAGGAAACTTGCAACACGTTCCTACAGAGACCAGTATCTCTTATCTTCAATCAGACTTCAGTGCAAATTTGAACTTGCGAAAGGTAATCATATCTGGCGTTATAACGCTCAATGAAAGTAACGCAACATATATTGCGACGTTTTTATCCACAAACAAAAACAAATTACATGGCATTGATGATTTGTGGACGACCATTTTCAACCAACTTCCTCGTGGAAATGGCAGGGTTGCAATGGAGCGAGTTCCAACTTCAATATTACATTACTACATCCCCCAAGAACAACAACAATTTTCTACGTTACTAGGAGAGGCGTTCTCTTTTAGCGCAACATTTTCGCAAAATGACATTCAATTAGGATTGATTGGTGACGCTGTGCGAGCGGACGGTACCGTCTCGCTACTTGGCAACAATATTGTTACCGAGATAATCGACGTTGAAATACGCAGTGTATTACCCGCAGAATTATCAAGCACCCTACTTGGAGTTCGCATCGATAATGAATCTAAAATAGCAGTCGACATTCCTAGAATTGACATTGCAGGAAACTCTTCATTCTCCGCAATCTATGAAATTGGCTTACAGAAAACTTTTGTGAACGGAAAAACTACCAGGAAAATTGAGGGAGATCGAATAGGGGAGTTGGACGTACACCTTGCTATGACAGGTGTTGACACACGCCTTCTGGATGCAATTCTTAATTGCAGCGGGCTTCTCGCTAATTCCCTTGGTTCACCCCTTGCCGTTGAAGTCATCGCAACCGATATTCTCGGCAAACCCATTGTCAAGGCTGGTGGGACCTCGCCAAACTCTGCATTTGAAACGTCTTTAGGCTTCTTTGATGGCAAGGTGTTTACTATTCCAGAAATACCTACAAAAGTTGATTTGCAACTCTCGCCGCAACTGACACAACATTTCCTGAAGGACTTAGGACCAGTACTCTCAGATATTCGCTCGGTAAAAAATCCCATACGGATGACGGTGTCGAACGCGAGTACCACAACGGATGGAAATGTCGCTTCACTAAATGCAGACATTCTCATTAACATCGGAGAGGTAGAACTTGACAGTGGATCTGCAACCATGAAGCTACTACCAATGTTTAACACAAAACATGTTGAGATAGTTCCTGCATTCTTTGACCCTATTCAGATAGAAATACGAAATGGAATTGCGACGTACAAAAGGTTTAACCTTACACTCGTTGGGAAATATTCAATTCCCTATTCAGGAACTATTGACTTTGTAACACGGCAACTTAATATTAAAACAGCTGTTCCTCTCAGTGGTCTTGGATACAGCATTAAAGAACTACGTGGATTAACGACGGATATAGATGTGCCAATACTCATCACGGGAACCATTGATCACCCAATAACAAACGTTGACCCTAATTTTGATCTCGGTAAATTGTTACAAAATGCTGCTCTTGGTGTTATTGGCGACGCATTGGGTGGGGCTCTCGACGGAGATGGAACTGAAAAAGAAGCACCAAATCCACTCGACCTTCTTGAAGACTTGTTAGGCGGTCACTAACTATGCCTCGATGTGGCTGGTGCGGTGATGATCCTGTGTATGTTGCATACCATGATGAGGAGTGGGGCGTTCCTGAGCATGACGACCGGGCTCTTTATGAAAAACTCTGTTTAGATGGGTTTCAAGCAGGATTATCTTGGATTATCGTTTTAAAGAAACGGGATAATTTCAGGAAAGCGTTTGATAATTTCGACCCTGAGAAAGTTGCGAGATATGGGAAGAGGCAGATCAATAAACTTCTGAAAGATGCTGGCATCATTCGAAGTCAATCGAAAATTAACGGTGCAATTGCAAACGCAAAAGCGTGGCTTGCGATTATGGAAAATGGCACTGGGTCATTCGATGATTTCTTATGGAAACACGTCAATCATAAAATAATAGTGAACAAATGGAAAACCGATACACAAATCCCTGCTTCTACCCCAATCAGTGAAGCAATGGCAAAGGACTTAAAAAAACACAACTTTAAATTCGTCGGTCCAACTATTTGCTACGCCTTCATGCAAGCAGTAGGAATGGTCAACGACCACGTCATCAGTTGCCCGCAATATTGATTATCCATGGGATAATTAAAAGTATGTCCAGAGTGGGGCGTCAGCGGTGCTTACTGAAATATCTGCTTTTGGAAGCAGCTCGATAAGTTGCTCTTTAAGTTTTGGCAAATACCCACGTTCACTGTTGGTATGCCCCGTCAATACAACGGTGCAACCACGAGCTGTTGCTGCTACTACACGATGATGTGTCATCTCACCAGTAATAAAAACTTCACACCCATCGTCAATTGCTAATTCACAAACCGAACCACCTGCACCAGCGCACATCCCAATAGTTTGAACACTCGACCTGTCATCTTTTCCCGCAGCTGGAGCAACGCGAACGTAGCCGATACCTAGGTGTTTTTTGAGTTTGCGTGCAAGTTCATCGAGTTGCATGGGTTGATCAAGAAGAATACGTCTACCAACCCCCATATCCCGACGTGGTCGCTCACAGAGTTCGTGCACTTCAAGCGCAGGTTCTTCGTACGGGTGGAATTGGCGAAGTGCCTGAATGGCGAGAGAAAGAGATGCTCTTGACACAACCATTTCAAACTTACACTCTATAACACTTTGTAATTCTCCGGAGACACCGTGCGTCGGGTTCGTACCTTCTTTTCCAATGAAAGTACCTGTACCGGCTGTAGTGAACGAACATTGTTCATACTGTCCAATTCGACCACACCCAACGCTTGAAAGTGCAAGTCGTAGTGCTTCGACGCTGTCTTCTGGGCACACTGTAATTATTTTGCATTCTTCATCCGGCGGCAAATTCCCAAATGGGCGTAAAGCGCGAACATCTCCATCACCTAAACCTTCAACTATCCAATCATTCACCCCACCTTTTGCAATGTCAAGCGATGTGTGTGGAGAGTAAATTGCAATGTTGTTAGAAATTGCATCAAGAACTACACGTTCCTTGAACGTTCTATTTGTGATTGATTTTAGCGGGTCAAATATTGGGGGGTGGTAAGAAACAATTACATTTGCTTTCATTGCAATTGCTTCTTTTAACACCGACTCTGTAAGATCAATCGTAAGCAAAATTTTATCTGCTGCCCAATCTGGGGTTCCAACGAGCAAACCAACATTGTCCCATTCGTTTGCGTAATACGTCGGGGCAAAAGTATCAAAAGCCGATATGAGTTTTTGTGTTTTCATAAGTAATTATTCAGTAGAATACCCCAAGTACCTAAACGGAGGATACACCATATGAGATTCGGAAAAAACATGTTAAGAACAAGTAATCCTGCCCTAAAGAATCAAACAGCTTGGCGCGATGGGGTGGCAGAAGGCGGAACTGGAACTGCCTCTATTCAAGGTGCTGTAAATAAAACAGCCATGCTGACAGCCGTCGCGCTAGCTGGAGGAATGGGCAGCATCGTTCTTATGAAAAACCCTAATTTCAGCCAATACGCTTGGATTCTCGGAATTGGCGGTTTTATTGCAACTCTTGTTGTGTACTTCATGATTTTACGAAATCCCATGCGGGCAAAAAGTATGGCTTGGGTATACGCGGCAATACAAGGTGCATTCCTTGGTGTTCTCACAAAAGCACTTGATAGCACTCTTGCTTCAATGGAAATAGCTGTCCCTGGAGGGCTTGCTCTTCAAGCATTCGCAATCACGATGAGCGTTTTGGTTGCCATGCTCACTTTGTATTATTTCCGAATTCTTAAACCAACAAAAATGTTTGTAAATGTTGTTTCTGTTTTAACCCTTGGGATTTTTATCACATACATGGTTTCATTCGCCATGTCGTTCTTTGGTGCCGAAATGCCATTCCTTAATCTTGGATCTGCTATCAAAGGTGGAACCGCGGGGTGGATTGGGGTTGGAATCAACGTATTAATTTTAGGCGTTGCATCGCTTTGGCTCATCATTGATTTTGGAATGATCGAACAACAGATTCAATCTGGAGCTCCAAAACAGATGGAGTGGTTCTGTGGTTTTATTCTGATGGTAACACTCGTCTGGATTTATCTAGAAGCCCTCAAGTTATGTTTCAGGCTTGCTGTTCTTTTGAACAATAGAGATTAACGATCGCAATCTGCGTCGATTGGAATTTGCTGTTCAATATCAATTCCAAAACCATGCAGAGCCGTTAAGTGTTTTGGATGATTCGTAAGCAAGTTTAATTTCTTCAAGCCTAGGTCGCGAATTATTTGAACGCCTGTTCCATAATCACGACGATCCATCGGATGCTCTGAAACAGTTAAATCTGGAACATTGAAATCAGTTTCAGGTCGTTGTATTTTTTGTAAGCGATCAATAAACTCATCCCCATATTGTTCTGGTCGCATATATATTAGTGCACCCCTCCCAGTGGCCGCAATCATTCTCAGTGATGCTCGCAGTTCGCGACCGGATGGGTGATTAGTTGCATCAAAAATGTCTCCAAGTAAATTTCGTCTATGAACCCTGACAAGTGTGGGTTCCTCTATCGCTTTCGCCGTCCCGTATTCATCAAGTTCCCCAACTCCTCCAACAGTAAGAGCAAGATGGGGAACAGCATCAATGTCACTGTGGTACGCAATTAAATTAAAGGTGCCGTATGGTGTTTCGATTGGTGTGCCGCATCGTGGATCAATTCGACTGACAAGGCTTTCACGTGCAAGTCGATACTCAATAATTTGTTCTACAGAACACATCTTTAAAGAATGTTCTTCGCAAATTTTTTCTAAGTCTGGCACTCTTGCCATCTCACCATCTTCCTTAACAATTTCAATAATGACAGCGGAAGGTGTAAGGCCAGCAAGTTTGCAAAGATCGACCGAACCCTCGGTCTGACCGGTGCGAGCAAGTACCCCACCATCTCGCGCACGAAGTGGGTTTATGTGTCCAGGACGAACAAAATCGTCTGGTCTTGTGTTTGGATCAGCAAGCAGTTCAAGCGTCTTCACCCTATCCGCAGCAGAGATGCCTGTACTCACGTTGTGTCGCGGGTGCCCATCCACACTAATTGTAAATGGAGTACCTCGAACACTTGTGTTGTCTGAAACTTGGGGACCTAACTCAAGACGATCACAATCTTCACCAGTCATGGCGACGCAGAGATAACCACCACCGATACGAGTAAAAAAGTTGATGAGTTCAATATCAATATGTTCAGTAGCAACTACAAAATCACCTTCGTTTTCCCTATTTTCATCGTCCACAAGGACGATGACCTTCCCATCACGAAGGTCGCTTATTATTTCCTCTATTGGTGCTAACGCCATTCGCTTATTTTACTCGGTTTGGTGCCTGGCACTATGATACGCAGATGAAAAAGCATCTGAATTGGTTGATGGATATAACTGCTATTCCGACGGCTGCGGGTCAGGAGTGGCGAGTTGTTGATTGGGTTGAACAGTGGGTTAATAAACAAAAGGGTATTGAATTTCGTAAAGACAAATTCGGAAACTTGATTCTCACCCAAACTCGCAAATCATCCAGAAAACCAATCTATATCACCGCTCACTTAGATCACCCTGCATTTGTGGTTCGTAAACAAATCGATGATCAACATCTCGAAATGGAGTTTAGGGGTGGTGTAAACGATGCTTATTTTGTCGGAGCCAAAGTCGAAGTGTTTGACAATGAAGACAACCGTTACATAGGCACAATTCAATCGCTCGACGCAAAGGCGAAACCATTTAAGCGAGTTGTTGTGCAACTCAATAAAGGTGTTGCAGGAATACTGATTCAAGATGACATTGCTCGCTGGAGGTTCCCTCCTCCAGTTGTAAAAAACGGCTTGCTACATGCCCCCGCTTGTGATGATCTTGCGGGCGTTGCTGCAGCTGTTTGCGCACTCGATAAAATTAAAAAAATACCTGCTCTCGGAAACGTCGGTGTACTTCTAACACGGGCCGAGGAAATTGGTTTTGTTGGCGCAATTGCTGCGGCGAAACATCGCTCAGTTCCAAAAACGTCGAGATTGCTCTGCCTTGAAACATCAAGAAGTTTTCCAGAGTCACCTATTGGCGGCGGGCCAATTCTTCGGGTAGGTGATAAGACCAGTGTATTTGGACCTGAGCTTACGAACGCTGCAACTGAAATCATGAACGCGCAAAAGAATTTTTCTTGGCAACGAAAACTAATGCCTGGTGGGACGTGTGAGTCCACTGCATTTTGTGGCTACGGTTTTCTTTCAACGTGTTTATGCTTAGCATTAGGTAATTACCACAACATGAAAGACATTGATGGTGTTTTACAAAAGAACAAGCCCGCAAAAGTCGCTCCTGAAGTTATATCAGTGAACGATTTTCATGGGCTTGTTGATATGTTAAAAATTGTTTGCCGAGACTTAGATAAACCAAGAAAAACAACTCTGCGCAAAGGTCTCGAAACTCGGTTAACAATGTATCGCAAAATCCTTAGTTAGATAAAACAAGCTCAACCATATAATCGGCGGCTGCTTGGTCGTTGCCTTCCTCTTTCAATGTTTGAATGGCTACTATGAGTGCTGCGTTGCGGGATGAAGAGCCCATCGCTCCATCTTCGATGATGGTTTCAAGAGCAGCCATTCTCGCTTCGCCCTCAAGCTCATCACGAATCATCTGAATTCCCAACATCGCTACTGCGTTTGAATCATCAAGGGAATGTGAGGCTCCTCTAAATAATTCAAGTTCATGCATAAACTCTCTTATTTCTGAGCCATCTTGTTCACCGTGTGGGTGCTCACCTAGACGTTCGCCGTGCAGATTCTTTCCATATCCACTGCGTATGTGTGCCACGTATTCTCGCATCCCATCCCTGTCTTCTGGTGGACCGCCTTGCAAATGCATCATCCGGTTCCTCATCTGCGGGTGGGGCATTTCTTTTCCATTTACCCACTTCATCAACTGTATTGACTCTTCATCAGCAACAGCCATGATTGCAATACTCATTTCTCCATCGGTGACATCCAAATCGATATCTCCCATGATTTCACTGATGTCAATAGTTTGCTCTTCGCCATTCACAAGGACAATTATTTCACCGCTATCAACCTCAACATCTACTTCCATTTCAGTTGGTTGTAATGTTGCTATTGTTGCATTCTTTGTTTTAGAACAGCCAGCGAAAATAAGTGTTGAAGTAATTGCAATAGTTGTTACTAGATATTTAATGTATGTTTCCTTTGGGTTTGAACATACAGAATAGCGTCCTGCGCTATTTTTTATTGCATTTTATTCTTGAACTCGTTGCAATTCAATAGATAATTTGAGGATCTGGGTTTCAGATACTTTAATTGCTGAAATAACTACGCCGTGTGTTTCAATTATTTCGCTTTGCGCTGGTACGTGCCCCAGTTGAGCCAACACAAACCCTGCAATCGTGTCGTACTCTTCATCCTCTGGCAGTTCAAGCCCAAGCTCATCGTTAAAGTCATCAAGACTATATCGCCCATCAACCTCAACGAGATTTTCATTA
>JABHWX010000058.1 GCA_018657585.1 Phycisphaerae bacterium
ATCAACCCAGTCGGCTCCGCCCCAGTCGTTGCGTATTGCTCCGCAGTAATCACGTCCGTATCCTTTGGAACCGCGTGGGTTTGAATAGACAACGGTGTAGCCAGAAGAGGCAAGGCATTGGAACTCGTGAAAGAACGCCCAACCATATTGTGCGTGCGGCCCGCCGTGGATTTGTAACACTGCTGGTTTTGATTTCTTTTGTTTTGCTTCTTTTGGAGGTTTGATTATCCAGCAATGAACTTTTGTTTTGTCTTTACTTGTAGTCCATTTATCTTTTGGTGTTGCAATGGCATGCTCTTGGCACCATTTTGTATTTTCAAAAGAAACTTGTTTTGTTGTAATTTTATTACTACTGACTTTGCCAACGTATATTTCTGGTGGAGCAGTCGCACACCCAATCATCATCGCGCAAGTTTTGCCGTCATCTGCAAAATTGCCAATAGAGTGAGTGGCGTGTCCAGACGTTAGTTGTTTGAACTTGCCTCCTCTTCGTGGAATGGAGCAAATATGTTCTTCGCCGTGCCAACCGATTTTTGCAAGAATATTTTTTGAATCAGTGGTCCAGCCAATCCACGCACCAAATGAAACTTCACCTGTATCTGAAAGTGTCACTGCCATGAGGCATCGGTCAATATCCGATGTGATGCTTTTTGCATTGCCTTTTGTTGCACTTGCAACATAAAGTTCTAAGTTTTCAGTCGAGTATGTTGACTCATCACCTTCGCGGCCTGCCCATGCAAGGTATTTGCCGTTTGGCGACCAAGTGATTGCATCTTTTGGTCCTTTGGTGCAGTTGGGCAACGTTTTGTTTTTTCTAGTTGTGACATCATGAATGACTATCTTTGTTGGCCTTGAATCTGTAATCGCGTTCTTGCTCGTGTTTGTTGCAATCGCAATCTTGTCGCCTTTAGGCGACCAGCAATAGGAGAAAAATCCAACTGTGTCTTTTGACCAAATGTTTTTGTGTTTGCCATTGCAAGCGTCAACAAGATAGAGTTGAAAACGAGCATGTCCAAAGTACCCATCACCGTCTAGGCGATACCACGCAGATTCTGTGATGATTGGCGGGTCGCTTTTTTTATTTTCTTTTCGCCTTTCAGAGGCAGCGTGTGTGTAAGGTTTTTCTGTTTGTCTGTAGGACACTGCAAGGCAACATCCACGAGGCGACCATTGCATCTCACTGATTGCACCATCAGGAAAGTTTGTGAGTTGCTGCGCTTCGCCACCATCCATATCGATAGTGAAGATTTGACATCCCGTTTCACTTCCTCGCATAAAGGAAACTTGGTTTCCATTTGGAGACCATCTTGGCATCCCATCTTTGCCGCCGGTTGTAAGTGCCTTTGGCTTCTTTGAGCCCTTTGTTTGTGCAACCCAAATAGATGTATGGTTTACGCCATCTTTCACGCATTTTTTAGTGTATAAGATTTGCGTTCCATCTGGCGAGATTTGAGGGTTGCCAACGGAAACGAGATTGTCGAGTTCTTCAGGAGTTATTAGTTTCTTTTTAGTCATAGTATGAGGTATAATACACATATGACTTCAATGCAAAACGATAAAGCAAAATTAGAAATCACTAATCTTGCGGATTCGCAAGGCGATAAGGAATGGTGGGCATCACAATCAGTTGTGAGTCGGCTTCAGACACTCTTAGAACTAAGGAAAATTGTTTATGGCGATGCAGTTACCGGAAGACTTCAAAGAGTTCTTGAAATTACTGAACTCCGTTGAAGTCACATATCTCCTAGTTGGTGGGTTTGCTGTGACGATGCATGGCCACCCAAGAACAACGGGCGACATCGATCTTTGGGTGCCTACAAATAAAGAAACTGCAAGTAAGATCTTGAATGTGCTAAATCAATTTGGCTTTGGGGGTTCGGGTGCAACCGAAGCACTACTTTTAACCCCGGGCAAAGTAATACGAATGGGGATTGCCCCGCTACGAATCGAACTTCTCACAGGTATTTCAGGAGTCGTATTCGAAGAGTGTTGGGAGCGCAGGGATTCAGTAGAAATAGATGGAATACCTATTCAGATGATTTCTAAACCCGACTTGTTAACGAATAAGAAAGCGGCAGGAAGACCACAAGACTTAGCTGATGTAGATAAGTTGAGCGACTAGATGGACCTCAAACAACTTCTTACTGATTTGATTGCAATTGACTCGACGAGTTCGCTCAGTAATGAGCCAATAGTTAAGTATATCGAAGCGTATTTCAAAGATAGCAATGTGACGTGCCATCGGCTGCCCGCACACGAAGAGGGTAAATTTAATTTGCTACTCATAAATGGAGAACCTTCGGAAGATGGACTCACGCTTTGTGGGCATATGGACACAGTCCCAGCCCCCGGAAGTTGGACTAGTGATCCTTGGGTATTAACGCAGAGAGATGGCAAGTGGTTTGCACGAGGCTCTTGCGACATGAAAGGGTTTATCGCAATCGCTGTGCAAGCAATCGAACGTGCAGAAGTACAAAATGGTTGCCTTGCAGTTTTACTTGTTTGCGATGAAGAACTTGGCTCGTTTGGTGCGAAACATGTTCTTGAAAATGGGTTGCCAATTCCTATTCCAAAGCAAGTCATTATTGGCGAGCCGACATCGTTGCAAGTAGTTCGCTTGCACAAGGGGCACTTGAGTATGCGCGTTTCAATCGAAGGTGTTTCCGCCCACACGGGCTCTCCGCATCTTGGAAAGAATGCGTTAGTTGAGGGTGGCAAAATTATTTGCGCACTTGCAGCATTGTCGAAAAAATATGAAACCTTGCAAACGGAATGCAGCGAACATTTTTCGGAAGTTGCGAAGTTCCCAGTGCTTACTACGTCGACTATGAAAAGCGGTAGTGCAATCAATGTAGTTCCTGAGTCGTGCGACATTGGAGTTGGTCTGCGACTGTTGCCAGATCAAAACAAAGAAGAAGTCGTTGCACAAATTAAAGAAGTAATTTCAGAAGCTTGCCAATTGCCATGGAAACTTGAAGAACTTGGCAACAACCCAACTATGTTGACCCCCGAAAATTCGACAGTTAACAAATGGTTGTGTAAGCGCATTGGTCAAACGCAAAGCGTTGGCGTTTCGTATGGCACCGACGGTGGGTATTTATCTCAAGGCGGGTATGAATGTGTGTTGTATGGCGCTGGCGACATTGCAGTTGCGCACAAACCAGATGAGTACGTTCCTATTGGCGAAATGGAAACGTGCGTTGCTACTATCGATTCCGCTGTGCAGCATTTTTGCGGAGCAAGCGAATGACCGTTTATCACCCAGAACTCGCTTTGATTAATGGCGAATTTATCCCAAACAAATCTATCACTGTTGAAGATGGAACGATTACTTCAATTGGCGAAGGGGATAATTCTGATAAAGGTGCATTTCTTCCGGGTTTTATCAACGCTCATAGCCATGCATTTCAGCGGGGGCTTCGGGGCAGAGGAGAAAATTTTGAAAGGAACGACTTCGGGGGTTTTTGGGGATGGCGCGAGGAAATGTACCAACTCGTTGACGAACTCACCATAGACCAATTTCGGGGGCTGTGCGTGCAATGTTTTTCAGAAATGCGTGATGCGGGTATTACAACCGTTGGCGAGTTTCATTACTTTCATCACGATAAAGAAAATGATTTTGCAATGGACATTGCAGTTTTAGAAGCAGCCGATGAAGTTGGCATTCGTATTGTTTTGTTGCATGCAAACTATGCACATGGCGGTTTTGGAAAATCGCTTTCAGGCGGTCAACGGCGTTTTGCAACAGCATCACTCGGCGCTTGGTGGTAACGAGTTGATGC
>JABHWX010000059.1 GCA_018657585.1 Phycisphaerae bacterium
CGCACAATGGTGTGCGCCATTCGATTTGTAACTTTAAGTCCGGGGGTATATGCGTGTGCCATAATAATTATGCAGTTACTGCTGCTTGCTCCATCTCTTCATATAGTGCCATGTTTTCAACCCATGTTTTCATAGACATTTGACATTGTTGTCTATCTTCTGGAAGTCCAAGTGGTCGGCCTCGACCATCAATGACGAGTCCAACTGTGCCGCCCCGTACTTCGTGTGTTACTTTCTTGCCATTGCCGCCGCCAAGATCGAAACCACGCGCTGGTTCGCACGTAATTGTTGCGGTTTGTTCTGGTCCCATTTCAATGAGTTCTAGGTCGCCGAAGTTACACGTTCCAGATGCGTTCACGTCGCCTGAAAGTGTCCAACTGAAACATGGCTTGCCTTCTTTGCCGAGTCCTTTTGCTGCTATGCATGTACCTAAGTAAACCAAGCAGTCGCGTTCAAAGACTTGTGCCGCTGCTTCTGGATGAACCGCAGAAAGAACGCCAAGGTGCGGCATCATAAAAATGGAGTCCTTAGCGAGATTCGTACAACCTTCTGGTTCAAATGCATCAATGAGCATCATTGCAGTTTGGTTCATGCTTGGAGCATGGGAGAGTACTCCTCCGGATGCAACGAGTAAGTTCAACGTCATGTTATTGACGATCGTAGCGCCCGCCGTTTGCTGGCTGAATGTGTCGCCAACTGTTCTTTGTTGTTGCACACCTTTAAGCGTTGTCGCAAACTCTTTGTGCTGTTTGTACGCAAGCCGAAGTGCTTCGCGAGCAACTGCCTGTTCAAAGATGAGAGATTCCAACGATTGAGGAATCGTTGTTGGTCGAATCATTTTGTTTTTTACGCGGTTACGTAATTGTCGTTCGTCCATGTCAAAATGTACCCAACGCAAAACGTTCTGCATCGTTGCTTCTGCACACACATTAGAGATGGAATAACTCATTCCGAGATTTGCAGAAACAGTTCGGTTAAACGTTTCGTCAAAAACGCTGAAAACGTCTGTGGTTGCACCGCCGATGTCAACGCCAACGACATTGATGTTTTCTTTCTTTGCGATTGTTTGAAGGATATCGCCAACGGCTCCGGGGGTTGGCATGATGTCGGCATCTGTCCAGTCCATAAGCATATCGTAGCCAGGGGCATGCGCCATCACGTGCTCAAGGAATACGTCATGGATTTTATCTCGTGCAGGCCCAAGATTTTCTTGTTCAAGTTTTGGACGCAGGTTTTCAACAACAGCAAGGTCAATCCAATCTTCTTGCAATGTTGCTTCCACTTCATCGGATGCCATTTTGTTGCCCGCGTAAATGATTGGCATTTCATATTCACTACCAAAGCGTGGCTGTGGTTTTGCGGGTGCAATAAGTTCAGCAAGTTGCACAACTTTTTCTGTTGTTCCGCCATCGGTACCGCCAGAAATCAGAATCATGTCAGGGCGAAGTTCGCGAATGCGTTGAATTTGTTCGTGAGGTCTGCGCTTATCGTTTGATGAAATTACATCCATAACAATTGCCCCAGCACCAAGAGCCGCACGCTTTGCAGATGCAGCAGTCATTTCAGCGATGACCCCTGCAACCATCATTTGAAGTCCGCCGCCTGCACTTGACGTGGAGATGTATAAATCGCAACCATCGTTACCCTGCACTGGCTGTTTGATTGTGCCATCTTCATTTGTCAGTTGCCGTCCTGCAAGTTCGGCAACTTCGGTCACGGCGTTTGTCACGCCAATAGTGACGTTTGCAAATGGTTTTTCAACTGTTGTTGGCGCTTCACCTCGAAAGGTTTGACGATATTCACCGTCAACTTTTTCGATGAGGATTGCTTTGGTCGTCGTACTTCCACAGTCGGTTGCAAGGATGACATTAATGTTTTCTAAATCGATTGTCATTTTTTTATGTTCTCTTTGGTTTCTTCCATCTCATTCTCTAACTGTTCGATGCGGTTCCTAATCCAATCGACCGAACCGCGATGTTCTAAAAACTCCGCTACTGCGCTCCAACTCTCTGTTGGAACAAATGCTGAAATCAGCGGAGTGAAAAAATGCATTGTCTGGGAGCCCATAAAGTTGAGGGGGCGCCCCATCTCCACTCCAATAATGGCTGGAGTCGTTAATCCACGACGAATGATACCCTTACAGAGCTTATCTAGGGCTTTTTTTTGCGTTTCATTGGGTTCAATCGGTGAATCATCATCAACATGAAACGCGTGTTTTAACCACCCCTTTTTCATGTTGCAGTTCCTTCAAGAAGATACGATTTAATTGCAGGAACAACCCGATCACGTTGGTCTAAGTAGTAAACTGCTGTGCCAGACCACCCATCAAGATTGGATGGTTTTTTACGTGTAAAAAGGTAACAAGCATCTTTAAAAAACTTTACTCTTCGCACTTGCTTCCAAGTGTATTTTTTTGTACGAAATGGGTACTTTGCTTCCAACCCCTCTTCGTTAATCTTGAATGTGGAGTTGAAAAAGAAATTGGCTTGAGTTGCAACGAGAAACGCCGTAAGGAGAATTCCCAAGATAATGCTTGTTGAAGAAATGAAAGCGCCAACAACCACAATCAATATCCATCCAAAAATAGCCTTTTTGTGATAAACCTTCGCTGGGCAGACCTTCCACTGCATTTCAATTGGCTCTATTTCTTCCATAGCCCCACATTCTACCAAAATTAACCCTCGGTTAATTAATTGCATTAATTAACCAAAGATTAATTTATCTTGTTTGTTAGCAAGCAGTTATGATTGTGGATGTGGCCGCGGGTAATTCGAAGATTCCGTGGTCGGTCTGCAAAACGAGGTTGTGGCAAGGATCAATGCTCAAGACGAGACCTTCGATAGTGTTGTCACCGGACTGGACGGTTTGCTTGGTTCCAATGAGAATATCTCGTTTTCTCCACTGCACAACTGCTGTATTTTCATCAAGTTGCGTAGCATCAAGGATACTCGACACAACGATTTGGACAATAGAATCCAACGTTCCTTCAAAGCCAAATTCCATTAAGCAAGTTGCGCCTTCGATCGGTGATTGCAACACATTTACACCTACGCCAACTAAGAATACGCCTTCTCTTTCTTCAATTAAGACACCAGCAAGCTTTTTGCCGTGCAAATGAAGATCATTTGGCCACTTTATGCCAACCTCAACATTCGGAACGATATTGTTCAGTTGCAAAGCAAGCGTTGCTGCAACAGCAATTGGAAAATGTCTTTCTACCTTTGCGAGCACGACCGTAACTGCAACACCTCCTTCACCATTCCAATTATTACCCCGTCTACCACGTCCCGAAATTTGTTCAAAGGAAAAGCACGCTTCGCCATGGGACAACTTCAACTCTAACGCACTGTCCTGAGTCGAACCGACTTCCCCCACGTTTACTCTCTTGGGTTCATTCATCGATTGCGTCAAGACCAATATCAAGCCAATGTGCGTGATGCGTCAGACCACCAATTGAAATTCGGTCAACACCAGTATTCGCAACTCCGGAAACTGTTTCAAGGTTCACCCCACCCGAAGCTTCAAGTAGTAGCGATGTGTTGGAAACATCTCGCATCGCAACAGCTTCTTCAAGTTGCCTGTTTGTCATATTGTCAAGCAAGACAATGTCAACATCCAGAAGCATCACCTGTTCGAATTGTTCAAGAGTATCAACTTCAACTTCAACAAACTGCAATTCGGGGTTTGTTCTTGCTTTTGCAATAGCATCTCGCAAATCAGCTTTTAAAGCGTGTAGAGCAACTACATGATTGTCTTTGAACAAAGCTGCATCATGTAGTCCCATTCTGTGTGAAGTTCCTCCACCACAGAAAACCGCATACTTATCAAGTAAGCGTAAACCTGGTGTTGTCTTCCGCGTATCACAAATTTTGCAATTTGTATCTGCAACCTTTTTTACGAACTCTCTTGTCCTCGTTGCAATCCCAGAAGCATGACCAAGGATATTGAGCATAGTCCTCTCAGCGAGTAAAATTGAACGCACTTTTCCAGAAACAACCGCGATCCTTTCATCGTTAACCTCTTCACCATCTTTACGAAGGACATCGATAGTTAGCGAATCAAAAACACTAATTGAATCTGCCAAGGGCACAATACCTGCTAGCGTTCCTTGTTCGCGAACATGTAACGCATAAGAGCCTGTTTCATCAGGTGATATTGCAGCGTTCGATGTGACATCACCACACAACCCACCGTCTTCCTCGATACAACGCACAAGAAGTTCTTTCATGTATTTAGTTTGAAGTTGCATTATCATCTTTTCTGTTTTTTGAATTTGTAAATCTTGATCCTGGGCTCATCCCATCTAACAATTGTATAGCCGCACTTCCACCACCAATTGCCAAACGATGGCCATCTCTGGAAACAGCAACACATTCCAATGAATCTTTTGCAGGAATAGAAGCAATCAGACTGCACGAACCAGTATCCCATACACCAAGTGTTCCGTCTCCCAATGCAATAATGAATCTAGATTCGTCTGGAAAAACAACGAGGTCACGCGCTACACCGCCCGCTGTATCTCCAGATTTTTGCACATCTCCGGTTAACGCAGAAAGCATCTCAATTGCACCCCCAGTTGTTAAAGTAATCAACGATTGTGTTGAATGAATATATTCCATCGCAACTATATTTTCCCCAAACACATCTTTCTTCCAAAGTTCTGCACCTGTTTTCAAGTCAAATGTAATTACCCCTCCACCAATAACAGAAACTGAAAGCAAAGTTCCATCATCATTTAAAGCGACCGTAAGAGTAATCGCATCGCTCACTTTTGAATCAAAAATTGGCTCTTGTTTATTAAGCCGTACAACGCATACTCTGCCTGAAAGAGTTCCAACAGCAACAGTTTTACCCAATGATGAAACACTAAGAGATGTAATCTGCTCTTTACAATCGCCGAGAATATGCCCCCTCTCCATTTTGTCTACATCCCACAATCGTATCTCGCCACTCAAATCGCCAGTCACCACATTGGGTGTATTTGGAATGAAGGCTACTGTGGATAGTTCAGAACTATCCCCACGAATTACTGACGTTGTACCGTCAATGATATTTATGACTTGGAGGTCTGAGTCGAATTCTGAAACTGAAACAACGAAGTCATTCCAAACGAATGCAACATCCGAAGAAGGCATCTTACTTGCCGAGAGATGGCTCGTTTGGGCACTAGGGGTTGCATTCCACCAACGAACGCTGCCATCTTTTCCTACTGTCACAAAGGTATCATCACTGAGTACATCAATTGACCATGTGATTGTTTCATGACCACGCAAAACTTCAAGGAGTTCAAAACTCTCGAGCGACCACAAACGAACTGTACCATCGCGACCTGTACTCGCCACCACTCCTTCATTCGAAGTAATACCCATAACCTCACCGTGGCCTGATGGAATAGTTTTATATGTTTTCGTTGCTACATCCCAGAAAATGATATTTCCATCCGTACTCCCTGTTACAAGTGTATTTGTGTCCACAAAATGTACGGAATGCACAGCCCCAGCGTGTTCCTGATTAATAGACACTGGCATTGCATCGTCTATTTTCCATAAGACAATAGTGCCATCGAATGTGCCTGCTGCTAACACCTCTTTTGCGTTGTCATAATCGAGGGTTAGTATCATGCCGTGATCGCCAACCATGGATGAAATTTTATTTCCGTCAGCATCCCAAACTCGAACGACTCCATCTGCGTGCCCCGTTGCAAAAGAACCCTCATTCAATGCAACAATTGATTCGATTGCAGATTGTTTTTGGTCAAACAAAAGCATCGTTTCTTCTGACAGGTTGAGGATTGAATAATACCCATTATCCATTCCTAAAATTAAAGACTCTCCACTAGGTGAATAACAAACCGCATTGACTTTTGTTGGGAATGTCAAATCACGCATTACATCTCGAGATTCATCTACTAGGACAACCCTATCACTCTCAAACGTTATCGCAATTTGTTTTCCGGTAGGGGACGAGACCAGAAATGTTGGTCGATCGCCAATGAGCCATGTCCGTAAAGATTGATCAACCAAACCTTGAAAATAATTCCATTCCCAACCTCGTTGCTCACGATTAGTCGTCTCGAGGCTCCTTCTTGCCATAGCCCATGAATCATTGGCAATTCCAGCTTGTGCTGTTCCAATCATTGCGATGTACGCTTTCTGTTCCGCCGTTGTTCTTGCCATCGCTTCATCAGCTAGAGCTTGCTTCATGTCTCGCTGACGAGTCTCTGATTCAACAAAACCCCAAATTAAACCAGCCAATCCAAGAATCAATGCTAAGAAAACTACAATACCCGCACGGAATTTTAATTGATTTCGTTTTGCATACAGCCGTAGCCGATGCATTGTCGTTGGCGGTTTTGCAAGAATTGGCTGGTTATTCAAAAACCTGCGAATGTCCATCGCCATTGAAGCCACCGCGTCGTATCTAGAGGAACGATCTTTTGCAAGTGCCTTCATGAGAATCTGCTCAACCTCTAAAGGAATAGATTCATCTATTGAGCGAGGAGGAGTTGGCTTTGTTTCGCGAATTACAATCGGTGCTCTGTATAAGGGAATACCTTTTAATTCATAGGGAAGTTGACCTGTCATAAGTTGATAAAAAAGAACACCAAGAGAGTACACATCTGTACGAACATCTACATCGTGAGGGTCATCGCCACATTGTTCTGGGCTTGCCCATTGCAACGTACCAACAAATTTTCCTGCCACTGTCATAGTTTTTTCAGAGTCATCTGAACCTGTCATCAATGCAACACCAAAGTCAATAACTTTTGGACGACCGCCTGCGGTAATCAAAATATTCGATGGTTTTAAATCGCGATGAATCACGCCCCTGCCATGTCCATACTGTACTGCTTCGCACACTCGAAGAAACAATGCCAGACGGCTCTCTCTTTGTAATTTTTTATCTTCAGCGAAATCAGTAATTGATCTGCTACCTGGAACAAACTCCATTGCAAAATAAGGAAGGAGAATGCCTTCACTTGTTTGGTGCCCTGAATCGTAGACTTGCGCAATGCCTGGGTGTTGTAATCGAGCGAGCATCTCGCTTTCCATTTCAAACCTGTGCAATGTTGCAGGAGTTACTGCTGCGGACTTTACAATTTTTAATGCAACAGAACGGTGAGGATGTGTCTGCTTCGCTTCGTACACATTGCCCATACCACCCATTCCGATGATGCGAAGAATTTCGAAGTCCCCAATCTTTTTTCCAATCCATTCATCTTGCCTAACCCCAACGTTTGAATCAAGCCAGCTACTATCAGGCGTTTCATCGTGGCATGTTTCTTCATTTGGATCAAATGCGTCTCGAGTAGCATCTTCTCGATTTGTACTTGCATCGTCCTGCATGTTGGCACTATACGGGCATCTGTCCCTAAAAGTTCTAATTAAAGAG
>JABHWX010000060.1 GCA_018657585.1 Phycisphaerae bacterium
ATCTAAGTATTGGGCAACGTAATCAAGGATGCTTGTCGCCTGAGGAATGTTCGGGTTGGTCGTCTGCCCCATGGGATCGAATCGCATATTACGGAATCGCTCAACAGCATCGCCTAAAGGCAAACCAAATTGAATGGCAAGTGAAAAAGCTCGACAGAAACCTTGAATCAATCCCGATAACGTGGAGCCCTCTTTGCTCATTTTGATAAATATTTCACCTGGCATCCCGTCCTCAAACAAACCAATTGTTAAGTAACCTTCGTGTCCACTCACAGAAAACTTATGTGTGACTGAATCGTGCGTTGGTGGTAAGGTCTTTCGTTTAGTCGATATTGGAGAGCTCATCAGACTTTTCTATCGGTCGACTACGACAAGCAACTTGATTCTACTAGATGCGCATGCATCTCTACGACATGTGAATTGTATTCCCCTGGATTTGATGATCTATAATATATCGCACTGTACCCTGTAGCCGATGGCGTCCCTACCGGTCTCAGCGTCCCCCCTGTAGCACTCAACCTAATAGAAAGTGTATCTGGGTCTTTGGTTCGGATCACAACATCGTGGTCGTCGATCGTCATAGATGCAATCGAAAGCGAAGAAGCCACAGCACGAAGTTCGTGGTATTGCACAAGGCGACAAACGGCTTGGGGAAGTGCTCCGTAACCAGTTTCCATATCATGCACAATCTTTTGTATTTCATCGAGCGACTCAGCAGATGCAAGCCGACAATAGACCGCTAGCCTACGAGTTGGGGAAGCAACATAGGCTTCAGGAATTGTTCCACTCACACCAAGATCGACCATCGATTCAACAGGTATTGGCTTCTTCCCATCTCGCAATCGCAGCACTGCTTGCTCAAGAAGTTGGCAATACATCTCGTACCCCACTGCTGCAATATGTCCAGACTGCTCTGCACCCAATAAATTACCCGCGCCACGAATTTCAAGATCGCGAAGTGCAATCTGGAAACCAGCGCCGAGCATTGAAAATTGCTCGATAGCGTGAAGTCGTTTACGTGCAGTTGCATTTACAAATCTATCCCTAGGCAAGAGCAACGTACAGTATGCTCGATGCTTGTACCGACCAACACGACCACGTAGTTGGTGCAAATCAGACAAGCCAAAACGATCCGCATCATCAATAAACATCGTATTTGCGCTTGGGATATCTATACCCGATTCAATAATCGTTGTTGATACAAACACGTCTGCATCACCTTGCACGAACCGCAACATGACTCGTTCAAGCTCACGAGGAGGCATTTGACCATGACCCACGACGACCCGCGCTTCTGGCACAAGTTCTCTAATTTGTTCTGCCACCTCTTCTATGTCGTACACTCGATTATGTACATAAAAAACTTGACCCTCCCGCGCTAATTCTCGCTTGATCCCTTCCTTAACAAGTTGTTTATCCCAACTTTTTATCTCTGTAACAACTGCTCGCCTATCAACTGGCGCCGTCTGCAACGAACTGATATCACGAATTCCAAGAAGTGCCATGTGTAAAGTCCGTGGAATAGGCGTAGCTGTCAAAGTCAATACATCTGCTTCCGCCCGCAGTGATAACAATCGTTGCTTGTGCTCCACACCAAACCGTTGCTCTTCGTCAATCACAACAAGACCAAGCCTACTGAAAGAAACATCTTTGCTTAAGATTCGATGCGTTCCAATCAAAATATCTACTGCGCCGTTGGCTACTCGTTCTAGTATCTCTTTTTGTTCTGCGGGTGTGTGAAACCGTGTCATTGATTCAACCACAAAAGGATAATCCGCCAAACGTTTTTGAATCGTTCTTTCATGTTGAACTGCAAGTACAGTCGTAGGGACAAGAATTGCAACTTGTCTTCCAGATTCCGCCGCTTTGAAAGCTCCACGGATTGCAATTTCGGTTTTTCCAAAACCTACATCTCCACAAAGCAACCTGTCCATCGGTCTCGGAGATTGCATGTCTGCCTTCATCGCACAGATTGAAGTAATTTGGTCTTCCGTCTCATCCCAAGGAAAACTCGCTTCAAACTCTCTCATCCAATCAGTATCTTCTGGAAATGCAATACCGGGCGCTGATTGCCTCACCGCTTGCACTCGGATCATTTCATGTGCCAAATCAACTACAGCACCTTTTGCCTTTTCTTTTTGGTTTGACCATTTTGTTCCGCCAAGCGAAGACAATTCCGGTTTACCCTTAAATGCCCCAACATATCTTTGGACTACATGTGAATGAGTTGCTGGAACATGAAGCAGCTTTCCACCAGCAAATAGCAACGTGAGATACTCCACTTCAGATTGACCCTCAATATGCCGTAAGCCAAGATATTGTGCAATACCGTGGTCCCTATGAACCACAATATCTTCTATATCGAAGTGAGAAATTGCTTCTCGCATCGTTTTCTTTTTAGAACGAA
>JABHWX010000061.1 GCA_018657585.1 Phycisphaerae bacterium
TCGGGATATCAAATTCAGTTTGCAAGTTCAGAAATCCATACTCCCGGTGATGCAGTTAATGCAATGGTAGCGATGAACCCTGCAGGGTTTAGAAGTAACCTCCACACTGTCGAAGAGGGTGGCATCATCATCGTTAATGAAGATGAATTCGATAAAGCCAATCTTAAAAAGTGTGGGTACGAACAGGACTATAATCCACTCGACGATGAGGTTATCAATTCAACCTACAAAATTTGCCGCGTTCCGATGAGTCGATTGACGAGGGAATCTCTGATTAAAGAAGGCGAAGAAGTTTCGGTGAAGGACGTCGATCGATGCCGTAATATGTTTGCGCTGGGTATTATTTCGTGGTTGTTTTCTAGAGACATCGAACCAACAATCGAAAAATTGACGCATTACTTTAGTGTCGTTAAAGGGAATCCGCTTATTGCTGAGTTAAATTCTCGTGCAATCAAAGCGGGATATTACTTTGGCGAAACTGCTGAGCTCTTCCCAGCACGGTATGAAGTTGCTCCAGCTTCGTTGAAAACTGGTGAGTACCGAAGAATCTCAGGAAATGAAGCGGTTGTGCTTGGCTTTGCAACTGCTGCTGAAAAAATTGGCAAACCATTGTTTTATGCGAGTTACCCAATTACGCCAGCGTCAGATGTCTTGCACGGTTTGTCGCGACTTAAACATTTTGGAATTCGCACATTTCAAGCAGAAGATGAAATAGCAGCAGTGATGGCAGCGATGGGCGCTTCCTTCGCCGGTCAAATCGGCATGACAGGAACTTCAGGTCCGGGACTCGCACTTAAAAGTGAAGCGATTGGTCTTGCTGTCATGATGGAACTTCCGCTCATCGTGCTAAATGTGCAACGAGCAGGTCCTGCAACAGGCATGCCCACGAAGTCTGAACAAGCAGATTTATTGCAATCCATGTTTGGTCGCTCAGGCGAATGCCCAGTCATAGTGATTGCTGCTTCGAGTCCGGGAAATTGTTTTCACATGGCAATCGAAGCAATTCGACTTTCAACACGAGCCATGTGCCCAGTCATCTTACTTTCTGAGGGCTCACTTGGAAATGCAGCCGAACCATGGCTCATTCCTGACATTTCAAAAATCCCATCCATAGAAGTATCGCACCCCATCGCAACGGATGAGCCATTCATGCCATATCAACGCGACACCGATACGATGGCCCGTCCATGGGCAACTCCGGGAACCCCCGGACTTGAGCATAGAGTAGGTGGACTTGAAAAAGAAGATATCACGGGCAATGTTTGTTATGACAATGACAACCATGCAGTGATGACTCGCAATAGAGCAGGAAAAATTCAAAAGTTACAAGACATCATTCCCGAGCTTGAAGTCCAGGGTAGTAGTGACACGCTCGTGCTTGGATGGGGATCAACAAAGGGGACAATTTTGTCTGCAGTCGAGATATTGAAACAAGAAGGTATTGAAGTTGCAACCGCGCATCTTCACAACCTCAATCCATTCCCTAAAAATCTTGGAGACGTTTTGCGGAAACACAAGCAAATCATTATGCCCGAAATAAACACAGGTCAACTTCGGATGCTGATACGAAGTGAGTTTTTGGTTGATGCGGTTGGCATTAATAATTTGGCAGGACGAGCGTTTTTCGTAAAAGAACTTGCTGACGAAATTAAAACAATCATAAACGGGGGTGCCAAGTGAGTGAGGTGACACTTCCAGAATATAAAGCGAAGGATTTTGCAACAGATCAAGACGTACGGTGGTGCCCAGGCTGTGGTGATTACGCCGTATTAACCGCGACGAAAAAAATGTGCGTGGGTCTTGGTATCAATAAGAAAGACATAGTCTTCGTGTCAGGCATTGGATGCGCAGCTCGTTTTCCATACTACATGGATACGTATGGTGCACACACGGTACACGGCCGTGCACCTGCGTTTGCATCCGGTATCAAGTTGGCGAATCCAGACTTAACGGTGTTCTTAGTGTCTGGTGATGGTGACCTGCTTTCAATCGGTGGAAACCATACCATCCACGCACTGCGCAGGAATATTGACATGAATATCGTCTTGCTCAATAATAAAATTTATGGATTGACAAAGGGGCAGTACTCGCCGACGAGTGAAGTTGGGAAGGTTACAAAATCAACGCCATATGGTTCTATTGATGCACCACTTAATCCTATTGCACTTGCAGTTGCAAGCGGTTGTACGTTCATTGCACGTTCAATCGATGTCGATGTGAAAAATATGACTGCATTGCTTGATCGAGGCGCAAAACATAAAGGGACTTCATTTATTGAGGTCTACCAAGACTGCAATGTCTTTAATCATCAAACTTGGTTTTACGCGACGCAAAAAGACACAAAACTTGATACAACCATTGCTCTTGAACACGGGAAGCCAATGCTATTTGGCAATGAAGGCGACAAAGGTCTTAGGCGTGTAGATGACAAAGTTGAAGTTGTTACGCTTGGCGACGGAGTTACAGAAGAGGACTTACTCGTACACGACGAAACAAATTTAGAACAAGCATTCTTGTTAAGTCAGATGTTTGCTCCAGAATTTCCTGAAGCAATGGGTGTGATTTATCACAACCCAAGTAAACCAACATACAACGAAATGATGCACTCTCAAATTGAAGATGTCATCGCAAAGAACGAAGGCAAGACATTGCAATCCTTAGTGACAGGGAACAATACTTGGACTGTTGAGTAATGACGCAGTTTGATGTCATCGTTATTGGCGGTGGACATGCTGGCGTCGAGGCAGCGTGGGCTGCTTCATCTGTTTTGCCAAAAGGCAAAATTGCATTTGTGACGATGGACGCATCCACGATCGGTGTTATGAGTTGTAACCCAGCAATCGGCGGGTTAGGCAAGGGACAAATTGTTCGAGAGATTGATGCCTTAGGTGGCATCATGGCAAGAGCAATCGATGCAACAGGCATCATGTTCAAAATGTTAAATACATCCAAAGGCCCAGCAGTTTGGGGACCTCGCGCTCAAGCGGACAAAGATGCGTACCGTGATGAGGTGCAGCGATTGATTGCAACGAGAGAGAACATTGAAGTTATCGAAGCGACAGTAGATACATTACTCGTTGAAGATGGTGCAATTGTTGGCGTGCAACTTGATGAACCACTCCTTGCAAAAGCAGTTGCGTTGACGACTGGCACTTTTATGCGAGGGCTTATGCATACTGGGGACACGCAAGAAAAAGGTGGGCGTGTTGGCGAGGGCACTGCTGACAATATTTCTGGCGACCTTCGTGGTCTTGGTTTTGAACTTGGCCGACTCAAAACAGGCACGCCGCCACGGCTATCAAAGAAAAGTATTGATTGGGACAATTTAAAATCGCAACTTGGTGATGAACATCCGATTCCATTTAGCGATTTGACACGCCAGGAAAGTTTTCCAGAGTTGTCACAAGTTGATTGCCGAATCACTGCAACAACTCCAGAGATGCATCAACTTATTAAAGATAATTTAGATCGCGCTCCTATGTACAATGACCAGATTGATGCAGAAAGTGGCCCAAGGTATTGCCCATCCATCGAAGACAAGGTCGTTCGATTCGCAGAACGCGACGCTCATCATGTTTTTCTTGAACCAGAAACACTGGATGGAGATTCTGTTTATTGCAACGGAATCTCCACCTCACTTCCTGTGGATGTGCAAGAAAAAATAGTAAAAATGATGTCCGGTTGTGAATCGGCAGAAATTTTGCAGATGGGTTATGCGGTGGAATACGACATTGTGCGGCCACACCAAATCAACGCAACCTGCGAAACAAAATTGGTGAGTGGTCTTTTTCTCGCTGGGCAAATTAACGGTACAAGTGGGTACGAAGAAGCAGCGGGGCAGGGACTTCTTGCTGGCTTGAATGCAGCACGCAAAGTACAAAGTGACGAACCAATCATGCTCGGTCGCGACCAAGCGTATATTGGCGTGATGATGGACGACCTTGTGACAACGCTGCCGCGCGAACCATACCGAATGTTTACAAGTAGGGCGGAACATCGATTGTTGCTTCGCGCGGACAATTCAGACGAGCGTTTAACTCCACTTGGCAGAGAACTTGGATTGGTTTGCGATGAACGTTGGAATGTTTGGGAGAAACGCAAGCAAGAGTTGTACACAATCAAAGAAGAAATTGAGAAACGAAAACTTGGACAACTTGCAAAACGCTCGGATACGACGATTAAGGAATTACAGTCAAAGTTGTCAGAGTTTGACCCTCGATTGGTGCACCGAGTTGTATCAGACATTCGATACGAGGGATACATCGTCCGTCAACAAGCCGAAATAAAACGTCAAGCAAAAACCGAAAACCGAAAAATACCCCCGGATTTAAACCCGAGCGAAATTAGTGGCCTTCGAAACGAGGCAATAGATGTTTTGAATGAATTCAAACCTACAACCCTCGGGCAAGCGTCACGTCTTGCAGGCATTACACCTGCCGATATCACTCTTATTTCAATTGCGATACAGCGTTTGAGAACCAAAAAATTAACTAGTGGATAATTCGATGTTTTTTATTTATTTTTATACGCGCTGTTTATTTGAACTCTTAATATATGTCAATGATGTCTCCTAAAGAAGCACGAACATTAATGATGGAGTGGGTCGAAAGTGATGCACTGCGCACGCACATGGAGTGTGTTGCTGCTTGCATGGAATCGTATTGCAGCGGTGATGAAGAAGATCGTAGCCGCTGGATTGTTACTGGTTTACTTCACGATTTCGATTATGAGCGACATCCAACAAAGGAAGAGCATCCTTTTGTCGGCGTTGACTATCTTCGTAATAACACAGATGTGGGCGAAGAAGTCATTGAAGCTATTCTTGGACACGCGACGTACAGCGGAGTGCCAAGGACAACTGACATGGCAAAGACACTTTTTGCTGTCGATGAGTTATCTGGATTTATTGTTGCATGCGCACTCGTTCGCCCAACAGGTCTTGAGGGGATGCGAGCAAAAAGCGTCAGAAAAAAACTCAAAAACAAGAAGTTTGCAGCCGCAGTCTCAAGGGAAGA
>JABHWX010000062.1 GCA_018657585.1 Phycisphaerae bacterium
CCCACGTGCCAAAAAAGTAATCGAATACGCTATCGAAGAAGCAAGATCGCTTAACCACAATTACGTTGGAACTGAACACTTGCTTCTCGGTCTTCTCCGTGAACAAGACGGTGTTGCTGCACAAGTTCTCATGAACCTTGGACTTAAACTTGAAGATGTCCGTGAAGAAGTTCTGAATCTTCTTGGCGCGGGTGTTGGTCAAATCGAAGATATGGATGATGAAGACGCTGAAACACCAGGTGATTCTCCCAGCCCTTACCCACGAAGAGGAAAAAGTAAAACTCCTGCGCTTGATAGTTTTGGCAGAGACCTTACCGAACTTGCTAAAAAAAACGAGCTCGATCCAGTAATTGGTCGTTACAAAGAAATTGAACGCCTTGTTCAAATTTTATGTCGTCGTACAAAAAACAACCCAGTACTTCTTGGGGAAGCAGGCGTCGGCAAAACCGCCATTATTGAAGGACTAGCACAACGAATAATTGAATGCGAAGTTCCAGACCTACTCCACGATCGGCGAGTTGTCGTTCTTGACCTTGCGATGATGGTTGCTGGAACGAAGTACCGTGGTCAATTCGAAGAACGAATCAAAGCTGTCATGAACGAAGTTCGTAGAGCAAAAAACATTCTTTTATTCATAGATGAATTACACACACTCGTTGGTGCTGGTGGGGCTGAAGGTGCTATTGATGCATCAAACGTTTTGAAGCCGGCCCTCTCTCGGGGAGAAATTCAATGCATCGGTGCAACTACTTTTGATGAATATAGAAAATATATTGAAAAAGATAGCGCTCTTGAACGACGGTTCCAATCAATACCTGTAAATCCTCCAAGCACAGAAGACACCATTGAAATTCTCAAGGGACTTCGTGAACGGTACGAGAAACATCATCGAGTGAAATTTACTGACAGTGCCATTCGCGCAGCAGTTGAACTTTCAAATAGGTATATCTCTGACCGTGTACAACCAGATAAATCCATCGATGTTATTGATGAAGCTGGCGCTCGAGTTCGATTGAAATCCATGACGAAACCACCATCAATGGCTGACCTTGAAGAACAACTTGAATTACTCAAGGTTAAAAAAGATGAAGCTGTAAAAAATGCTGATTACGAAGCTGCGGCATCACTCCGTGATGAAGCAGAACAACTACGCACTAAAAAAGACACCTTGCAAAAAGAGTGGCGTGAACAAATGAATGAAATCACCAGCGAAGTAGATGATGACATCATTGCTGAGGTTGTTTCAAGCATGACAGGTGTTCCGCTGACTCGTCTAGAAGAAGCCGAATCACAACGTCTCCTTCAACTTGAAGACGAGCTTCATCGTACTGTCATCAGCCAGCACGATGGAATTACCCAAATTGCGAAAGCCATTCGAAAATCACGCAGTGGTTTGAAAGATCCTAATAGACCAATGGGTTCCTTCTTATTCTTGGGACCAACTGGTGTGGGTAAAACATTGCTCGCAAAAGCGATTGCTGAATTTATGTTTGGAGATTCTGATTCACTCATCTACCTCGATATGTCTGAGTACATGGAGAAGCACACAGTGTCTCGCCTTGTTGGCGCTCCTCCCGGATACGTAGGCTATGAAGAAGGTGGACAGTTAACTGAAAAAGTTCGTCGAAAACCATACGCAGTTGTTCTTTTTGATGAAGTAGAAAAAGCCCATGGTGATGTATTCAACATGTTGCTTCAAATTATGGAAGAAGGACGTCTCACTGATTCCTTTGGACGTAAAGTGGATTTCAGAAACACCATTGTTATCTTAACATCGAACATTGGATCGGATCTTATCAAAGGTGGGCAAGCCTTCGGTTTCGGTAAAAAAGAAGAAATCATGGACTACGATAAATTGAAAAAGAAACTGCTCAGTGAGACAGAAAAGTTTTTCCGACCAGAATTTATTAACCGTCTCGATGATGTAGTTGTATTCCAATCACTCACGAAAGATGACTTGTATTCAATTATCGATATCGAACTTGTAAAAATTATGGATCGATTAAAAGCCAAAGGCTTAACGATGAGTCTTGAGCAATCAGCAAAGGAATTCCTTATCGAAAAGGGTTATAACCCTGACTTTGGTGCTCGCCCTCTAAGAAGAGCACTCGGAACCTTTATCGAAGACCCACTCGCAGAATCTATCCTTAGTGGAGAGTATGCCGAAGGTAGTCACCTTGAAGTTTCGCACAAAGAAGATAGCGATCACTTGTTCTTCTCTGCATCTGCAAACGAAGATACAAGTGAACCAGAGCCTGAGCCAACTGGCGCAAGCAACGAGTGACTTCACTTTATTTTAAACACAAAGAGCACGGAACTTTACGTTTCGTGCTCTTTTAAAATGGGCAGGTTGAAAGAAATGCCAATCGCTCATTGGTTGCTGGGTGAGTAACAATTAGAGACTGGGCATGCAACTGCAATCGATTAGACATGCCTTGTAATTCTGGGGGGGCATATAAATCATCTCCAAGAATCGGATGACCGAGTTCTCGAAGATGAATTCGAAGTTGATGTGACCTGCCTGTTGAGGGCTTGAGCAATAGTCGAGTCCTGTCTTGTTCCCTCTCTAGGACACTCCAGTTTGTTTGTGAGGGCTTGCCTTGATCGAAATCAACACACTGTTTTGGTGGATTATCCATATCTTTGCGAATCGGAATATCAATCACACCGCACTCCTGATTGACAACTCCACCAACAACAGCAATGTACTCTTTCTCAACTTCTCTATCCTGAAATTGCCTGCTTAGCTCTCTGTGCGTATCCGCATCACGAGCCATCACCATCACCCCAGAAGTATCCATGTCTAGCCGATGCACTGTTCTTGCCCCCTCGATAGCGGATGCTACCCTTACTGCAAGGCAATCTATTTTGGTAGGTCCAATTCCCTTAACACTTAGCAAGCCACTGGGTTTTTCTAGGGCTACTATGTAATCATCGTGATAAAGCACTGGAATTTCATGCGGCAAATACTCTGGCAAAGTATGATGTGAAACTCGATTGTTCAAGGAGATCTCCTCATGTTTGTATATTGTATAGCACTCGTTCTTTCAGCCACCTTAGCCCCACTCCATCCCGAAGAAGCCAGCGCAATCGGTGAGCCAGTACAACTTACCGATACTGCTATGTTTCTTAAGGCGGGCGAATCATATTTTGACCCAGAAACAAAACGAGTTATTTTTCAGGCAATTGAACATCCCGAAGAAGGGCAAGAACCAGACGATGAGTATGGGATGTATATGGGGTCGCTCACATTCGATGAAAACGGTGCGATAACTGGTCTCGTAGACATTAAACTGCTTAGCCCAGAAGGTTCTGCGAACACCTGTGGATGGTTCCACCCGACTGAAAAATCGCTCGTGCTGTTTGCAACAACCATGACACCTCTCGTCGATGGTGACATCCCTGGATACCAGCGTGGCTCTGGAAGATACCGTTGGGCATTTCCGCCAAAAATGAATATTGCTGCGCTTGATCTTGAAACATCAACATTTGCTCCCCTTGTTACAGACGATGAGCATTATCTCGCTGAAGGTTCGTGGAGTCCTGATGGACGTCACTTACTGTATTGCTCATTAGCATCAGGATCCGGTGACATTTATATCACTGACCTTCAAACAGGTGTTTCGAGATTGATTGTTGGTGATGAAGGATATGATGGAGGTCCGTTCTTTTCACCAGACGGCAAGCGAATTACGTATCGTTCTGACCGACGAGGAAATGATTTATTGCAACTCTACGTTGCTGAACTTGATTTTGATGATAGTGGATCCATCGTAGGTATTGATAGGGAATTTCAATTAACCGATAACGAGCATGTCAACTGGGGGCCTTTCTGGCACCCAAATAATCGTTTCCTCATCTATGCAACAAGTGAAGTCAGCCACCGCAATTACGAACTCTTTGTTTGCGATGCTGATAGTGGAGAGAAGAGCGGTACCACACGGTATGGGACAAGGCGAAAGAGAATTACACATGCCGACGGGTTTGATGGTCTACCTGTTTTTGATAATTCGGGAAAGTGGTTAATGTGGACAAGCAAAAGAGAAACAAACACTAGCCAACTCTGGGTTGCACCGTTTTTGTTTGATCTTGAAGCAGGACCAACAATTCAAGGACATTAATGTTCTTCTTAAAAACACTTCTTGTTTGTGGCATATTCCTCTTTGGTTGTGAAACCAAAACAGTAGAATTCCGCACAAGACCCACTTGGCACACTGCGCTATCTGGTTCTAATAGTCTGCCAAGCGAAGAGGTTCGAGCTGATGGAACTATTATGAAATACAGTTCCGTCGCAAGCTCAAACGGTGCAATACTTCAAGAATATCTTGACAATGTTGTATTTGAAGAAAAAGACGAACTCACCGGCGCAATTACACTTCGGTCTGTTCTTCCTGAACATGTTCTGACGCACACACTCCGATGTTTGCGAGATAGAAATTGGGAATTGTTGTTTGATCAAATTATTAGTTCTCAAATGCAACAATTCTATAATCAAAAAGAACATGGTCAGGATGAGTTCGTTGAATTCTTCTCTAGTAATAGACGTGAACTTGCAAAAACATTGCAGCGCATGCATGGCGGAAAGGGGTTTGGAGAAGTCACTTCTTCAAAAAATGGTAACGTGACTGTCTATACTTTTGTCCCAAGCGTTTCGCGTAATTATCAGTTCAAAACTGTTTCATTCATGCGCGAAGACGAGTTTTTAAAATTACATTCCATTCGTTAATTCATCTTCTCTTCTAAAAAGAGTTAGGCAAGCAGTGTGTCCATGCAAAAATGATTCTTGCCCGATTGGACCAATCTCACCTGCAGCAAAAAAACCTGCGATGGGCAATTCTCCCATGCGTTCTCTGATTATTGTTAAATCGTGATCGTCTTCATGAAACAAACTGCGCCCCCTGCCATTACATGTCACAAGAATGCCAGCAAATGGACTATCGCGAAGTTGTTGCGCATCAAGTAATAGTTGCAAATCTTCTACCGCTGTTTGAGCGTCGCGAACATGAAACTGAACGGTCTTCCCTAACCTGTAAAATTCGCCAGCTGCAATTCCTTTTCTTTTTCGATCCAAACCAAGAATTGAGCGGATTAAAAAGTCGCCCCTCCCAAAATGGCTTTTATGTTCATCGATAACACTACCAAGAAGGAGACCCCCTTCAAGAAGTTGCCGCTCATGCGGTGAAGCATTTCTTGCAAGGTCATGCAGAACATCTAGCGCTGGTCTTCCACCAAGCTCTAGCACAACGTTTCGGTCAACTTTCGTAACGGGGTAGTGCGAACCGATGGGTCTGCAGCCTTGGCTCGCTATACAATCAATACGAATTGGACCAGAAATGGTTAGTCCTATGCCACCGCTACGCATCCCAGTGTCATCTAGTACAAGGCGATTAAATGTAGCTTGAGAGGCGCCAGATGCCATTCCACCAATAATTGGCAATAGAGAATCTTCGCCCCTGCATTTCACAAGCGCTGGCAATAGGCGTGTAATTGGAGTCGAAAATGGATCTGCAAAGAAGAAGATTGCTTGGGTATCCTCTTGCAAACCAATCCAGTTGGGGATTTCATCTGGGGTCGAGAGGGGAAGAGGATTCTTTGGGGTTGTTGTCCAAGGAGTTATTGTGACGCCTGGCAAATGCAATGCTATTGCAGATAGCCCAGCGACTCCTTCTAATTCTAAATCACATCCTACAACCGATTCCGCGGTAATACCGACGATGGTTTTGGGGGCAAGCGTCAGGCGAATATCCGCAATTGCATCTTCAAATGACTCACGATGGTGGAAACTTGCAAAGACAAAAACTAAATCCGTCGGACCATCCATTGCTTTTTCAAGCAATGCCGCAACCTCGATTGCCGCAGTGCGGGTATCGAGGTGTTCGCTAATGGCTGCTGCACTTCGCAAAGGAATTACACTGTAGCTGCTAGCGATTGAACTGCGATAGTAGTTCTATTCAACAACTCATCTGCATCCTCAATTGTCATCACAAGTGAAAGACGGAATCGTACAGATTGCTTTCCACACGGTAAAGCAATAACGCCCGCTTGCATAAATGTACTAAGTATTGCAGCCCGATGCTCGGGTGATGGAAGTGTGAACGCAATGAGCGATCCCTTGCCTCGAACACTCGTAAACGCTCCTGTACTATTCGCTATTTTGCGAAGGCCAGCAACAACGTGGTTACCTACTTTGGTCACAAGATTTTGAATGTTGTCTCGTTCGATAATATTAATGAACTGAGTACATCGAACCATATCAACTAAGTTACCGCCCCAAGTCGAATTGATTCGGCTTGATTTCTTAAAAACATTATCTGCTACTTCATCAACTCGACGGCTTGCATAAATGCCACAAACTTGTGTCTTTTTACCGAAACTCACAATATCTGGGCGTACTGTTGTGTGTTGCCAAAACCAGGGTTTTCCTGAGCCGTAAAAACCTGTCTGCACCTCGTCAAAAATGAGCAATGCTTCGCGTTCATCTGCGAATTGTCGAAGTTTCTCTAAAAATTCGTTTCTAAAATGGTTATCTCCACCTTCGCCCTGCATTGGCTCGATAATAATTGCAGCGATTCTGTTTGAGTGCTCCTCAAAAGCTCGCTCAATTTCTGCACATGTTTGTGCTTCTGCAGCTTCAATGTCGTTAATAATATTTCCATCATTATCAAAAACGCAAAATGGGTTTGGAACCCTTGGCCAATTAAATTTAGGAAACAAACCGACTTTATCCGGTAACGTGTTAGTTAAACTCATTGTGTAACCACTTCGTCCATGAAATGCTTGATCAAAGTGCAGCACAACAAGGTCATTAACATCATCAAGAAAATTCGTTCTGCCAAGTTTTCTCGCTTTCCAGTCGAATGCCGTTTTGAGTGCGTTTTCAACAGCTAGAGCTCCACCTGATACCCAAAAATGATGCGGAAAATCTTCGGGAGTCACCTTTGTTGCAAACGCATCCACAAAATCCGCTAGTTCAGTTGTGTATAAATCCGAATTAGCAATTTTGTTACGGGAAACTTTTAAGATCTCTTCACTAAATGGTTCTTCCATCAACTCAGGGTGATTGAACCCGAGTGGCCAAGAGGCAAAACAGGTAAACGCATCGAGGTAATCCCTTCCACTTGCTGAATCGTGAATCCAAACTCCATGAGACTTGTCTAAATCGACAACGAGGTCATAGCCATCTGCGAGTTGGTATTTGCTAAGGACAGAGTGGACATTTTGTGGGGATACTGTCATGGGGGTGCCTTTCTTCTATAAAAATAGCGAATAATCTATTCGTTCGCCGTAATACGTCATGATACCAAGACTACTGTTCATTGATAACCCTCACCAATCTCACTAAAACGGACTTGTTTTTTTACAACTCAAGACGTAACACCCTCAAACTAGCCCTAAAAATGAACTTTTGAGCAGAGAAACAAAATCAGGGCGTGTTTTAACTTGACGAGAGAGCGCAAACCCAAGAAACTGTCCAATCATTACATGGGCAATTGTCGCCCACCTGTCTGTACCGCCCCTAGCCACTCTGCTAGGTGCGACTTTTGGAGAGTTTATTATGGCTATTCGTAGCGGCGCTGGAACAGGCGTCATCGTTTCTTTGGTTGTCTTTGTTTTAGCAACTGTATTTCTACTTGTCCTCAGCATCGTCCTCTATACAAGCGACCGAGACCAAAGGCAATTGGTTACAGAAGCAAATGTCGCTCTTGATATGTACGCAAGTGAACGCGAACGTAGCGAAGACGCTATTAATACCATTTCATCGCTCGCATCCGCTTCTGGACAAACTGTTGTTGGATACTTGAATGATCAACTTCAACAACGAAACGTCATGCTCACAGGTAATCCAAAGGAAACAATTGAGCAACTCACCAGCCAATTTGCAGCCAACACTTCTGGGAGCAAACCACTTGCTTTGGAAATTCAAAACCTCAACAGCCGATTAGAATCTCAAGGCACTGAACTTGATTCTAGCTTCGCTGAAATCGCAAGCAAAGACAATACCATCAAGGATCTGAATTCTCAAATCGGGGAACAAAACGATTCAAACAAATTAGCAGTAGAGCAAGCAAAGGAAGAGTGGAAAGATGTTCAAACAGAATCTGCCGATCTAAATACTCGTGTTGATGATTACTTCACGATTAGAAAAGATAAAATGCAAGAGAGAGAAGACAGGAACCTTGGGCGAATAATTTTGCTCGAAGAGGATGTGCAATTACTCACTGACGAGAAAACCCGTTTGCAGAGTACTGTTGAAGAACTACGTAAAAAAATTAATGCCAACCGCATTACGTCTGTAGATCCTTCTGTTCTTGTTGATGGAAATGTATTAGAAGTAGGCGCTGGTAACGAAGTATTCATTGACCGTGGTAAAAACGATCACATCGCTCTTGGTATGACTTTTGATATTTACGAGTCGCCTTCGCAACTCCGATTAGACGCTAAGGGAAATTTGCCTAGGGGCAAAGCGACTATCGAGATTGTAAAAGTTGGTCCAACAACTTCAACGGCAAAAATTACCCGTGCAACTTCAAGCCAACCAATTGTTCGTGATAACATCATCGTGAACCCTGTCTACGATCCAAATTATAAATTCACCTTCCTTGTTCATGGTAACTTTGATGCTGATGGAGATGGTTCTACTGAGTCAAACAATTCGTTTATCAAAGATCAGATTGCTCGTTGGGGTGGAATCGTTGTTGAAGATAAGGGATCAGTCCAAGGAGACTTAGATTTTCTTGTACTTGGAGTAACTCCACGGAAACCAACTCATAGACCAGCTAGTAGTGCTTCCGATGCGATGCTTGATGCGTACGCCCGACAACAAAAAGCATACGAAGATTACATCTCCCTTCACAAACAAGCAAAAGCCGCACAGGTTCCAATATTAACTGTGAACAGGCTCCACGTGCTCACAGGACAACACAGCCGTTAGACAACGGCTGTGGGCTGCCCATGGCACGGCAACAATCACTACTTACTTCATGGTCTCAGTATGTTCCGATGAGAGTTATTGCTTCTCTTGTTGCATGTTGTCCCATAGAACTCAATATGCAATCAAGCAAATTAATCGGGAATTTGTACTACAAGTTAAACCCAACAAGACGGAAACGGGCAATTGAAAATATTCGGGCAAGTTTTCCATCTATGTCGGAAGAAGAAGCACAGCAACTAGCGAAGAAGTCCATTGAGCACATGTTCCAACTATTCGTAGCGGAAGGTGTGCAAATGCCATCTCTCATTACACCATCGACATGGCAAAAGTACGTTACATTCAAAAACATCGATCAGGTTGTAAAACGGTTATCAAACAACCAACCAACTATATTTATTACTGGGCACTGCGGTAATTGGGAACTACTCGGATACGTTCTGTCCGTCCTCGGATACCCCATTGCCGCTGTCGCTAGACCACTCGACAATCCACTGATTAACGATTGGGTGCTAGGTGTTAGGGAGCGATTTGGTTTGCAAATTGTCACAAAATGGGGTGGAGTTCCTGTGCTCCAAGATTTGATTCAAGACAATACTAGTATTGGTTTCATCGCAGACCAAAACGCGGGAGATAGGGGTGTGTTTGTTCCATTCTTTGGGCGTCTCGCTTCAACATACAAGTCAATTGGTTTACTTGCAATGCGATATAACATTCCGATTGCAGCTGTACATGCAAAAAGAATCGATGGACGGTTTTCCTACGAGGTTTCGGTGCACGACTTTATTGAGCCAAACGACTGGGCCGATCAACCAGACCCGCTGTATTACATCACCGCTAGATATAACAAAGCAATGGAATCCATGATTAGAAGTGCTCCAGAACAGTATCTATGGCTTCACCGAAGATGGAAAAGCCGGCCAAAATTTGAAGTTAAAAATGACCCAATTCCAAAAAAACTTCTCCAACAGCTCGAATCTTTGCCATGGATGACAGAGAACGAGCTCTCTTCGCTCACAGATTGTTACCATTAGGAACATGAACAACCGTTTAGAAGGTCATACTATTTTGATTGTCGACGATGATCAGGACATCCTGGCATCGTTCAACCTAGCAATGAAGGCTGAAGGAGCAACTACGCACACTGCGTCTGATGGCACTGCGGCAATTTCTGCTTGCATAGAGCATTCCCCAAATGCCATGATTCTTGACATGATGCTCCCTAAACGGTCTGGTTTTCTTGTCCTTGAGGAAATCCAAAATATGGAAGAGCCTCCAATTGTAGTAATGGTGACAGCAAATGAAGGGAAACGCCACATGGCGTATGCAAAATCTCTTGGAGTTGGCGCATATCTTAATAAACCAGTAGGACTTGACAGACTGATTGATACTGTATCCTGCTTACTTCAGGAATCCAGTAAACAATGAGTAAACAATTTGTCATTCAATCTCGTACCGCTGGGGAGGACGGTCAAAGATTATCGCTTGGAACTCGCGACGAAATAGTCCACTCACTTTCAAAATTTAATACTAGGGCAGAAACTGAAGGTGGGGATGCACTCTGGGGACCGGGTATTAAAATCGAATTGCCTCCTGATAATCCCGTCCAACAGATGCTACTTCACATTGTTGAAGAAGAAATCGCTTGGTTGCCTATTGTAAGGCTCGCTAAACATTTCGATTGGTCTGTGATGGATATCGAATCTGGTCGAGAATTACAACCATAACTTAACGATTCATTGAACTAAGTGCGAGCAAAACTTCTTGCATCGGTGCATCAAACCGCTGTGGCCCATGATTAAAACAAACACACTCCACACCTTGCGCTGCAAGAGCTGTGACATACATCGAAGCTGCGTTAGTAGGAAGGCCTACTACTCTTAATTGCGTACCCTCTGTAACAAATGCCTTAGCAGTTTGCATCGCCTGTTCATAATTCGTAAAAATCATTGCAACTGAAGCATCTTCTTCAAACATAATCCAAGGGACTGAACAAGACTTGTTCCCACACTGAACAAAATACATTGTTGGCATCGCGTTGATGTAATCCCAAACAAGTTGCCTCGCTTGTTTTGTGCCTTTCAAGGAGAAGTTTTTTACGATTTGTTCGAATGTTGATGAATAAAGTTTAACCATCTGTGGGCTCCTGCCGTTTGGTTCGCTGACCTCCAGGTCAACCAAAAAACCCCCTAAGAGCCTAGGCGGACAAGGGGGGGAGGA
>JABHWX010000005.1 GCA_018657585.1 Phycisphaerae bacterium
AAGAATCCCTAGAAATCTTATCTACGCAGACGCTATTGTTGACTATCGTGGGGTACTCGCGTCACCAGGAGCTATCTTTATAGAAGGCGAAACGTTGGTCGATGCTGGGACACCTGAAGCAATTGGCTCGATTGAGGGTGTCAGCGTTACCCAAATTAACGGTGTAGTAACACCCAGTTTTGTGAATACGCATTCCCATCTTGATTTGAGTGGAGTTGGAAATGAACCGCCTCGAGACAGCTTCATTGACTGGCTTTTCGAAGTAATAAAACCAATTCGCCTTGATGCAGATGGTATTCAAGAAGCAGTTCATAAAGGTATCGATCTTTCACTAAAAGGTGGTTGCAGGATTGTTGGAGATATTGCGGGCACACAGTTAGCCGCTGAAATTGTTGAATCTTCTGATTTGTTATCTGTTTCCTTTGTTGAATTGTTTGGGCTTGGCGAAAAACAAGAAGCTGCAATTGAAACATTACAGTTAATTCCTGAAACATTTGAGGTTTCTCCGCATGCTCCTTATTCGTGTGGTAAAGAGTTGTATCAAGCAAGTTTCAGAAGCGGGAAAAAAGTAGCGACACATTTATCTGAGTCATTGTCTGAAATAGAGTACGCCAAGTTCCAAACAGGGGAGTTTGATGCGGCCTTGAAACTATTAGGGGCGTGGGATGAAACTATTGAACCTTGGGGGGGGCATCCAATAGATGCATTGCTTGCTGTTGCTGATGGCGTTCCATTTCTTGCAGCCCATGTTAATTACATAGAAGAGCATCATCTGCAAATGCTTGCAGATTCAAATATAACTGTTGCGTATTGCCCGAGAGCGAGTGAATATTTTGGACATTGTGAACATCGTTACATTTCTATGCTTGATGCTGGCGTGCGTGTATCTTTAGGCACTGATTCTTTGCTTTGCCTTGATACTCCAGATCGAATTAGTGTAATTGATGATCTTCGGTATCTATACAAACGGGACCACACCGATCCTTTGCAACTTCTGACGATGGGAACGGTCAATGGAGCCGTTGGGCTTGGGCTCCATCCGAATCTGGTTACATTAGATCCAGGAGAAACGGCAGGATTACTTGTGTTTGAATCCCTTGGAGGTGATCCGATTACTGACATCATGAAATCAGACAAAATGCCTGATTGGGTATTTTAATTGCATTTTAGCCCCGAAAAACCGCATCTCTGCGGCACAAATGGTAATTCCGCCGATATGATTGGGACTTCAGATGAGCCAACTTACTATTCCCATCCCATTTGATTGGACCTCGATTGCTAGCGGTACGCCGTATGCACCAGCGGCCTTTGCTTTTGTACAGGAAGGTCTAGGGTATACATCAGAGATTTTTGTTTCAACAGAGCAAGACTGTTTTGGGCTCGATGAGCTTGATCGCCACGTTTCTGGGCAGCAACTGTGCATGGGGCTGCGAGATTATGCAATTGAGCGGTATGGTTTGCTCGCTCCAGTAGTCCTTGCACATTGGGGCGTGCATCGAACGGAAGATTTTGGTTCATTAGTATTCCGGATGGTTGAATTAGAACTATTACGAACAAGTCCTCAAGATTCAGAAGAAGATTTCAGATCTGTCTTTCAGTTTGACGAAGCATTCCACGAGAGTGAATTAGTGGACTGTATCGGTTCAAATAGGTAATGGTTACGCGCTAATGGCTGGCGAACCTGAACAACCAAAGCATAACGACATTACAAAATTGCACTTGTGGCAAATTCAATGGGTACGCGATTTAATCTTGATTCTACTTATTGTCTGTAGCCTTTGGATTGGATACGTCATGCGCGATATCACAGTCCCATTGCTTGTTGCACTGTTGCTCGCGTATTTATTTGAACCGTTGATTTCTTATTTAGCGGACAACCCACGTTTCCCTTTGGGGAGAATTCCTGTTATTTCTGGCATTTTAACTTTGCTAATTACAGGAGTTTTTATTGTTGTTGCAATTTCAGTACCTCTTGTGGTATCGCAAACGTCGACTTTAGTAGACGACGTTCAAACAGGCAAACTACGCTCTCAGCTTGAAAAAGCGACCACGAATTATGCTCCCAAGAGTGTACAAAAAGAAGTACTTCACACCCTCGACTTTTTGCCGGGCACTCCAGGTGTTACGTCTCCAGAAATTGCTGGTTCTAGTAAAGAAGATAGCCCTGCCGACGCTAAGACAAATCAAGGAATTGTCCGGATTGCGCAAACAACAGGCGACTTTGCCTTTTCGATATTGAAATCGATTATCCACTTTGCGATTCTCGCTGTGTTGATTCCTTTTTACTTTTTCTTCTTTAGTTTGTGGTTTCCAAAGGTAAAACAGTTTGCGGGTACTTTGATTCCCGATCATGGCAAAAATGATACGTTGGAACTCTTAAAGAAAATGGATGCAGCAGTTGCAGGATTCGTTCGCGGGCGAATTGTAATTGCCTTTATTATGGGTACGGTCTTGGCTGTCGGCTGGATGATCATCGGAGTTCCATACGCACTTCTTCTTGGAGTTGGTGTTGGTTTTTTATGTGCGGTGCCGTTTTTGGGTCTGATTGGCGTCCCGCTATCGGTTGGCTTACTTTTCCTAAATCAACTCGGAATCCCAGAAGCAGAAAGATTGGCTTGGTGGGGTATTATTCTTTGGCCGACTCTAGTATTCGGTTTCGTGCAAGCTCTCGATGGCTGGCTCCTTACACCACTCATTGCCGGGAAGGCAACAAATCTTGATCCAGTCACAATTTTCGTTGCAGTTCTTGCTGGTGGGAGTGTCCTTGGTGCTTATGGAATGTTACTCGCTGTGCCAGTTGCAGCATGTATAAAAATTCTTATTCAAGAACGGTTACTCCCTAAAATACATCTCTGGGCGAGTGGCGAAGCAGACGACCCTTTACCGTTTGACGATTGATGTGCATACCAATAGTAAACAACCCAGCTTTGGATCGTGGTTGTTTTGTAGAGGAGCATGATGACGTGTGCTACTTCTCGAAATACTTTGTGCATTCCAGTGGCATGGATTGAACTTGCAGGGACTGGAACGTAGAACCAACTATTTGCTGTAGTTGTCGTTGCGATTTTCTGTGAATGGAAACATGTCAAATGCCTCCCATAAGAACAGGCGAAAATACACCACATACTCCGCAATGAAATGAGGTAAGGAAAGTTAACGGCGTTTGCGCTGTTTGAATCGTTTTTTGTGGCTTTGTGTTTTTGTTGAACCACGTCCCATGCCAGCAAGATCGCCCATTGCAGATGGGTCCATCCCACCATTTTGCAATGCCGCCATCTGGGACGCCATGCCGCCGCCGGCCATCTGCTTCGACATTTTTTTCATCATCTGAAATTGTTTGACGAATTTGTTAACTTCATTTTGGTTAGTGCCTGATCCAACGGCAATACGTTTAATGCGGCTTTTACCAAGGAGCGTAATGTCATTGCGTTCCTTTTTTGTCATAGAACTTGCAATTGCTTCGATGCGGTCAAACTGTTTATCGTCTACTTGAATATTTTTCAAGGCAGAGCCAACACCTGGGATCATTCCCAAAATTTGTTTCATTGGACCCATGCGACGTATTGATTTCAATTGTTTCATGAAATCATCGACGGTCATCTTTCCACTCGCCATCTTGTCTGCAAGTTTCATGGCGTCATCTTCGGAAATTTCTTCTTGCGCTTTTTCGACAAGAGAAACAACATCGCCCATTCCTAGGATGCGTCCTGCTATTCGGTCAGGATGAAATTCTTCAAACGCATCGAATTTTTCGCCAGTTCCTATGAACTTAATAGGAACGCCTGTGACCCGTTTGACTGAAAGTGCGGCACCGCCGCGGGTGTCGGAATCAAACTTCGTGAGAATGACACCATCCACAGCAAGTTGTTCATGGAACGTGCCTGCAGCGATGACAGCATCTTGTCCAATCATTGCGTCAACGACAAGGAAAACCTGATGTGGAGCAGTTGTCTTTTGTACCCCTCGGAGTTCTTTCATCAGTTCGTCGTCGATGTGCAGACGACCAGCTGTATCAAGAATGACAACATCTGCTTTGCTTTTTCTGGCGAACTTCACTCCTCGTTTGCATACACCAACAGCAACACCAGTCGCGGTTCCATACTCACCACATTTTTCAGGCTCGCTATAACAAGTTACTTGCCCTACACCTTTGGCATTTGTGTCCACATCGTTAGCAACAACTTCGAGTTGCTCAACAGCTGCTGGACGTTGGAGGTCTGCTGCAACAAGAACAACGTTCTTCCCGCGTTTTTTAAGGAACGCCGCAAGTTTTCCGCACGTTGTTGTTTTTCCTGAGCCTTGCAAACCGCACATCATGATGATGGTTGGTCCGGGATCGACTAGCATTATGTTGCTGTCGACGGGTCCCATGACATCGATGAGCCTTTGGTTCACGATGCCAATCATTTCTTCACTAGGTTTCAGCGAGGAAGTGACGTGGGCTCCCAGAGCGTCTTGTACTACATGTTCGCAAAACTCAGTTACGACATCGACATGTACGTCCGCTTCAAGAAGTGCACGTCTGACATCCTCCATCGCTTCGCGGACGTTGGATTCGCTGATTTTACCTCTGCCTGAGAGGTTACGAATCGAGTTTGTGAGTTTGCTGGAAAGACTTTCAAACATAAGCGGTGCTTATTCTAGCACTTGCTTCGCAACCAAGCGAGCAATTTATCGTGTTCAAGACAATTGATGCAGTTCGAAGGAGTTGCCCACCCCCTTCGTGCCGTAAGGATGCCGTATTGAAGTTGGTTAAAATCTTCTGGTCGGTGAGCATCTGTATTGATTGCAAGCAGGGCTCCTCCCTCGCACACTGCTCGAACATGTGTATCTTTTAAGTCAAGTCGGTAATAGTTTGCATTGAGTTCAAGCGCGGTACTATGCTCTTTTGCGGCAGAAACGAGAGCCATGATGTCGGGCTCCAGACCCTTTCGCTTATTGATAATTCTTCCAGTGGGATGACCAATGATGTGGACAAGTGGATGTTCAATTGCAGCAATCAAGCGCTTTGTTGCATCATCAGGAGATTGGTTTAAGGCAGAGTGAGGTGATGCAACAATAATATCGAGTTGGGCAAGGAGGTCATCATCGTAATCAAGTGTGCCATCTGGGTGAATGTCAACTTCGGTTCCTGCAAGGATAGTAATTCCTTCAATGTTTTCATTTGCTTCCCGAATTGCATCGATATGCTTACGCAATCTATCGGCTTTCAGACCATTTGCTTGCCCTTGGGATTGGCTGTGATCCGTTACAGCAATCGTGTGAAACCCACGTTCAATGGCATGGTGTGCTAATTCTTGGATGGACATCTGTCCATCACTGGCAGTTGTGTGACAATGAAGATCGCATCGTATATCATTAATTTCGACAAGGCGTGGTATTTTTTTGCATGAAAGTTCGCCACGATCTTCACGAATTTCAGGAGGTATCCAAGGAAGGGACAGTGAAGAATATATTTCTTCTTCTGTTGAAGATGAATCATTGACCTCGCTTCCAGATTCAAAAAGTCCGTACTCGTTGAGTTTCTTATCTTGGTCAATCGCCCGTTCGCGGAGGATAATGTTGTGTTCCTTGCTGCCTGTGAAATACAGTAATGCGGCGCCGAAAGTTTTCCGGTCGACTACCCTCAAGTCAATTTGCATTCCTTTCTTAACGCGAATACTACATTTTGTTTCACCTTTAGCCAATACCTTTTCAACATCTTTGTCCTCGCAAAATGCTTTTATCAAAATTGCAGGCTCATCTGTACTCGCAAGAATATCTATATCACCAATAGTTTCTTTGCCTCTGCGTAACGAACCTGCATACGTAATATTCGAAACACCCTTGCACTGTTGCAACTTTTCAAGAAAAGCGAGTGCTATCGGCATCGCGACGCCGAGCCGAGAGCGATTTGCGTGGGTTGCTAAGAATGCAAGAGATTCGGTAATATTTTGGATTGTTTTTTTACCCATTCGTGGGAGTAACTCAAGACGACCATCTTCGATGGCTTCTTTTAGTGAAGGGATGTCAACAACACCGGCTTCCTTCCACAATTTTCCAACTGTTTTTGGGCCTAGCCCTTGAACATTCATAACAGCTAGTAAGCCGTTAGGGATACTCGAAATAAGTTCGTCGTATCCAGACATAGATCCAGTCTCGATGTATTCCTTTATTTTTGCAGCACTGCTTTTACCAATACCTTGAATGGTAGTGACGTCTTCAATTGTCGCAATATCTTCAACAAGATCTTCAAGTGTTCGTGCAACTTTAACATTGGCATTTACTTTAAAACCATTTGCGCCTGAAATTTCAAGTACAGTTGCCATGGTATGAAACATTGCGGCTAGTTCAGTATTTGTAGACATTATGCAACGTCTCCTAAACCTAGCGTTTCACCGTATGCTTTCATTAGCCTTGCTTTGAGAAGTGGAGATTCAGCAATTAATGGGTCTCGCTGAACCCAAGTAGTTGCTATTTCACGTGCGAGTCGTAAGAGTTCAAAATCGCGAGGAAGGCGAGCTACTCGGAAGGGCGCAATCCCGCTTTGTTTTGCGCCAAACAATTCTCCTGGACCTCGGATTTCTAAGTCTCGTTCGGCAATTCTAAAACCGTCGGTTGTTTCGACGATTGCTTCGAGTCGTTGTATGGCATCATCGGTTGTCGGGCTTGCAATTAACGCACAAACACCAGGTAGCGAACCTCGGCCGACTCGTCCCCGAAGTTGATGCAGTTGCGCTAACCCAAACCTGTCAGCGTGTTCAATAACCATTATGGTTGCGTTTGGTACATCAACTCCGACTTCGATAACGGTTGTTGCGACGAGTACATCTACTTTGCCTTCTCGGAACAATTGCATTGTTCGTTCTCGTTCAACAGATTTCATTCTGCCGTGCACGACTTCAACATTACACCCTCGCAAGAAGCCGCTTTGCAAAAATGCGGCATGATCAACTGCAGATTTTAAACCTGATTCGGTGTCTTCTACGAGTGGAACAACGACATAAGATTGTTGTCCCTTTTTGACTAGAGATTTGACATACGAATATACTTTGTCAGAATCTTCTGGCTGAACAAGTTTTGTTGTAATCGGTGATCGGCCAGGAGGCATGCAATTAATTGTAGAAACATCGAGGTCTCCGAATATTGTCAGAGAGAGTGTTCGAGGGATTGGCGTTGCTGTCATTACAAGAGTATGTGGGATGGCATTTTCGTCGTCGGATTTGTTCCGAAGTAGCGCTCTTTGTTGAACGCCAAAACGATGCTGTTCGTCGGTTATAGCAATTGCGATGTTTGAGAAGATCACATCTTGGGTGAGAAGGGCATGTGTTCCAATGACAATGTCAATTTCTCCTGCTGCGATAGCTGCGACAATTTTTTTGCGTTCACCAGTGGTGAGCGAACTTGTCAAGAGAGCGCATGTTACATTTGCCCCTTCAAGTAATTGCACAATAGTGAGGTAATGTTGTTCTGCAAGGAGTTCAGTGGGTGCCATTAATGCTGCTTGTGCATCGCACGTAACTGCCATAAGCATAGCGTGCAAGGCAACGACTGTTTTTCCAGATCCTACATCTCCCTGTAACAATCGGTTCATTGGGGTGCTTGTTGTCATGTCAGAGGCAATCTCTTCTATCACTCTGTCTTGTGCTTCGGTCAATGTAAAAGGGATACGTTTTGCAATGCGTATCTTGATTTCTTCGCTCCATTTTAATTTTGGTGCGTGCATCACGTCTCGTCTATGATGGCGTTTTACCATGACGCCGAGTTGTAGGAGAAAAAGTTCGTCGAACGCAATTCTTCGTCTTCCACTTTTTGCTTCATCAGCAGTTGTTGGTTTATGCGCAAGTTTGTAAGCTGATGCTAATTCTGGTATGAATAACTCCTGCCGAAGTGCTTCTGGAAGATGGTCCTCTATTTCTTCGATTGCTTCTTCATAGACGTGCTCAATGAGTCTTGCAATTTGTGTTGAAGGAGCCCCCTCGTTTGCAGGGTAAACAGGTCGTAAGTCTCCTTCAATCAATTCAAGCTCATCACCCTCATCAATTTCTTCCCAACGAGGATTATTCATCTGCAAAATGTTCTTGTGCCTCGACAACGAACCGTGAAGCCGAACTCGCATGTCGGGGTGCAATGATTTGGCTACCCAAGGTTGGTTGAACCAGTTGATCTGAATGGTTCCAGTTGCATCTTCTGCAGTTGCTTCAATTCTGCTACGTTTGCCTCTACGCCATCCTGGTTTGATACTTACAATTGTTGTTTCGATTGTTGCAAGTTCGTTCATCCTCTCTTTCTCTCCGAGTAGGGTATCAGCGTGTTCAATCGTCATGCTTCCATGGTGCGTCTCATATCTTGATGGCAGATGTTTAATGAGGTCAGCAACAGTGTGAATCCCAAGATCACCTAGCGCTTGTGAGCGTTCAAAGGTGACACTTGGCAAAGTAGATACAAGAGTTCGAAGCATGTTTTTTTTGTTTGTTTCTGGCATAGCCCCAATGAGCAGGATACCATCCTCATCGTGACAGATTTGTTTACATCAGCAGAAAAGCCCACAGCGCCGCCAGAGCCATTTACAGTTTCGCAGGTAAGTAAGAGAATTCATGACCTGCTTGACGGCAGAATCGGTCGGGTGGATGTTATTGGGCAGATGAATAGCCCAAATTTTGGCAAACATTGGTATTTTACATTAACGGACGGGGATGCAAAAATCGATTGTGCGATGTGGGCATCAAGCGTCAGCAAGCATAGAGCTACTGGTGGGAGTTGGGTGCCAAGCCAGGGGGATCAAGTTGTGGTACGGGGGAGAGTTGGGCACTACGCAAAATTTGGGAAAACGCAAATATATGTCGAGCGGATTAAACCTGCAGGTGAAACCAAGGGGAGATTACAACTGGAGTACGAAGCACTCTTGTTAGAGTTTCGCGAGGCGGGATGGTTTGATGAATGTCACAAAAAACAATTGCCGGAATATCCTCGCAGAATTGCAGTCATTACTAGCGGGACTTCTGCTGCGATGCACGATGTCATTGAAACAACTCGAAGGAGAATGCCATCGGTTGAGTTATTAATAGTCAACGCTTTGATGCAAGGAGATGGCTCGCCAGATTCAGTAAGTGAAGCAATTCGCAAGGTAGATGCGAATGCAAAATCAATGGGTATCGATGCAGTTATCGTGACGAGAGGTGGGGGTGGTTTAGAAGAGTTGTGGTCATTTAACGATCGTAGAGTTGTTGAGGCCGCTTTCAAATGCAATACGCCAATTGTTGTTGCGATTGGTCATGAATCAGACACGACTATTATTGAACTTGTTGCAGATCATCGTGCATCAACTCCAACCCAAGCAGTGATGGTGCTTGTGCCAGATAGAGACGAACTGATGCAGATGGTAGAGCATTACGGTGTTCGTTTGCAAACCA
>JABHWX010000063.1 GCA_018657585.1 Phycisphaerae bacterium
ACTTTTCTGCAGATTTAAGCACAACGTTCAACGTCTCATTTGCGCACATGCCATTATGGGATAATCGGCTGGATAAAAAATGGAACAGTAGTTCTCGTAAGTTTCCACTGCTAAGTAACCGTGGACCCAAAGATGGAAATGAAAACAGTCCGTCTATTACCCTTGATGATGATGGTACTTGGCGTGGTTGGGTGTATTACTCGGATCACTCGATTGATTGGGTTGAGGGTACAACAATTGTTTCGCGTTGGCAAAGAAACGATGGTGTGCAACAAGACTGTATTTTTAAAGAGGAGTCAGATTCTTCAGACGACGCTATGCTTGGATTTACACTTGATATGGATGACTATGGTCCAACTTATAGTTGGGATTAGCTTTACTCGTTGTGGCACCACTGCGAATACATGTATTTCCTATAAAAAAACACGCTACTTTTAGGTGCTTTTCGCCTATGCAATTGTGCTAATATAAATGCAGTACTTGAAATAAGCGAAAGGAATTTTCTATGGGTATGCTCTCTTGTCCTCAATGTCACGGAACTGCAACCGGAGGCTATGGCTGTCTCATTATTGGTCTCGTCATTCTGTTCTTCCCGATTGGACTGTTGTTCTTGTTGATTAAGCCAACATATCGATGTACGAAGTGCGGTTTTACATTCAAGTCGTAATCAGTACTACTCCGTAGAAGTTTGAGCAACCAACTCAAACTCGCCAGATGCGATGTCCTGCACGCCTGCAACAATACGCAATGTGCCTTGCTGTACTTTTTGTTCTAGCACGTAAGAACGGTTTAGTATTGTTGCAATCCCATGCTCCGCATTGAACGCAATGCATTCATCTAACTCTGGAATCGGTGAAAGTGCCACTTGTGCAAATACTCCATCAACAAACTCATTTTGAAGTGCGGCAGTAACTGCGACACAGTTCGAATGTCCCATGACAATAACGAGTGTCGTGCCAAGATGTTGGACAGTGTATTCGATGCTTTCAACTATCTCTTGGGTTGGTATGTTCCCAGCAACTCCACAAACAAATAAATTGCCTAGCGGCTGGTCGAACACTATTTCTGGAGCGACCCGTGAATCTGCACAACGAATTATTGCAGCAATTGGAGCCTGCCCCCTCGATAGTTCCTCTCGAGCAGAGGGTAAATTCATCATCTTGCACTCACCTGCTTGGTAGCGGGCATTCCCTTCAAGCAATGTTTGTAATGCTTCTTTGGAATTCATTGTTTTGAACCTTTAATCTGTCTGTCAGATATTACATCCATATTTGGTTTAGGGAGATTCTCTAGAATTGATGAAATTCTATGTGTGATCGTTGCTTCTTCAAGATAATAAAACAACTCTCTAACGGATTCATCTGTAATATCAACCGTAACTTTTGAATACTTCCCGTCAACTGTAGTTGAGAGCACAAAACAACTTTCCGATTTTGTTTTTGCAGGTTGAAGCGTTTCTGAGTATAGCAAGGAACGCAGTTTTTTTAATTGCGACTGATCTAATTCACCGTGCCAAGTTGACTGCCCTCGAAGAGCATTTGCTCCACCGCCGTAAACTATTACGCCATCCTCTTCGACAACAAAAAATGCAGAAAGATTATCTCCATACATTTCTAATTTGAGAAGCGGTTTTTGAGTTGGCGTACAGCCAACGAGGAACAATGTAAAAAATACTACGAATCTCATTGAACTTCGCCTTCCATATACACCTCGTAAGGATTACCTCCAAGGTTGTACCGAATAGGTTCTTGATAGCCTTCAATATCTGGTTCATCTGTCGCCCATGCGTAACCCGCAAGCAATCGAATTAGGTTTTTAAATGCTGGGTCTGCTGATTGATCCGGCGCAATATAACGGACGTAATTCCAATATTCTCCTTTTGCATTCACCGCAATCATGTAGAGCGAGCCCTCTTCTGGTCGTTGGAGTAGTTGGAAGTTAACTGTTTTGTCTGCTAACTCTGAAGTTGACATTCCCATTTGATCGAGCCGGTTCCAGATAGTTGAAAATTGTTCCCGAGATAGTAATCGCGTCCGAGAGGGCAAGGTGTTTGGACCCCAACCTGGTTCATCACCATGGTGCAAGGCACCATTTGGAAACACTACGAATCTTGATGATCGCAAATGTGCCAAGGTATGGGGCTCAGTCGTCACCACAGTCACGTCCAATGAGAAATCATTGGGCGCAATAGAGAGTGGATCGGTAACTTGGGGCTGTGCTATGCACGATGGCATGGAACTAGCCCAAAAAAGCATGAGAACTATTAGTAGAAATTGGCTTCGCATTCGTGCAGAATAGCTATTCTGCGTGCATGTTGGTAACTACAAACTGGATCAATGACTATTTGAAGAACGATGTCTCCCCAGAAGAGCAAGCACGGCTTCTCACTGCGGCTGGATTTCCCCTTGAGGAAAGGCTAGATTTGCCTGATGGAGACGTACGGCAAGACTTTGAAATGACCTCAAATCGGGGAGATTGTACCTGCCACCTCGGTTTAGCAAGAGAAATTTCCGCCAAAACAGATAACACACTTCTATCTCCTAGTTGCGATATTGAAGAAAGTAACAACCCTATTGGCGACGAGGTATCTGTAGAAAATATGGAAAAAGAGTTGTGCCCACTTTACACGGCAAGGGTCATCCTTGGCGCGACCGTGAAGGAATCGCCTACTTGGTTGAAAAAGAAAATAGAAAATCGTGGCGATGTGCCTCGTAATGCAATCGTCGATGCCACAAATTTCATACTCTTTGAGCAAGGACAGCCAACTCACGTTTTTGATCTCGATAAACTCGCGGGAAGAAAAATTATTGTTCGCATGGCAAAAGATGGCGAAACATTTCTTCCACTTGGAGAAGACTCTGTAGAAATCAAACTCACGACAAAAGATCTTGTAATTGCTGATGAAGAAAAACCTGTTGCCCTTGCTGGTGTGAAGGGTGGCGCACTTGCTTCTGTAACTGATGACACAAAAAACTTACTCATTGAATCTGCAACCTTCAATCCAGTAATTGTGCGAGAAATGAGCAGGCGGCATAAAATTTACAGCGATTCTAGTTTCCGTTTTGAGCGAGGTGTCAACGCAAGACAAGTAAAACCTTGTGCAAATCGTCTTGCAAATGTATTACTTGAAGTCGGTGGCGGAAAAGTATGCAACGGAATTTTGCAAGATGGCAAGGAATTGCCCAATCCAATCAATGTAACAATGAGGACCTCTTACTGCTGCGAACGACTCGGATTTGAAATACAAGACGAACAAATTGTCGAACATCTTTCAAATGTTGGATTTGAAACTACATGCACAGATGGTGTCGTGACAAGTGTGGTCCCCTGTTACCGCGGTGATATCCATCGCGAAATCGATCTTGTCGAAGAAGTTGCTCGCGTTCACGGATATGAAAATATTCCAGTTGAGGAAACGATTGAAGTTAGTGTTCCACCTTCTGGCGGAGAAGCTGCTGGCAAGCAGGCTGTGCTCAACGTTCTCGCTGGTATGGGTTTCGTCGAGTGTGTAACGCATTCACTTGTCTCAATTGGCGCAGCAAACCAATTCCTTCTTGATAATGAATCTCCCTTGTTGATTGATGACGACCGGGCTACTGCGGAACCCGCCCTACGGCCCTCGCTACTTCCTAGTTTACTTACTGTGAAAAAATATAATGAAGACAATGGCGTAAATAATGTTCGTCTCTCTGAATTGGGCTCTGTGTTCGTGATTAAAGATGGTATTCACAAAGAGAGTTCCGAACTTGCATTAATACTCGATTCTGAGGAAGATAATGGAATTAGTGAACTTCGAGGAGTGATTGACCGTATACATTCTGTCCTCACTGCAACTACTTCAACAACAGTTACTCCATCCAATGATGCTCCGTGGCTTGAACCAGGTGGAGATATTATTTTTAACGGAAATTCTGTAGGACGAATAGGAAGACTCAGCACCGCGGTACAAAAAATTTGGGATTTGTCAAATACAACACACGTTGCACAATTGAATCTTTCCTCTCTGTTTGCCTCCTTCCCGCCTGACGTGCAGTCACACCCATTACCAAAACAACCTGCAATTGAACGAGATGTTTCGATTATTGTTACTGAAGATGTGCTTTGGTCAAACGTATTCGACACTATCATGGCACTTGGCCTCCCGCTGCTTGAAGACGTTGCATACATTACGACGTTCCGAGGCAAAAACATAGAAACGGGCAAAAAATCTCTCACTTTGCGATTGCGTTTCCGTGATGCAACCCGAACGCTCACGCACGATGAAGTAAACGCCCCTGCTACACTTGCATCTGACGCACTGCAACAACAACTTGGTGCGGAGATTCGTTCGTAATGAATTTGGGCGATCAAACAATAAACGAATTCCTTTCTTCACTCTCAGCAAAGCAGCCGACTCCTGGAGGCGGGGCAGTTGCAGGACTACTTGCTGCACTTTCTTCTTCGCTCGGCCAAATGGTTCTTGCATACACCGAAGGAAAAAAGAAATACGAAAAATTTGAAGAAGAAAATAACATTTCTATATCGCTATTTAAAACATCGGCTCAACATGCTATCTCTCTTGGCAACGAAGATGCTTTAGTATATTCTGCATTGAACGAACTTTGGAAATTAGATAAAGATGATCCAAAACGTATTGCAGAGTGGGATATGGCTCTCACCGATGCAATAGAAGTGCCTTTAAGAGTACTTGAACTTTGTGATGTGGTTGCAAATACTATACAGAGTTTGGTTGGCAAAACAAACACAATGCTCTCAAGTGATTTAGTTATTGCTGGCATTCTCGCTGAAGCAGGTGCTCGCTGTGCACTTCAAAATGTTGAAATCAACGTGAACCTCTTAGAAAATGAGAAAAAGAAAAAAGAGTACCAAACTCGTGCAAATATGCACGTAGATTGCTGCGTTAGATCCTGCTCTTCCATTGAATCCTCATGCAAGATATAATAGGCTTTCGATGGCAATTTCAACAAACACAACTGCTGATATTCTCGACCCTACCGTGCTTCAAGATGTTGCAGATGGCAACCTACGAATAACCACCGAACAAGCACGTACGCTGTACTACGAAATGCCGTTGCCCGAACTTGGGCGATGGGCAGACGCCCGTTGCAGAGCACTTCACGGGAACCACCTGAGAACATACATCATTGACCGAAACATTAATTACACCAATGTATGCACAGCAAAGTGTACTTTCTGCGCTTTCCGCCGAGATGGGCATGAAGACGATGCATACACATTGGCGCACGATGAACTTCTTCAAAAAATTCAAGATATTGTAAACATTGGCGGAACTCAAATTCTCATGCAAGGTGGAATGAATCCTGAACTACCAATCGAGTGGTATACCGATTTACTCACACGTATAAAAAATACATATCCACAAGTGCACATCCATGCATTTAGCCCACCCGAAGTTATTGAATTTGTCAATTTTTTTGACACTCCTGGAAACACGCTTGAAGAACAAGTGCGCTGGGTGTTAACAACACTGCAAAGTGCTGGTCTCCAATCTATCCCGGGTGGTGGGGGTGAGATATTTGCGCCAGCCGTGCGAGAGAAATTATGTTTAGGGAAATGCAACGCTGAAGTCTGGCTAACAGTTATGCGAATCGCACATGAACTTGGCATGAACACAACCGCAACGATGATGTTTGGTCATATAGAAGGTATCAACGATCGCATTCACCACATGTCACTTGTCCGCTCTTGGCAAGATCGTTCTATCGAAGATTTTGGATTGCAAGGTGGTGGTAGATACAACGCATTTATTTCATGGCCATTCCAACCAGACAACACTGCGCTTGGCCGTGTTAGTGAATGGGATCCAGAGAATTCTGACTCAGATATTTTTCCCGGAGATGCCGTTGCAAAACTTGATGGGAGTGGAACCAAAATAGAACACGTTGAATTCGGAAAACGATTACGCCTCGCAGGCTCAAGTTCATATCTTCGCACGCAAGCATTAAGTAGACTTTTCCTTGATAATATTTACTCCATCGGTTCAAGTTGGGTCACTATGGGTCCAGCCATTGGGCAAACTGCTTTGTTTTACGGTGCAAATGATCTTGGGTCAGTGATGCTTGAAGAAAATGTCGTAAGCGCCGCGGGGACGACGTGGTGCCTTGATGAAGCACAACTGTGCCGAATGATTCGCGAATCTGGGTTCACGCCTGCAAAGAGAAACAACCAATATGAAATACTCTCCGTTCAAGATAGTGACGATGCACCTGATAGACAAGTAACAGATTGGTCACTCCTCAACAAGAATCGATTATTTTCACATACCGAAGATTCTAAAACTGTCACTCTGACCGTGGCTCCATAAGCAATTCGTCTTCTGGAATATTTTCGGGATTTATCGTAGTTGATTGACGCGACGCAGCGTTAGTTGCAGCAGTAGCTGCTGCCGATCTCGCATTGCCTACAAAAGAATTCATAATATAGATATAAAATCCACATACACAAATAACTGCCACCAACGGTGGCATAACCACTGCAAGCGAAGCTCTGCCGCCATGAACTCTCTGCCCCTTTTTAACCATATTGGTAGCGGAAACTATCCACCAAACAAAACTTGCAAGTCCGCCGCAACAAGGGACAATGCCAATAATAATCGACCCACTGCTGTATAGAATTGCCTGCATCGTTCTTCGAAGTGTGAATGTGCTACCACCAGTGAGTTGCAACAGGACGTGTGCTGTGAGCCCCCACACAACAGCAAAAATAATATACACAGCAAAGTACAAAAGAACTTGCCCACCTAACATAAATAATAAATCTGCATAGTTCGGTTGCGATCCAACTCGACCCATTATTCCAAACGCAAGTAAGGCCATTGGAATTGTTCCAACAAAAACCATGATAATGAGTGTCGTAAGTAAAAACTTCCACGCATCAAACAGTGGCTTTTGTACATGCACCCTGTTTATTGCGCGGCTTGGATGAATCATCACCATACCAATTGTTTTGAAATACCGCGAAAACCAATTCCCC
>JABHWX010000064.1 GCA_018657585.1 Phycisphaerae bacterium
CGAATTTCAGCTGGAAAATCGGGAGCAGTCGCAAAGTCATTTCCAGCAAGCGCCACGATATCCGTAAAATGGGAGCCCGTGAGTTGCATGCCATCGCCACTATCACCGCAAAAACGAACGGATACCGCGGGTAGGGCTGTTGACTCTGAAGTTTTGTCTGTAGTAATCATTTCCTGCAAATCCCTTTTCGGTGCATATTTTCAGGCATTGTACCAGTGAAACGACAATTCTCCAACCTCCTAAAACACTTTGTGGGTCTTTACTTCACTTCTTCTATTTGATAGAATACCGAACTCGAAACGGAGTCCAAAATGGCAAAAGACACAGCAGACAAAATCGTCCCAAATACTGAATTGACATTCACAATCATCAAGGAGCCCACTCGCCCTGCCTCGCGCAAGACGATTGAGCGTTTGATGTGGATGCAACCGCAAGCAAAGAAAGACCTTTCTATGCTGCAACGTCGACGTAAGCAGAAGGACATCAAATACACCATCCGTGCTGGTCGCGTTTGGTTTGATCGCCCTCGTGCAACTCGCACAGTTCGTTGTGAAAAAGGCGCTTCATTTACTCTGAATGTCACTCCTCAAATTGTCAATGATTTGAAGAGCGTTGCAAAGTTCTTGGACTTTTAAATAAATTTCAACACAGCATCTGCAATCGGTGACCTGCCACTTGGTAGTTGTCACGAGGTATCCACTTCACATTGTGTACCGATGGAATCAGACCCTCGATATGACTCGCGGTTAACCGAATTCGATTCCTTGTGCTAATGGCATTTCATCGCTCCAGTTGGATGTGCAGGTTTGACGTCGCATGTACGCCTTCCACGCATCGGATCCGGATTCACGTCCACCGCCTGTATCTTTTTCACCACCAAACGCACCACCAATTTCTGCACCACTTGTACCTATATTGACATTTGCAATACCGCAATCGGAACCTTCAGGGGAGAGGAATCGTCCTGCGTTACGCATAGAGTTTGTGAAGATTGCACTACTGAGACCTTGGTCTACTTCATTGTGCATGGCAAGCGCTTCGTCTAAATCGCTAATCGTAAAGATGTAGAGAATTGGAGCAAACGTTTCTTCTTTAACAACCTCCGGCATTTTGCCTTTTGGCACTTTGACAATAGTAGGTTCGACAAAGTTTCCTGCGCGATCTGCCCATCGTTCGATGCCTTCAACACCACCGCAGAGGATTTCGCAGCCCTCTGCTTGTGCTTGCTCTATTGAAGAACGCATGTTTTCAACAGCAGCTTCGTTAATGAGTGGTCCCATCAACGTACTTGCTTCAAGTGGATTGCCAATTGAAACTTGCGTATATGCGTTAAGCAACCCTTCTGTAACTTGGTCAACAACTGACTCGTGGCAAAGAAGCCGACGCGTTGAAGTACATCGCTGCCCTGCTGTACCGACTGCTCCAAAGAGCGTACCGCGAATAACCATGTCTAAATCTGCATCTTCCATAATAATGATAGCGTTGTTGCCGCCAAGTTCTAGGAGGGAACGACCAAGTCGTCCACCAACTACTTCGCCAACTCGCTTGCCCATTCGGCAGGAACCCGTTGCGCTGATGAGTGGCAAGCGACGATCAGCAATCATTGGTTCGCCAACTTCTTCGACAGTACCGACGATTAAGCCAAACACATCACATGGGTCGCCATGCTCTGGTGTAAAAATGTCTTGCTCTTTCATCACTTCGTGTGCGACGTTGATCATTGCAATCGCAGTGAGTGGCGTGATGTCGCTTGGTTTCCAGATTGTAGTGTCACCACATACTGCTGCGAGCATGGAGTTCCAAGCCCAAACTGCAACAGGAAAGTTAAAGGCAGAAATAATACCAACTGGACCAAGCGGTTGCCACTGTTCCATCATTGCATGACGTGGACGTTCTGAGGCAATTGTTAATCCGTAGAGTTGACGGGAAATCCCGACTGCAAAATCGGCAATATCAATACATTCAACGACTTCACCGATGCCTTCTGGAAGAATCTTGCCGCACTCCATCGTGACGAGTTCACCGAGTTGTTGTTCATATTCTCGAAACGCGTTGCCGATTCGACGAACAATTTCACCGCGTTTTGGTGCTGGGAGCATTCGCCATTCCTTAAAAACAGCTTGAGAACGCGAAACTTGGTCGTTGTATTCATCCGTGGTTTGCCTTCGTACTGCTGCGATGGGCTCGCCTGTCGCTGGGTTGTACGAAATAAAATGAGCATCTGTCGCTTCTGAGGCATCGCAGACGAGCGGGTGTTCAATAAGGTTTGTAAGTGTTGTAGTCATCTCGGTATTCTAGCACACCAAGAGGTGGTATTATCCACACTATGCCACTAGATAGAAATGGAATTGCAAAGCGTGCCGCTCAAGAACTGAGAGACGGGTATTACGTCAACCTGGGCATCGGCATGCCTACCCTCGTCGCAAATTATGTCCCAGATGGGATGACCGTCTGGCTCCAATCCGAGAATGGCTTACTTGGCATGGGAGAGTTTCCAAAAGATGCTGATGTGGACCCTGATCTTATAAACGCAGGCAAGCAGACCGTGACCGCTGTTCCGGGAGCAAGTTATTTTTCTTCTGCTGAATCTTTTGAGATGATTCGAGGGGGACATGTTGATTTAGCAATCCTAGGCGCTATGGAGATTTCTCAAGAAGGCGACATTGCAAACTGGATGATCCCCGGAAAGATGATTAAGGGCATGGGCGGTGCGATGGACCTTGTTGCAGGAGTCAATAAGGTTGTCGTCATTATGGATCATGTCACCCGCAAGGGCGACCCCAAGTTGATTCCAACTTGCACGCTTCCACTCACTGGACTTCGATGCATCGACATGATAATCACTGATTTATGCGTGATGGAAATGAACGAAGAAAAGCGCCGGTTCGAAGTCACCGAACTTGCTCCAGACGTCACCATCGACGAAGTACTAGAAAAAACCAACGCTGAAGTCCTCGTATCCGCCTCAATTAATTGACCAGGGACTAATTAATTTTTGTTGCAATATGTACCGTTTTGTGCCCCGCTAGGTGTGGGAAATAGTGTGTGATAACGCATACTCTTAGAGAATGGACTTTTTATTATAATTACTTCAATACTATTGTTCGTCCTAAATTGCTGAACGACTTTGGCAACAGTAATTAAAAAAAGACCGCGACGTTAGTCGCGGTCTTTTTTCAGTTGGGAATACGTAGTTTAAAATTCTTTGCTTCGATGTTGCATTTGAGCTTTTAGCCTCGCAAGAATAGAAGAATGCATTTGGCTAACACGTGACTCGGAAAGGTCTAAAGTTAAACCAATTTCTTTCATAGTCATTTCTTCGTAGTAATACAAAACTACAATCAATCGCTCTGCCCGAGTCAGACCTTTTGTCAAAAGTAATTGCAAATCCTTTCTTTGCAATTCAAGAACTGGATTTTCCTGGCGCTTGTCTCGAACTACATCAATTTCTTGCACTTCTTTTGAAGAATCTGAATCGTATGCCTTACGGTTCAGTGAAGTCATCATCACTGGTCGAGAATCGCGCTCTATCTTTTCGTACTCTGAGTTATCGACTTCAAGTTGTTCGATAATTTGTTCGTCGGTTGCACGTTCGCCTGTTTCCATTTCAATAGACTTACGAGCTCGGTCAACTTTAGTACTTCGCGAACGAACAAGTCTTGGAACCCAGTCCATTGCTCGAAGTTCATCGTAAATCGCACCGCGAACACGTTGCGTACAGTATGTTTCGAACTTAAAGCCACGTTGAAGATCGTAAGCATCAATCGCTTGCATCAATCCGAACAGACCTGCTGAGTAAAGATCATCTACATCTACTTCTGAAGGCAGTTTCTGATGCACCCGTTCTGCTGTGTAGCGGACGAGTTGCAAATAGTACTCCATAAGTACATTTCTAATTTCTAAAGTTGGTTCGTTTTTGTATGAAAGCCATACATCAAGCAAAACCATTTTGCCACTAGGCGTATCCACGGTAACATCAAGACCCTTAGGAATTTTTCCCTTGAGTGAAGATTTTGTCAACTTCGTTTTTTTAGGAGGCTCTTCAACTTCTGTATCTTTAGAAGAAGATGTTGATGATGGTTTTTTTGATTTCTGAACGGTTGTACTTGGCATTGGTCTACTCCTTGACCCAGTCATGAAACTTTCGCGAACATTCGCGGTGTTTTCTTCGTCTTGCCGATCCTTGGCACAGACGTTAGTAAAACTATACCACGTGCTAGCAGGGTCCGACAATGATTTTTTAGGGTTGTTTGCCATGAATTTATAAAATGCCAAAATAAGGGCACCCTATTGAAAGTCGTATTCAACTTGATTTCGTTCAAGTAAACACGAAAACTAAATTTCCAATGTGCCCAAAACGGCATTTCACTCTGAGAACGACGTCCGAGAATAATGGGGGCCATCGGCACATATTGTGTGTTTTCTAGCATTCCAATGGCATATCGACGTGTAGTGATCCCCCAGCGTAACTTGCTTAATTACAGGAGGTTATCGGCTGTTACGACTGAAATATGGTTCCGACTAGTTTCGTTGGACGGGCAAGATTAATGTGAGAAGAAATGTCTTGTCCATCGGTGAACCAACTCAAAGGGCTTCCAATTGCGCAAAGCGCTGATATCGTTTCGCCAGGCAATTCAATTTCATCGAGTTTCGTCACTATCACGCGATCGTACCCTGTCAAAGAAAAACTGCTTGCCGCTCGCTGACAAGCTGATCGAGAAGTCGCAGCGCTAAGAACTAGGTGAGTTTCATCAGGTCTTGCCACTTTTAAAATGTCCGCTGTCTCTTGAATACGATCATCATCAGATGCGCTACGACCAGCAGTATCAATCAAGACAATGTCTGAATGCCTGCACGATTCGATTGCATACTTCATTTGTTCCTGCGTTCCTGCAATCTCAAAAGTTGCATCGAACAAATCTGCGTATTGTTTTAATTGGTCAACTGCAGCAACGCGATATGTATCAGCAGTAATAAAAGAGACACTTCGCCCCTGCTGAAAACTAAACTTCGTTGCAAGCTTTGCGATTGTTGTTGTCTTACCTACACCGGTTGGACCAACGACTGCAATTACTGTGGGAGCACAAGCTTCTCTACTTGGAGGAGGAATTGTTCTTGGAAGTCTACGAATAAGTTCGTTCACGACAAGAGCGTGCAATTCTTCCTTGCTAGTAGAAGAATCAGCATCAATGTGGTGAACAATTTCTGCAGCAAGCGAAGGTTCTATGCCTTTTTGTATGAGAGAGCGATGCACTCTATTTAACAATGGAGATAGTCTTGCAGCACTTTCATAATCAAGAACTTCTCCAACGAGATTTTTTATTTCGGCAATGCCATCCTCAATAGTGCTCTCAATAGTGCTAGTTTCCACACTTTGTCCGAGCAGTGACCTTGCATAAGCAACTGTTTGACGAGGATCATTTCCAGAAGGCTGTTGAGGTAACGCACAAGCAACACTGCCTATTGGCTGCACTTTACCAACTACCTGCAAATCTACTTCTGGAACTATTTCATCTCGACTTAAAACAAACACTTCTTCTTTGCCATTGGCTATTTGCGATTTTACTTTTCTACGAGTTGTTTTTGAAGATATCACGACAATTGGCAACCCTTCTGTAATCAAGGGCATCGCAGCAAGGCGAAGTGCGTCAGACATTTTGTCTTTAGATATATTTTGATTTGTAATTGCCGATTCTACAGCCTCTGGCAATTCCACACAGCGAATTATTTGTTTTCCGTCAGCCTCAACCGTCGTCACTTTTGAACAGATTTGCCGACGCAGCACAGATCGAATTTCTTCTACACTTTCCTCTTCGCTCAAAGAAGCAGTATCTGAAACTTTTTCAACAATGAGTGCAAGGTCTTTTACAGAAACATGTTCTTCAAGTAATGCCTGAAGGATGCGATGAAACCGAGCGAGTGATACTGTTTTGCCAATCACTGAGCTTACCAAACGCGGTGACGTCATCCTGAGTTCATTCACCATCACAAATACTTCGTCTCTGGAAAGTAATTCTGAAGCGTGCTTGTCAACAATCGTAGAAAGATGAGTAATGATGACTGAAACAGGATCCATCACCTGCACAAAAAGTTTTCCTACCTCGTTTTGAAGTTCTTCAGTAATCCATAGAACAGGCATCCCGAAAACAGGGTCATGTTCCTGAATTCCATCAAGGTCCAAACCACGTTGATCACCCTCAATGACCATGTACCGATCTTTATGTACAACACCTTCCCCAACAATCCCATTTCGTACATAGATTCGATATGAGTTTGGCGACAATTGCAAATCATCCTTGATATGAATTGATGAAAATTTGATACCAAGTTTATCAAAGACATCCGCCCGTAACGATGCAATTTGATTTACGAGATTGCTCCCAGAATCAGAAGAGGCAAGCGAGAGTAATGACTTACCCAATTCAATTCGGATGATTGGCCTTCGTGAGACTGGGCTCGCCGACATCTGATGAGTTGCGTCCGTGGGATGGCTTTCGTGTTCGTTCCACTTTGTTTTTTGATAGTTTGTCCATGCAAATAAGACACAAATCTGCGCCATCATGAGTATTGGAAGCGTAGGTAAGGATGTTGCGGAGAGGAAAATTAGAATTAACGCTACACCTGCCAAGCTGAAAGCCACTGGATAGGCGAAGAATTGCCTTGGGATTCCAATTCCAAGAGCCTCTCGATTATGCTGTTTTGCGAGCAAGTTGATAAGACCTGCCAAGATTCCAAGCACGAGCAACACTCGCCACGAGTCAAAAAGCATAGAAAAAACGTTTTGGTCCCACCCCTGTTGCGCGATAGTTACTGATTCCATGGCACAAACTGGGCGCACCGAAAGCCCTACAAAGACATAACTACAACATTGAAGCGCAAATAATCGCGTCTTGGCCATCCTTGGCAACCTACTCTGGGCATCCTTGCCCTCTTTGGTGGTTAAATACTAAAGAGCATAACCACACCCTTCTTCGGCTACTTTGTTCGCAATTCGTGATTATCATGTACGTATGTACCGATTCATCCTATTTATTTTCTCTCTTGCCCTCGCCCAAATAGCAAGCGGTCAAGAGACTTATACTCTCGACGAAAAAACGGATGCGTGGATTTTGACAGACGCACCTGAGCCTGGATCACCCGAAGCGCAACTTGCTGTCGCCTCTAAGCGACTTGCAGAAGGCGAATACCAAGAGGCGATGAAATTGTCTTCCATCTGGATGACTCGACATAAACGCCATCCACTCATGGGCGAAGCGCACATTATTCACGGAGATGCTCTTTTTGCACAACGATATTATTACGAATCGCTTTTTGATTATGAAGTTGTTGCACGTGACCATTACGGAACACAAGCAGAAATCATTGCCCTTGAAAGAGAACTTGAGATTGCAACCCTGTTCGCACACGGCGTAAAAAAACTCAACTTTGGAATGCGTATTTCGGATGCAACTGACGAAGCTGAAGAATTACTCATTAGAATTCAAGAACGGTTGCCCCTTAGTCCTCTTGCTGAAACTGCAGGTTTAGAACTAGCAGATTTATACTACAGAAGAAAACAAATGAAACTTTCAAATGATATGTATCAGATATTCATTGAAAATTTCCCTCGCTCTCCTGAACTGAATAAAGCAAGAGCAAGACTGATCTACACACGTCTTGCTACATATCGTGGACCTGCATTTAATGCCGCCGGCCTTGATGATGCGCGGAAAGAACTTCTCCAGTTGCAATACATCAGCCCTCGGCTCGCAGAAAAAGTGAACTCAAACGGTCTCATCACCCGAATTGACGAGTCCCTTGGGCAGAAAATGCTACACACCGCGCGGTGGTATTTAAAAACAAACAATCCAATTGCAGCAGAATACACTATACGTAGGCTGCTACAACTTCATGAACATACAACCGCATCCATCGAAGCCCTTGAGCACCTCCTACCTCAAATACTTCCACAACTCCCTCCTATAGTTCTGAATGAATTGGGAGACTTCTACGATATCTATCAAGAATTATTGCTCGGAAAGGTGATCACTGCTACTGAAACTCTGGAGACCAATCCGTGATCCGAGCTCTTTTTATCTCTCTCGTTTTAATCTCACTCCCCGCATGTTCAAGCGACCCCACTGTTGGCTACTCTTCGTCATCGCTTTACGCACCGCAGTTTAGGACTGTCTCCGTACCAATTTTTGAAAATGAAACAACTGCTCGTGAGATGGAATTCATGTTGACAGACGCAGTTGTCAAAGAAATTGAGGCACGAACTCCGTATCAAATTATTGGCGAACAGTACGCTGACACACTCCTCACTGGAACGATTCAATCTGTTACTCTCCGCACGGCAAGTCAATCCCGAACAACTGGCTTAGATAATGAAATGATGATTATCGTCGCCATGGACTTTGAATGGCTCAACCTTAGGAGCGGCAATAGAATTGTTGGCAGGAAAAACTTTACTTCAAGCGCTCTCTTTATTCCATCCCGTCCATCATCTGAGCCAATTGAGTTAGGCCAATTTGCCGTCGTACAGCAATTAGCTTCCGATATTGTTGATCAAATGCAATCATCTTGGTGATTTGCCAAACAAAGAGTACATATCAACCTATCATTCATACTCTTCACGACTTTAATTCATAGACCACAGGCACCATCATCATGGCGAACCCAACCGGCGATAACAAAAATAAACAAACACCTCAGAAACCAAAATTTTCAAGAGGACTTTTCAGTTGGATGCTCATCTGCTTCGTTCTCATAATGCTCTGGGGCGTCATCAACGGCGACGGAGGCGGACAGGAAATTACCAGTTGGGAAGACTTCTACCAACGTGCTTCGAACAATGAATTTGTAGACAATCAAGTCACCCTAGAAAACACACGCATCTTAGCTGTCATCGCAGATCATACCGAAGCGCCCGATGGTCCACTTGGATCTATCGATATCCCAGCTGGAACGGAAGTCTACTTTCCAATTGCTGGAGACAACGATGATTGGTACAAAGAAAAACTAACATCTGCAGGAATTGACTTCACTAACAATAAAGACACCGGTCTGTTTATGCATTTCCTCATGAGTTGGGGACCAATGCTTCTAATCTTGTTTTTGATTTTCTTCTTCATCTCAAGATCCGCAAGAGGCGGTGGCGCTGGCGGCATGCTAGGCAATTTTGGGAAATCAAAACATAAACTTGCGAACAAGGATAGCAACAAAGTTACCTTTGACGATGTGGCAGGTGTTGAAGAGGCCAAAGCAGAAGTACATGAGATTATTGAATTTTTAAAGAATCCTAAAAAGTTTGCAAGACTTGGTGGCAGAATTCCACGAGGCATTTTGCTCGTTGGCACACCTGGGTGTGGCAAAACCCTACTCGCTAAAGCAATCGCTGGTGAAGCAGATGTTCCATTCTTTACCATTTCGGGTTCTGATTTTGTTGAAATGTTTGTAGGTGTTGGTGCTAGCCGAGTACGCGATTTATTCAAACAAGCCAAGGACGCTTCTCCATGCATTATTTTCCTTGATGAAATTGATGCCGTCGGACGCAAGCGTGGTAGTGGATTTTCGAGTGGTGGCCACGACGAACGTGAACAAACGCTTAATGCCATCCTTGTTGAAATGGATGGCTTTGAGTTAAGTGACCAAGTCATTGTTATGGCAGCAACAAACCGCGCAGACGTGCTTGATCCAGCATTAACCAGACCTGGTCGATTTGATAGACAAGTACATGTTCCTTTACCAGACGTGGAGGGTCGCAAAGCCATACTTGAAGTACATGCAAAGAAAATCAAGTTAGGGCCGAGTGTTGATTTGTCTCGCGTAGCACGTGGCACTCCGATGTTCTCAGGAGCCGATCTTGAAGCCCTCGTAAACGAAGCTGCGATCATTGCGACACTTTCTGATAAAGATTTTGTTGACCAACTTGATCTTGATGAGGCACGAGACAAAATCCGCTGGGGCCGAGCTAACAAGAGCCGAAAAGTACAAGAATTGGAACGTGTTGCAACCGCATATCACGAAGCCGGGCACGCAGTTGTGCAACTTATTTTGCCACACACCGATCCCGTGCACAAGGTCACTATTATTCCAAGAGGTCAATCTGGTGGTGCAACATTTAGTTTGCCAGAAAAGGATAGATACTTTTACAATCGCAAATACCTTGAAGCGTCAATGCGAGTTCTTTGTGGCGGGCGAATAGCTGAACGCCGCCAGACAAACGATATATCAAGTGGTGCTTCCATGGATATTCAGATGGCAACCAGTTATGCACGTCACATGGTGCTTGACTGGGGAATGTCGGATAGGCTCGGATTTGTACAGTATTCCCCAGATCCAAATCGCGAAGCTATTTTTGCTGACAGAGATTATTCCCCAGACACAGCCCGAATTATTGATGAAGAAGTAAAACGCCTTATCGACGCAGCATTTGCAGAGGCGGAACGAATTATTGATGAACACTGGGATCAAGTTGCAGCCATTTCTGAAGCACTTCTAGAATACGAAACACTCCAGTCAGACGAATTGGAAGCTCTTATGAGGGGCGAAAAAATTACTCGCACTACAGTTGCTGGATTACTTGATCAAGAATCAAAATCGCCAACTCCACCAGTAGCGTCTACTGATAACAACGATTCTGACGAATCTAACGAATCTACTTCTGATGGGGCTCTGCCCTCACCTGCCTAGTTGTTTTTTGGATAGCAACAAATCTCGAAGCACAAAGTACATGCCCGCGACCTTGACAATAATCTTGACCCCTTTTTCTGTTTCTTCAATCATTCTGGTCACCCAGCAACTTTTTATTCCGAAGGAAGTGATGGTAATGCTGTGCGAACCTATGTGCTTCATCTCGAATTGCTTGCACTAGTTTTAAACCCTCGTTCGTTCGCCCAAGTTTAATTGGCTTATCTGAGGTAGTTGTGTATAACAATTCTTCTTTCTTTGCGATGCTAATGACTAAGGGCGGCTGCTGTTCGAATTGATGGAATGCTTGCATCGCTGCAGAGAGCTGACCCTTTCCACCATC
>JABHWX010000065.1 GCA_018657585.1 Phycisphaerae bacterium
GACATACATCCGGCAAGCGTGGGGGAACGAAGGCGATGCGATTACGCAATCAGAGGTTGCCTCAATGCGAGAAAGATATAAGGATCGTAGTAGTATGTGGACTGCGGAAGAATTAGAAAACTAGTGTAGAAAATCACACCCTATAAACATATCGATTTCTTCATTGTCTTCATTGGCATATTTTGGCACTACAATTTCTATATCTTTAAAACGCACTTGAACTTCTTGTCTCTTGTGTAATTGAAAAGCAAAGTTATTTAGAAACGCGCCTTGGTCTAATCGTTCTGGATGAAGCGGATTTGTCGTATCGCAATCGACGATGAGTTCGTTGTTGAGCCAGACCATAACGTTGCTGCCGCAGGTATAGACCATCATCTCATTCCATTGATCGTATTTGCTGAATTGTTTACTTGGTTTGGAAAGCCACCCGCGCCCACCTGATTCATAGAGCCCTCCACAATCTGGTTGCCTGTCAACTTCGACTTGAATCCCCTTGATTCCTGTATTGTCATTTGGTATTTGCTGTGAACGGAAGAAAAAGCCACTATTTCCCTTGTCAATTTTGTATTTAAGTTTGAGCGCAAAGTTTTCGTATGGTTTTGTAATCCACATTAACCCAGTTACTTCATCATCTTTTAATTGACGACCAACTATTACTCCGTCTTCCACCGACCACGTCCCTCCACCGGTGGGTTGCATACCGTTTAGTGTTTTGCCATCGAATAGATTTGTAACTTTTAGATTAGATTTGTGCCTGCTGTACTCAGTAATTGTTGCGTTTCTCCACATTACTTTGCTATAACCTGAATGTATTTGAAAACCGATATGACCAGAAAAATCCATGAAGTCGAGGAAGTCAGTGGTGATTTTGCCATTTACTTTTGCCTTGATTCTTGGGCCAATGCACCAAATTTCATAGGAATTCCATTCGCCGAGTTTGAATGTGTCGCGAACGGATTCGTTTGGTGGTTGTAACCAAGCGCGTCTTCCCTCGTCGTATAATCCTCCAGACCAAGCCCTTGGAGAGGGATCTATTTCAATTTGATATCCAACGAGCCGATTGTCGATATCGTGCGAACGCACTTGAATGCCAGAGTTGCCACGAATTATTTTTACATCAACTTTTAAGTAAAAATCACTATACGATTTTTTGCTCGTAAGAAAAGAATTTTTCTGCTCTCTTCCCTCACCTGTGAGAACGCCATTCTCAAGCGTGAAGGCAATTTGTGGCCCAATGATATGCCAGCCGTCGAGCGAATTATTTTTGAAAAGTGGGACTTGGCCAGCTATACAAGAACTTGCAAACAAAAGAGAAATAAAGTATCTCATGCGGCAATTATATATCGCCTTACGCATGTGCTGGAATATGAATGGAGTAATTAGTTACTCTTAAATAATAAACACTTAACCCACTGGTCTAGTGCCTTGTTCTTCTAGTGATAGAAAGTACACCCCCCTAGTACATCCTGCTAGCGGGTTCTACGTGAACCTCACCTATTTTCCTTGCTATTCCCAGCAGCCCAAGGCTTATCAATTGCAACCGGGATGGTTGATTTCTCAATATCGATTGGCTTGATCTTAATAACATACAAACCCCTTCCATGTAGACTGCGCGTATGTCTACACAAACAAGGCGCGGCTTAACTCTCATCGGTATTCTTGTTGCTCTGGGCTGTATTGTTGTCCTGATGTCAATTTATATGTCATCGGTTTCAAAATCGGTGACAGGTGGAAAGGGTACATCAAGTGCGACTTCAGCATGGGGAATGATTGATAAAATCCAATTGCTTCAAATTGGAAATGCATTGAAAATTGACTCGCAAATGAATGGCCAATACTTAACGCCAAGCAAGTTGTCACGTTCGGGAGATATACGAGACAATACGTCTGCAAACTTTTGGTCTGCAATGCTATTGCAACGACTTGTTACTCCCGAAGCACTTGTGTCAAAAACCGACCCTAGTTGGGTAGAGAAAGCAACACCCAACTATAGGGCACGGTTTTGGGACCCCGA
>JABHWX010000006.1 GCA_018657585.1 Phycisphaerae bacterium
GCCGCAGCAACCACCACCACCACCACCGCCGCCCGAACCTCCGCGTGGATCGCCACCGCCCTTTGGCATTAGCGATGATATCGCCGACAATTGACGAATAACCGGTGAGTCCGCTTTGGTATTTCCTGCGTCTATTTCCGCTAACTCGCAAACTTCGCCCCATGTTTCCAGTTCTCGACTCATTGAGTGCATTACCTCAACAGTTTGACCGTTTGCTTCACAATAATATTCATAGGTAGGCATGGGTTAATTAAAAAATAGACCAAGAGTTTTGTAGAAGATAATAGCGAGAATTGCACCAGCGGGAATCGTAATGACCCAACTCATTGCTATGTCGCGAACGGTTGAAAGGTTAATCGCACCAATACCACGTGCCAACCCAACTCCGAGTACGGCGCCAACAAGGGTGTGTGTTGTGGAAATTGGAAGTGCCAGTTTTGATGCAATGACGATTGTGGTCGCCGCGCCAAACTGGGCGCAAAATCCACGCGATGGTGTCAATTCTGTAATTTTCTTTCCGACTGTTTCCATGACCTTCCAGCCATACGTTGCAAGACCAATCACAATACCTGCGCCGCCAACCAATAGCGCCCACAGGGGAACTTGCGCTGTTGCTTCAACTACACCGCCGCGAACTGTTTGGACGGCTGCAGAGAGTGGCCCAATTGCATTTGCCACATCGTTGGCGCCATGAGCAAACGCGATAAAACAAGCGGTCAATATTTGCAAATAAATAAATATGCGCTCAGTGCGACGAAATTCTGTTCTGTTTGATCCAAGTGTTGCCCTTTTTGATGATGTATCAGTCGCAGCAGCCGTGTGCTTTAGAATATCGTCAATCGAAGATTGGGTATCGGAGTCAGCGGCTCTCTGCGCGCGAAGTAAATGTTTTTGGGCTCTCTCTAGTGCCCGCGATACATACATCTCTCTCGCTTGCAGTTTTTCTTCGTCGCTTTCATCGGACTTGTAGTTTCGCAGTAACACCACCGAGATTAATGAACCAACTAACCCAACCCCGCAGGAAACCAGTAAAGCATTAGTCAACGATAAGTCAAGGTGAAGATTTTTAAGACCCTTGAACACCATGACAAGTGTCATAATTGCAAGAACAAGAAACACCATGTATGGCGTAAATTTTCGAACTGCGGCAACTGGGTCTGCCTTGTAAAAAACTTTGTGCAAAACGATTTGAAAAATTATAAAACTAAGTGTGGCACTCATCAGTGGGGAAATAACCCAACTCGCCGCAATCTTTCCAACTTCATTCCACTCAACAGCCGACATGCCGCCATATACAATTCCAAACCCAACAATGGCTCCAACTATTGAGTGTGTTGTTGAGACAGGCCAACCAAAGTAAGAAGCTATTTGTAGCCAGACCCCAGCTGCAAGGAGCGCCGAGAGCATTCCCAAAACAAACGCCTGTGGATCACCTGAGAATAGAACGGGGTCAACAATACCTTTTCGTACAGTATCTGAAACGTGGGAGCCCACGAAGAAGGCGCCTGCAAACTCTAAAAAAGCAGCCAAAATTACTGCACGCTTAAATGTAAGTGCGCCAGAACCGACGCTTGTTCCCATAGCGTTTGCAACATCGTTAGCACCAATGTTCCATGCCATGTAAAAACCAAACACAAGGGCTAGGGCAATTAATATTGTTGAATATTCCATCGCTTCTATTCCCTAGAATTATTTCAACGTCAACAACATGCGAACTCGGTTGGCAAGTTTCTCGGAATAATTACTAATACCCGCTATTTCGTGAAGCAGTCTCTGCCACACGAAAAAGTCTCCAACCGAGAGTTTGTCTTCGTGATCGAGGACACTCTTCATGAGTTTGCGCTGCATAATGTCACACTCATGTTCGGCGATCGCGACCCCTTCTATCATGTCATTTACTCTGTTCGCTTCTGCACCACCAAACCCAGATTCGATTAACACATCTAGTTCGCGCATCACTTCTTTTACCTTGTGAAACGCGCCTAGGTTTCCATCAATATATTCTTTAAGTGGGTCGCGCAAATTATCTAAAATTTTAACTGGTCGAATACTCATAAGCACAGCAATATCTTCGCCCTTGTCTGCAATGGAATCTTGCAAACTTAAAATCTCAAGAAGTTGACTACGGTCAATTGCCATAAACAGCCCACGAGGAAGATTGTTGCGAATATCATTTTTAACAAGATCTGCCTTGTGCTCAAGTTTTGAAATGGCTCTGGCGTCTTCACTAACACTCGAGGTGTCGCCCGTCCGAATCTTCTCCAAAAGAGCAACTGATGCTTCTACGCAATCAGAAATTTTATCGAGGTGCAGTTGAAGTGGAACAAAAGGTGATCGGCCAAACAGTCGGGCCATTGCGTTTACGGGCATGGGTTATCTCCAATAATGCCACGCACTATACCCGCCAAGGGCGGGTTTATGGCTTCATTAGAATCTGTATTTCAAACGTCGAACTAAGAACCATATCGCTTCTGAAAGAGGCTGTTTGTGGGGATTCGTTTTTATGAGGCGGTTTAATAACCGCGGGTTAATTCGCTAGAAGAGAAGTTGAAGTTGAGTACGGAGGAGCATCTGGTTGTCATTCGTACCTTGGTCTCCACGCCATCCATTTCCCGTGCTGTCCCAGTCGGCAACTGCAATTCCTGAGGTGCTTGCACCCGCTCCGCCAGCGGCTAGGCTCTTGCCTGCCCAAGCAACATCTGTGGTCCACTTAACCGCATTGTTGCCCGAAACGGGCCAATAGTTAAACCCGACACGGAACGCGTCCATGTCATTTGAACCGTTTGCCCATGTTGCCGAGTCAATATTTCCCTCTTGGTATTGACCGAAGAGTTCCGTGTTGGCATTCACCATAAAGCCTGCTTGAACAAGCCAGCCATCTGATTGTTGTTCTAGTGTATTTGCAAAGTTTTCGCCATCCGAAGTCACATAGTACCCAAAGAGATTCCAACCATCCCCACGCCACGATGCGTCGACCGTCCAACCATCGCTTTTAAATGCGTCTGCGTTGCCATATTCAATACTTGTTGGGTTGCCAGCCCCATCAACTGCTGTTGATGCGTTGTTGTCAAAATTTTGATATGCAACACCAATCAACAAGCCTCGGTCTGCTCCCATTTTTGAAGTGAGATAATTGAAGTCTTTCC
>JABHWX010000066.1 GCA_018657585.1 Phycisphaerae bacterium
CAACACACGTTTCAAGAAATGTATCAATTCCCTTAAACCGAGATTTATAATCGTCAATAATTTGTTCCGATCTCTCTGGAGAACATTTTAATTGCCTTGCTAATCCCCACTTCGATGGAATTCTTACTCGTCAAGGTTCGGGACTTCTTCTGGGGTTGTTGCAATCAAGTGATCTTTGATAATCCCTAAGTCTCGAATGAAATCAAACCATTTGCAACTGATTCTCGTGAGCTCACGACCTTTGCCAGTTACTGCAGTGGGCATCACCACATCAAAAGCACTGATTCGATCACTTGCAATAATGAGGACCGTTCCTGCATCACCGTCGCAGGGAGGAATTTGGTAAATATCTCTTACTTTTCCTTGACGACGACCTTCAAATGGCAGGTGTGTTTCGTAAACGGGTTGCTCTGTTGTATTCATGTTGGGATTGTACAGACCAACATCCAATCGATGTGGAACCTACAATGCTCAAGACGCAAATGATTCAATTTACTACATGTTCTTCAAACCCTTTTGCAGATGACCTTATCAATGCGCATCTCCTAACCAGAGACAATCAAGTGATTCAAGGTACTGTATCAATCGAAAATGGAATAATTACAGCGAATACACAAGGGCATGCGAATTTTTCCCTCTGCCTTCTGTACGATGCAGGCAAAGCAGGGAGGCTTATGCTCCAGACAGCAATTTTGCCTCAACGAGAAGAACCCTATTTGCTTTCGCTTGAACTTGCTCGTCATAGAATTAAGATGTTCCTTGATCAATGTGAAAACTGGAGTCTCTTTGGTCTCTCTGATGAAAATCCAGCAGTCGAAGCTTGGGAACAATCAAGGCTCATATTTACAAAAGCTTTGGTGTGCAAAGATGAACATAAACAGGGAGAACTTGCACGTAAGTCGTTGGAGCTTTCCATCATTGCTTCCGAACGTCTGACAATGGCGCATGCACAAATTCTTCTTCATAAAAGGTATGCGCATAAAAGTGCATCTTCGTCAACTCTGGGAGTGACAATTTCATCTAAGCGGTTTGATGAACCGCTTCGGAAACTCGTGCATAAGAACACGGACATCATTACTATCCCTATGCCTTGGACTGAAATAGAACCGGAAGAAGGCAAATACGAATGGGGTGCGATTGACCGTTGGGTGAAGTGGGCAAGAAACCATAAGAAACACATCATTGCAGGACCGTTAATTGACTTCACTACGGAGAATGAAATCCCACAATGGGTCAAGGATAAAGAGCATGATTATTCTAAGTTCAGAGACAAGTGCTACGATCACCTAGAGCGGGTCATTCAGAGGTATGGTGTTGCAGTTTCATTTTGGAATGTTGTATCTGGAATTAACTTAAATCGACATGTTCGTCTCTCACTTGGGAACATGGTTGACTTGATACGAACAGCTCGACTTCTTGTTAAGCAGGCAAGAAAAGATGCTCGAGTTATGGTGGAACTTTCTGAACCATTTTCAGAATTTGTTGCAAATACTCCAGAATCTTCAAACGCAAAAGTTTTTCTGTCTCGCCTTTCGCAGGAAGGTGTTTCTCTTGATGCTTTGGGTGTACAGCTTCTAGTAGGCGGTAGCGGAGGAAGAACAACTCGCGATTTGATGCTTATTAGCACCAAACTAGATGAATTTCTTCTTGCAGATTTTCCGGTCATTATTTCAGCACTAGGCGCTCCATCGAAGACAATATCACTTCAAAACGGATGGTGGCGCGAACCTTGGGACGAAAAGCGCCAAGATTTATGGGCGAAGCAGATGCTCTGGATCACTCTTAGTAAACCATTCGTTGATGCAGTGATATGGACAGATTTGTACGACTACAAAACGATGGCGTTGCCAACAGCAGGTTACATTTCTCTGCGAGGGAAACCCCGTCAGGTATTGCATCGGGTTCTAGCAATGAAGAAACTGTTACAGAAGCCACTTGGTCCGCTCGTTCTTCCGAAGAGAAACGACGTGGACACACAAAGCGGGTGAGGCTTACTGGAGCTACTCCACTCATGATTCTCCTACTTTTTTATACCTTATATCTTGCGATTGCATATACCCAACCAGTTACAGGTGGGGACGAGGTGATGCCGTACCGAGTAGATTTACAAAATGACCCTGCCTATATCCTAGAATTGTTGCCAGGAATTGGTCCGACGAGAGCACTTCAAATTGTCGAATACAGAAAGTCCAATGCAATTACTTCACCGCAGGACCTTGTCAATGTACATGGGATAGGGCAAAAAACTGTCGATGAACTTTGGCGATTGACAATATGTGGTTCAGACCCTGAATGAAATTAGATGTAGACAAAAAATTTAAGGAAATTGCAAGCATTCTTGACGTTGATGGTTGCGTCTCTGTTGGCCCAGTGAACGGGTCTTTTCCCTCGCTTGCTTCGGCAGTACTTTCGAAGAATAGGGGTGTCCTGTTTATTACTGCTCATCTTGACGATGCAGACGAATGCGTTGCAATGTTGCAAGACATTGGGGTGAGTGTTGCCCTTTTTCCTGCACTTGAATCGGAGGTGGCGAAAGATATTGTTGCACTTAGATATGCACTTCTAGATAATTTGCATCGCAAGGAAATGCCCGAAATAATCGTCGCGTCTGTTCCTGCAGTCATGCAGAAAACACCAGCGGTAGCTCAAGTTACTCAGATGGTTCGCAGACTCCAAGTTCGGGATGAATGTTCGTTGCAGGGACTACGTAGTTGGCTGATTGATGCTGGGTATGAGCGTGTCGAGATACTTAGTGAATCAGCGCAATTCGCAGTTCGTGGAGGAATTCTCGATATCGCAACTGCAGCAGGCGAATTTGTTAGGCTCGATTTCTTTGGCGATACGATTGAGACGATGCATGAGGTCGATCCTGTTTCGCTTGGTTCGGATTGTTCGATTGACGAAGTTATTTTGACTTCGACTTCAGTAATTGAAAGCGGATCAAATCTTCTTGAACATATTCCAGATGCATGGTGCGTAGTGTTGGATGATATTCGCGAAATTTCTCAACAATCAAAAAGTTATTTTGATCGTGTCGTTGATACGACTCGGCTAGTTCACTTTGAAGACATTCAGTCGACAATGGTTCGCCGTTTGTCTGCTGTGATTAGTTGTTTTGGTCCACCCGCAGAGGGTATGGATATTGAACTTCCTATAGGATCTCTATCTGCATTTTCAACAATTGCATCAGAAGCACTTTCGGAACTTACTGAACTTTCCTGCAAGCGTGACGTTTTGCTTGCTTGTCGAACTTCCGGTGAAGTGCAGAGAATGACAGAGCTCATGGGTAGTGGTCAAGAACTGGAACACGCTCATGGGCTGACTATTGAGCAACGTTTTGTGCATCGAGGGTTTTTGATTGGTGATGATGTTGCAATTGTGCCAAGTCACGAAGTGTTTCATAGGTACGAACTTCGAAGAGGGGTTCGTTCTAAAAAGAAAACGATGCG
>JABHWX010000067.1 GCA_018657585.1 Phycisphaerae bacterium
CACATGCTGGCGAAAATGGTGTACTCGGTGATGAAGAATCGCGGCTTATATCGCCTGCGATTAAGCATGCTCAAAACCAAGGCATGCATGCTGAAGGCCCCTTCCCTGCGGATACTATTTTTACGAGAGCGAACGACTTCGATGTTATTGTTGCCATGTATCACGACCAAGGGCTTCTTCCAGTCAAACTACTTTCGTTTGGCACAGCGGTAAATTGGACAGTCGGAATTCCAATTATTCGCACAAGTCCAGACCACGGCACAGCTTTTGATATTGCTGGCGCTAACGCTGCTAACCCAAAATCACTTCTTCATGCAATTGAACTTGCAAGCACCCTTACAACTACAAACCCTCTGATAAAATCAACAACATGACAACAACAACGTATTCAATGGAAGAACTCGTCTCACTTTGCAAACGACGGGGATTCATTTTCCCAGCAAGTGAAATTTACGGCGGTATAAATGGCTTCTGGGATTACGGTCCTCTTGGCACAGAGTTAAAAAATAACATTCGCGATGCATGGTGGCACGACATGGTGCACTGTCCGCCAATGGGGCCAGATGGAACTCCACTGAGTATTGTTGGTGTTGATTCTTCTATTATTCAAAATCCAAAAGTTTGGGAAGCCTCTGGACATGTCGGCGGCTTTAATGATCCAATGGTTGATTGCCGTGAAACAAAATCGCGTTACCGTGCTGACCACCTTGAAGTCATTGCAAATAGCAATGAAGAAGGTCGCATGTACGCATTCATTGAGGGCGATGAAGAATCCGAAGAACGAGCAAGGAAATTACTTGCTAAATACGAAAAAGTCGATGCACTCGGGGATGAATATTCAACCATGCTTCTCACCGATATCCCAACTGATGCGTTCGAACGGATAGTTGGTCCGGATACAAAAGAAGCAGGAACGCTTACAGAACCACGTCAATTCAGTTTGATGTTTGACACAACTGTTGGTGCTACTGGTGGAGAAGATAATAAAGCATACTTACGACCAGAAACTGCGCAAGGCATTTTTCTCAACTTCATGAACGTCGTTGACACGATGCGAGTTAAAGTCCCATTTGGCATTGCTCAAATTGGCAAAGCATTCCGCAACGAAGTAACCCCCCGGAATTTCATTTTCCGTTCGCGTGAATTTGAACAGATGGAAATCGAATGGTTCTGTCACGAAGATGAATCGCAACAGTGGTATGAATTTTGGTGCGATTACCGCAAGCAATGGTGGCAAAAGATGGGCTTAACCACAGGCAACCTGCAAATGCGCCAACATGATTCCGACGAACTTGCGCATTATGCAAAAGAAGGCTGTGGCACATTCGATATCGAATACAAATTCCCATTCACAGCCCCAGGGTTTGGCGAGTTAGAAGGCGTTGCACACCGTGGCAATTACGATTTATCAAGGCACGGCGAATTCAGCGGCAAGAAAGTGAACTACTTCGACCAACAAAAGAATGAACGGTATGTTCCGCATGTCATCGAACCATCTGCGGGACTTAGTCGCGGCACGCTTGCATTGTTGTGCGAAGCGTACACGCCAGACGACCGCCCTTCCAAAGTATTTATGAAGTTCAATCCGCGGGTAGCCCCAATCAAAGCTGCAATTTTCCCGCTTGTAAACAAAAATGGTATGCCGGAAATCGCGACCAAGCTGCACGAAGAAATTCGCAAGAAACACGTTGTGCAATACGACGCGAAGCAATCTATTGGTAAACGGTATGCACGCATGGATGAAGCAGGAACGCCCTACTGCTTCGTCATCGATGGCGACACGCTTGAAGACAACACGATTACCGTACGTGACCGTGACACTGCAAGCCAAGAACGCATCAACGTTGACCAAGCGGTTGCGTATCTGGATGATAAACTGAACGCGTAAGTTTAACCAACTCGCTGAAAGCCAAATTGCGGTTTAATCTTCACCGGCTTTCCTCCAACCTCAAGTAACGGATATGCAAGAAAGTTGATTGGACCAGATTCTGGACCTGGCTCAACAATTAAATCTCGACCACGGCTAAACTCTACTCGGTTAGCAGGGTTGTGTCCAAAATAGTACGTAGCGAGTGCTGCGTATTTATCTGCTTCACTGATATCCACTGGCCACCATTTGCCTTCTGCGTAAAACTCTGCCCAACAGTGGTACCCGTTCACGCCACCGTCATCGCGGCTTGATGGAACCGCTGCACCGATTGCAAAACGTGCTGGAATATCTGATGCCCTGCAAAGGGCAATAAAGTACGAATGGTAATCAGTACAGTTACCACGCGCTGAATCGCATGCAAAGTTTGCGTTACCTTGGCCCCAGCCTGAACCAAACTTCGCGTACTTCATACTGTCAATAGTATGGTCGTACAACGCTCTTGCTCGCACTAAATCTCCACCATTTTTATCTTTCAACGCGCCTCTCGCGATTGCTTTAAATTTATTATTCAGCGGGACAAGATTCTCTGCAAGTAAATATAACTCTGGTGCTGTTTCATCTATAAACACAGCTTTTTCCTGTCTTTTTACATCAAAATGAAGCAGCATTGTTTTACCGCTATCTTCGGGTTGCAATTCGACATATAAGATTTGATTGCCGAATTTCTTTTCGGTCAAAATTTCATGCTCGCCGGGGATTTCAACTCTGTTTATTGTGATGTCTTGAAATTGATCGTCAGTCGGAATTGGAATCCACATTTTTGCGGACTCTGTCATTATTGGCAGTGTTGCTTGGTATGTAAATTCAAAAGCATCGTTGCCTTCCTTAACTCCCAGTAGTTCACGCGAGGCATCATCTGCATCTACGTGCACCCAAACGCCATCTTCTTGTTCGCGCCAAAGATAAAACGGCCGTCCGTTAAGTTTATGAACTGTCGTTTCAGTTACTGTCATGTTTCCTGGGTCACCCGACAAAAAGAAATCGACGTCGTACACGTCGCCTTCTTCGCTAGCAAGGTCTACACATGCGAAGTGGCGACGCGGACCAAGGTTTGCAAGATATTCCATATGTACACGGACGAGTTTAAGTTTCATTTCCTTGCCTTCAAACGAAATCGGAAAGAAACCACCGTTTGCTTTTGACATATCCTCAATATGCTTTTCAATACCAGCTTTTATGTCATTTGTTACTACGTTTGGTATCGTGTCAAGGGTTTCGCATTTCGGCACATCACTGGAACCTGGCGTAGCAAATGCGACGCTCGCTAGAGCTAATGCTAAAAGTATTGCACGTATGTTTTTCATATTAATTTCCTGTAATGATGGTCCAGACAACCCACATAATAGCGGCGTCCGCTGCGACATGGCAAATCCATCCAGGCCAAATCGAACCGTATTTGTTGTACAGCCAACCCCAAATTATTGCTCCAAAGAAAAGACCTAGAGAACCAACTAGTACGAGTTGCAGGGAACCAAAATTCCACATAATGACAATGTGGTGCAAAGTGAAAAAGAATGCAGAGCAAGCAATTGCTAGGTGTACTCCTACAAGTACTTTGAATTTACTGAATACAAACCAACGCCATACGTATTCTTCCATAAGTGAATTGCCAAGAGACATTGCCGTTGCAAAAAGCAAAAACACCCACGGTGATGTAATTCCGAGTTCATCAATTTTCGCTTTGGCATTTTCATCGATGAGCGAATCGCCTGCAACCCAATACGTTCCAAGAATAATGGCACTTACAGGAATTGACCATAGAAGCCCTGCGAGCACACCGCGTGTACTAGATGACGACACACTCAGCCGTCCTTTGTCTACATACAAGAGCCAGAACACAGGAAGAAGCACAAGCCATATTTTTGCAAACAGCCAAATCGCTTTTCCAAATTCTGGCAAATAAAACGAACACAACACACCAATAATTGGTGCAGGCAATATTAAAACCAATGCAGCTAAATTTCTGGACTTCATATTCATCGTTCTAATTAAGACACATAGTCACATGTATCAATGAAATAGTCAATGAAACCTTAGCAAATTGGCCAATACTATTTCGCGCTGAAATATCTCGCTTGCGGATGATGGGTAATTATGGCACTTGTTGATTGCTCGGGCACGATTTCCCACGATTCGGTCAATGTACAACCAATGCGATCCGGCTCAAGAAGTCTAAACAAGATTTCCTGTTTATCCATTTCTGGGCAAGCTGGATACCCAAAACTGTAGCGACTTCCCCTGTATCCCTGAGCAAAGAGTTCTCTCGGCGTCGGCTTGTCATCGCCATCAATGCCGAGTTCGATACGCATCTTCTTATGCCAATATTCTGCAAGCGCTTCAGCGCATTCGACACCAATACCATGCAAGTACAAATATTCTGTGTACTCATCGCTATCAAACAAATCACGAGTACGCCTGCTTAGTTCAGCACCAACAGTGACACAAGACATTCCAATCACATCTTTTTCGCCGATTCCAACGGGTTTGAAAAAGTCACTTAAGCAACGCTTTGCTCTTTTGCTCTGACGGGGAAAAATATACCGCGCAATTTCTTTGTCGTGGTCTACTTCATCGTAGATAACAACATCATTACCGTCACTATTACATGGCCACCATCCATATACCACTTTAGGTCTCAAAATATCCTCTTCACAGCACCACAATTTCAATCGTTCGAAAATGGGACGAACTGTTTCTTCAATAAGAAAATCAAAGTCCGTACGACTTAATGCTCCTTTTTTGAAACCCCACTGACCACGAAAGAGTGCTGTTTCGTTGATGTATGGATAAATTACGTCCAAATCAATATCCGTTACAACTTTAGAACCAAAGAACGGCGATGCTGGCACTGCAACATCATCAATGGTAACTCCTTCAGATTCGCCAGCCTTATCAACTCTATCTTTTCTTCCAGCTTGTACTTTTGCTTCAACTTCTGCACGCTTTGTTAAGCGTTCTTCAATCTTTAGATCTATTTCGTGTAATTGGCCTGCAACTAGTTTGTCACAAACAGCGAGTGCTTCAAATGCATCTCTCCCGTAATACAAAGTCCCATCATAAATCGAACGAAGATGTGATTCCGCCCAGTGTCTTGTCAACGCAGCGCCACCGAGCATTACAGGAGTTGTTATTTTCTTAGAATTCAGTGCAAGTAGGTTTTGCTCCATAATGCCAACCGATTTCACAAGCAGCCCGCTCATCCCGACAGCATCAGCATCATGCTCAGTGCACGCTTCAATAATTTCGTCAATCGTTTTTCGAATGCCAATGTTAAAGACGGAATAACCATTGTTAGACAAAATGATGTCGACCAGATTTTTACCAATATCGTGCACATCGCCTGCTACGGTAGCAAGAACAATTTTCCCTTTGCCAAGCACTTCACCTTTTTCCATCTGAGGTTCTAAATATGCCACAGAACGCTTCATCACCTCCGCGGATTGCAGCACAAACGGCAATTGCATTTGCCCAGACCCGAACAACTCACCAACAACCTTCATGCCTGCAAGAAGATGGTCATTAATAATAGTTAACGCCGGCCATTGTTGCAGTGCTTCTTCAAGAACATCTTCAAGACCTTCTTTCTTCCCATCTAGAATATATTTTTGAAGTTGTTCATTGAGTGGCAAACTTTCAACAATTGCTTCTTCTTCAACAACATCATCCTCAAACAATGAAAGAAAATAAATGAGTGGATCAAAGTCAGCCTTGCGATTATCATAAATCAAATCAATTGCCGCAGACCACTGGTCGTCCGCAATCCGGTGCTTAGGTAATATCTTAGAAGCATGCACAATGGCAGCCGTTAGACCTCGGGCTACAGCTTCATGCAGAAATACTGAGTTCAATACTTTGCGAGCTGCTGGTTTTAAACCAAAACTGACATTTGAAACTCCAAGAAGTAATCCGCATTCAGGGAGTTCTTTTGCAATTGTTTCAATGGCATCAAGTGTTTCTACGGCCAACTTTCGATCTGCTTCCATTCCTGTTGCGATAGTAAATGTAAGCACGTCAATCATCATTTCACTCGATAGAAGCCCCCATTTATTTGTATATAGGTCGTGTAATCGATGAGCAATCTCTATCTTCCGATGGGCTGTTTTTGCCATACCTTCTTCGTCAATTGTTAATGCGACAGCTGCAGCTCCGTATTGTTTTAACAATGGGCAAATATCATCGAGTCTCTGCTGCCCATCTTCAAGGTTTATGGAGTTAACAATACAACGACCACCCGCTCGTTTTAACCCAGCTTCAATCGCATTTGCATCAGTCGAATCAAGCATGATTGGCGCATCAACTTGTTGCGCTAACCTTCCAACAATTTCATCCAAATCTGCAACGCCATCTCTACCAACAAAATCGACACAGACGTCAAGAACATGCGCTCCACACGCTAGTTCTTCGCGCGCCATATCCACAAGACCGTCCCACTGCTCCTCTTCTAGCAAGCGTTTAAATTTCCTTGAACCATTCGCATTAGTTCGCTCTGCAATTATTAGAATAGATGTATCTTGCTTGAACTCAACATGGTGGTATAAACTTGTCGCTGAAGGCACAAGAGGGTCAATGTTTTTTGGTTTTAACTCAGGCTTTTGCTGTATAAAAGATTCAAGATGTTTTGGAGTTGTCCCGCAGCACCCTCCAATAATGTTTACGCCATACAGTTCAACAAAACGTTTCATCGCTGCGCCATATGCGTGTGCAGAAAGAGGAAAGTTCGCAACACCATCAGCCATCTCAGGCAGTCCCGCATTAGGCACTACTGAAATCGGTCTGTCCCAGTGTTTTGAAAGCCATGCGATGTGAGGCTCCATTAACTCCGGCCCAGTTGCGCAGTTCAGCCCAAGTGACAGAATAGGATACGGTGCAAGAGCGTGCACAACCGTCTCAAGATTACTACCAACGAGCATTGTGCCAGATGTTTCAATCGTGATGCTCACCATAATTGGAATGTCATCTGTTGACTTACCAATATTTTTTAGAGCGCCCATGCATGCGTTAATGGCACACTTAATTTGCAATATATCTTGACACGTTTCAATCA
>JABHWX010000068.1 GCA_018657585.1 Phycisphaerae bacterium
CATTGAACTGCGTAACTCTCGTGACAATTTCGCCATTTGCCCACACAATCATTTCGTTTGAACTTCCATCAAATTGACCAGTTATGACTTGGTCGTTGTTCATTGCGATAGGCGATAGTGTTCCTGATAAATCAGTCGTAACAGGTTGTGCTTGGAAACAATCTAGAGTTACAACGGAATGTAGAATGCAAAGAATCAGCATTGTTAGATTCATGCAACAATTTTAACCCCATCGCAATAAATTGCAAGAGAATTTAAAAAGAAGATTGTCATCTTGCGTTTCTACCAATTTATAATGGGAAACTGTTGTCACTTTTGTTGACACTAGGTTAGAAAACCGTGTTAGCGGGGGTTGTAGTGGTTGAAGGCTCCGGTCATGAAAATGGGGTTAAGGGCTTTGTCTCTTCATGCCTTTCGAATTCCCGCTCTGCGCCGCTTTTCTTGCCTTAATCAGCAGTTGACCAGTGTGCCGCATTCTGCAACAAGGGATTTGAATAAATCAGTAAGACGTGATGTCATTGGTCCCATTGAACCTGAACCTATTATTCGACCATCAACTTTTGTGACACAGGCAAGTTCGCCCATTGTTCCCGTGCAAAAACACTCGTCTGCTCTATAGAGTTCCGCTTGGGAACAATCCTTGATTCTAAGTTCGACATTGTTCTGCTTGCATAAATCAATAACAACTTGCCGCGTAACACCTTCTGGGCAGGCAATTGCTCTAGAAGTAAAAACGACTTCATCTTTGACAAAGAAAAGATGTGTTGCATTTGTTTCTGCAATAAACCCACGCGAGTCAAGCATCAATGCATCGTCAGCGCCTGCTGCATTTGCTTCAACTTTTGCCATAATCGATTGAATTAAATTGCAACTATGGATTTTTGGATCGAGCGTATCAGGTGTAAACCTGCGAATCGAAGAAGTTGCAAGTGAAAGGCCAGATGTGTCATAGACAGGGCTCTTAAATTCAGCAAGCACAATCAGTGTATTTCCATCTTGGTTGAGTCTTGGATCCATCCCACTTGTAATTTTCTTGCCTCGAGTGAGCGTAAGCCGAATGTGTACCCCGTCGTTCATATTGTTTGCTTGAAGTGTTTTTGCAATTTCAGAAGTTAGTTCTTCATTACTTGGGATATTTTCAAAAGCCATTGCTTGCGCGGAGTGTCTTAGCCGATTTAAATGTTCTTCTAATTTAAAGATGCATCCGTTGTACAGTCTAAGGCCTTCCCATACACCATCGCCTCCTTGTACAACTGAATCAAATGGACTTATTCCCGCAACATCTCGATGAAAGAGTTTTCCATTGATATTGATTTGTAAATCCTTGTTTCGATTATCAAATGTTTGGAGCATGTTCTCTTCCTTCTGGTGACATCTTGCGTTGAGCAAGTTCTTCGTAGATCTCGATGCATTTTAAGCATAAATCTTCAAAAGCAGGGGGTACTTCTTCATGTTTAGGTTTCCATGGAGCAAATCCTGTTGAAGATTCAACAGATGAATACCAATGAGGAGCCCATATCCCATCGCTATCCCGTTTGCCAGAAGGCCAAGAGAGCATTTGTTCGTAAAAGGGAATAGAAAGTTTCTCGCAGAGTGCTTGAAGCATTTGTTCTGGATGTTGAAGAATATCTTTGCTCTCAACGACGATTGGTAATTCGCCCGTTGCCTTTTGAACGAAATTGAAGAGTTCAAGTTGTTGAGGCAAGCCGGTTTCTTCAATACTCGGATTTGGAATAGTTTTAATTAGACTTGTCATCATTTCTCTTGGATGACGAATAAGGAAAATGTTTGTAACTTCAGAGAGCCAATCGCGATTAATGTTTGGTAGCAGGTGGTGTGTCATGTGTTTTTGATAGTAGACGCTCTCATTGCACGGCCCTACAAGTTCTTCTATGACTTTTTCACAGTTTGATTCATGATGTTTAAGAATTGCATCTCGTCCTGGATGATCAAGTCCTGTTACTTTCAAATAATGGGCATATAGCGGTTCATCACATACGATTGTGTCAGGTCGATTCTCCCACGAACGCATCATTGCAGTTGAAATGTTTCTTGGCCCAGACCAAGCGGCAATTCGTGTGGCATCCATACTATGCAGGATAACGTGTAGCTCAGCAGTTCGCTGATTTGAATTGGGATCTCAATCCGTCGCGACAGGATTCCTGAAAGTGATTGATTGTCTATAGACTCTGAATAATCGCAATAATTCATATATTGTGTGTATGAATGATTATAATCTGCATATATCAGAAGTGAAAGGAAATGATTAACCATGGAACCAAATAATACAGCACTAATACTCATTGGATTTCAAAATGATTACTTTGCAAAAAACGGGATTCTTCGAGGAGTACTGGAAAATGATGAACGTGCAGATAATGTCCTAAGAAGAACAGTTTCCCTAATTGACAGCATCAAGTCTAGCGGCGTAACAATTTTTTCTACCCCAATAATTTTTAGTTCAGATTATTCCGAGATTTTACAGTCTGATGGAATACTAAGTGCAATAAAAGATGCAAATGCATTCAAGGAAGGTGCTACTGGCTCAGAAACAGTTGATGAGATAAAGTCATTTGGTGATCGGATTATTGAAATTCCAGGCAAGAGGGGGCTGAACGCATTTATGCAAACAGATTTAGAAAAAGCTCTGGCGGAAAATGAAATTAAAAATGTTATATTTGCAGGCGTAGTCACATCAATTTGCATAGATTCAACAGCCCGTGCAGCATACGAATATGGTTATCGAGTTATTATTCTTGACGATTGCACTGCAGGGAGAACTGACGCAGAACAAGATTTTTTCTGTGGTGTAGTTTTTCCAACGTACGCTACTGTTTCCGATTCAAAGACAATTATTAATTGGCTTACTTCCCAATCTTCTTCTGCTTCCTCTTAACTCTTTGAGCATACACTTAAACAAGTGAAATATGACTAATAACGAAGCTACAAATGGTGTAACTCAAGATCTTCCTTCTGATTTGGATCTAACGCTTACATACAATCCTTATATTCAATCCACGGTCTCAATTGCTGCTGGGGAGAAGCATGTATTGGAGATTTTGCCGAAATCTTTTCTGCCAAAAATATCAATCAATAATAATGATATGGAAGGAGTAAGAGTTGACGACGACTTTCTCGTCGAATACCAAGTTGGCAAGGGTGGGATTGGACGCGTAGATGCAGCAAAACAATTGTGCTTTGATAGGATGGTCGCAATCAAGCGTGTTCGATCTGACCGTGGGAGCTTATATGCAGAGCAGCAATTAGAAAAAGAGGCTCGTATAATGGGGCAACTTGAACATCCCGCTATACCACCTGTCCATCTAGTTGGACTTGATGTAGAAGGGCAGCTGTCACTTGTCATGAAATTTATAGAGGGGAATTCGTGGCATGAAATATTAGATCGAGATTACCAGAAGATTGATCAGCATAAATTGCCCCAATGGTATATCGAAAAGCATTTGAACTATTTCATCAGAATTGGCGAGGCCTTGGAATTTGCACACCAGAAATCAATTA
>JABHWX010000069.1 GCA_018657585.1 Phycisphaerae bacterium
AGCCTTGCAATTGTGGCGTCAAAAAGCGCTCTTCCAGACCCTCCCCTTCGCACCTGCCTACTTGAGGCATCGCAAAGTGCAATCATATACGTCATTTTCCCCTCATCAAGCAAGGACGCAACCTTAGAAACACAGTCTCGAGCACTATCCGAAAGTTCTAAGAGAGGAGTATCGGAACCACACACCTTCGACACCAGGGCATTCCGCATAGAATTCGCCACAACTTCAAGTACACGGTCAAGTGCTATTCCTGAGGAAATCAATGAGTCAGCAGATACAAAAGCCGACTCAAGGTTGCTCTTCGCAATTGCTTCGCACAATTGAAAAATAGCTGTTTGCGATGGTAGCCCAAGAAGTTCTTCCATTTCATCAATCTTTATTGTTGTTGCGCCTCCTGCAAGCAAGCGGTCTAACAGCGAGAGTGCGTCGCGCATTGAGCCGTTCCCAAGCCTAGCAACTTGGGCAACAACTTCTGGATCTGCCTCAATACCTTCTTGCTCTAAAATAAAGTGAAGATGGTCAGCAATCTGTTTTGAAGAAATAGCTTTGAAGTCAAACCGCTGACACCTGCTTTGGATTGTTGCAGGAACTTTATGCGGCTCTGTTGTGCACAATATAAATTTAACATGTGAAGGAGGCTCTTCCATTGTTTTCAAAAGTGCATTAAACGCAGGAGTTGTCAGCATGTGCACTTCGTCAATAATATAAATTCGATACGGACACCGCGAAGGCGCTAAACCTGCAGAAGCAATAAGATCTCTTGCTTCTTGCACGCCTCGGTTAGATGCCCCATCTATCTCAATAACATCAAGATCATCGCCACGTAGAATTGCTTCACTAATTTCCTCTCCTTGGGTAAGTTCATTTGAACGATTAAGCTCACGAGCAAAAATTCGTGCCATTGAGGTCTTGCCAACCCCACGTGTTCCACAAAACAAATATGCATGAGCTGTCCTATCAGAACTTATTGCGTTTTTAAGCGTACGCGCAATTGGCTCCTGTCCCACGATGTCATCAAAGGATGTTGACCTATATCTTCTTGCTAGTACGGTGTAGCTCAAACTTTGCTCCAAAATGAACGGAAACAGGAAGGGCGGCCGGTAACCCAAAGCTCGAGCGACACCACTTATGGCTGCTGCCGTCAAGCTCTGACCAGGTTCGCAGGACGTCCGACGATGAGGCCGACCGCCTTTCCTGCCTCCGATTTGTACATGATATCAAGAGTCATCTGCAATCGGTGGCTAGGACAGGGTACACTTCCCGTATGGAGCCGGAGAACACACCGCCTAGAATTACCGCCTTTGAATTAGACCAGACAAGGGAAGCAGCCACCAAGAGGCTAGTCATCTTGACTATTCGACTTCTCTTTATCACATTTATGTTTGCAGCAGCGATTTTGCCATTTATTGCTGGGCTGAAATCCTCTAACCAATCTATCGAAGATGTTGTCGTAGATCATCTGGGGCCACTCATATCCACAATTGCATTTGCTGCCATCGTTCTTATTCTTGACTTCCTAACACCCAACAAACGACTATCAGCTGTTTTGGGAGTATATCTGGGTCTTGTCGTTGGTCTGTTTGCAGCGCTTGCTGTCAGCCTTCTCATTGACCTAATCGGGGATTCTTGGGATTTAAAACGAGGAGATATAGCCCTCCAATATTTGACTCTTCTCAAACTTGTCGTTGGCATTACCCTTTGCTACTTCTCCATCAGTATTGTCTTTACTACGAAGGATAATTTACGGCTCGTTCTTCCTTATGTAGAGTTTGCGCGAAAAGTTAGAGGCATTAGGCCCCTGCTTGTTGACACTTCTATCCTGATTGATGGGCGAATAGAACAACTCGCAAAATCGAGATTCCTTGACGCACCTCTCATCATCACACAATTTGTTATCGAAGAATTGCACGCTTTGTCCGACTCCAAAGACAAAACAAAAAGAGAACGTGGTCGCAGAGGACTAAGCGTCCTTGCTACGCTTCGCAATTCACCCCATATAGAACTTACCATTGAAACGAGTGAGAATTCTATGGAAAGTGTCGACCGAGCACTGATAGAACTTGCTCAAGCGAGCGGCTATCGCATTCTTACAACCGATTCCAACCTTCAACAAGTTGGGCAAATTGAGGGTGTCACTGTACTAAACTTGAATGATCTTTCCCTTGCAGTCCGTACTCAGGCTATTCCCGGTACGGTGATGCAAATTGAGATTGTTCGCAAAGGTGAATCGTCAAGCCAAGGCGTTGGCTTCCTGCCAGATGGCACGATGGTTGTCATTGAAGATGGTGGAGATAATGTTGGAGAATTCGTCATGGTTGAAGTGACAAACTCACTCCAAACCTCTGCTGGCAGAATGATTTTTGCGAATGTTTCAATCTAACATTATTCCCACTCAATAGTTGCAGGCGGTTTAGAACTAATGTCGTAGACAACACGATTTACGCCTCGAACTTCATTGATCATCCTTGAACTTATCGTAGAAAGAACTTCGTATGGAATCTTTGCCCAGTCTGCCGTCATAAAATCCTGTGTTTCAACTGCTCGAACAGCAACGACAGATTCGTACGTTCTTCCATCGCCCATTACACCGACTGTTTGAATGGGCAGAAGTACCGCAAAGACCTGATCAGTACTTCTATACAGGTTTGCAGAAACAATTTCTTCAAGAACAATTTCATCACAATCGCGCAAAGTTAGCAACTTCGGCTCAGTAATTTCACCTAAACATCGAACCGCAAGACCGGGACCTGGGAATGGATGCCTCCAGATAATCCCATCTGGAAGCCCAAGAACTTCACCCAACTTACGCACCTCATCTTTAAACAAGTCGCGGAGCGGCTCGATTAAGTCAAAACCTAATTCCTCTGGCAGACCTCCCACATTGTGGTGCAATTTAATATTAGCAGCAGCTCCACTGTACCCATGACCTGATTCAATAACGTCTGGGTACAAGGTGCCTTGTGCAAGAAAAGTAATTGGGCTGTCCGATTCAACCTTAATATGTTCTGCCGATTCTTTGAAAATTTCAATAAATCGATGTCCAATTTTCGTACGTTTTTCTTGGGGATCCGTTATGCCTTCTAAATCAGACAAAAACTCTCTTGATGCGTCGACAACTCTCAAATCAATGTCGAAATGGTCACGAAAAGTAGTTTCTACAAACTCTCTTTCATTTTTGCGTAACAGACCGTTATCTACAAAAACACAAACAAGTTTATTCCCAATGGCTTTATGCAGCAATGCAGCAACGACTGAAGAATCTACACCTCCACTCAAACCACACAATACTCTATGGTCACCTACCTGCTCTCGAATGGCTGTACATTGCTCTTCCATAAAATCAGACATTCGCCACGTGTCCTGAATGTCACAAATTTCATATAGAAAATTGCGGAGAATATCTACTCCATGCGGTGTATGCGTAACTTCTGGATGAAACTGCACACCGTAAAATTTCTTTTTAGTATGCGCAACTGCAGCCTTTGGGCACGTTGCGGTAGTCGCTAGAACTCTAAAGTCATCACCAAGTTGGTTCACCTGATCACCATGGCTCATCCAAACAGCGGTATCTGCAGGGATGCCTCTTAGTAAGCCTGAGTTATCTTCAACGTGAAGAGAAGATCTTCCAAACTCACGCTCCTTTGCCCCTTCAATACTCCCACCGAGCATTGAACAACCCAATTGCATTCCGTAGCAAATACCAAGAATTGGGACACCGAGATCAAAAATTCGAGCATCGCAAATAGGAGCACCTTCTTCGCTGACGCTTGAAGGTCCACCTGAAAAAATGATGCCAGAAACATTATGCTCCGCTAACTCCTCAATCGGAGTGTCGGGAGACATAAGCAAACTAAATGCGCCCGCCTCTCGAACTCTGCGGGCAATGAGTTGGGCATATTGGCTGCCAAAATCAAGGATTAAGACAGTTTCAACGCCTTTTTCAGGAGAAGTGTTTGAAATATCGTTTCTCATAAGAACGTGAAAGAGTACCATGAATACAGTTCATGAGTACAAATCATTCAACTTCTACTTGCACGATTCAATTTCCGACATCCCCTGCTTGGTTTTCGACAATTAGGCAACTGCTTTCAGCAGCAACTCTCCAGTGTGGTTTTTCTGACAGAGACTCTGGGCAAGTTGCAATGGCAGTGGATGAGGCGTTGAGTAATATCTATCGGCATGGGTACGGTGGATCGTCTGGGAAAGTGACGTTGCAATTTACAACAGCCATTGAACCAACCCCAACTATTCATATTGAAATTGAAGATGAAGCAGAGCAAGTTGATCTCGATTGCATCCGTTCGCGAGATTTAAGCGATGTGAAGCCAGGCGGGCTTGGAGTACACTTAATACAAACAGTAATGGACGAAGCCAAATGGTCAAAAAATGACCAGCATGGGATGAAACTGACGATGATGAAACGATCAAATATAATGCCAACTACCACCACACAGAGCACGACATCAAATGGATGAACAATCACTTCAACTTGATATAGACACCTCTCCTGTCGGCTGCATCGTAACTCCGCTCGGTGATATAGACATGACTAAATCTACTGAATTCAGATATGCCCTAAAGCCAATTATCGAATCGAAGCCAACACTCATCATTATAAACTTGGCACATGTTCCGTATATGGATTCTTCAGGTGTAGCGACTTTAATTGAAGGTCTACAATTATCCAAGCAGGCCAATATTCCTTTTTCACTTTGCGCTTTAAGCAAAGGCGTCCAATCAATAATTGAACTTGCGCGCCTCGATAAAATATTCTCTATCTACGAGACCAAAGAGCAAGCACTTGAAGAGTGATAACGACGGGCATCCCAATGCACTTGTTCGTGCAGTCGAAGCTTGGGGCGATTTATGGACTCGTATATTCGAGTTCCTAGGCGGTGTTACTGGTTTGATCATTGATGTTTTGGGTTGGCTTCGACGTGGATTATTCTCAAAAAAAGTCAGG
>JABHWX010000070.1 GCA_018657585.1 Phycisphaerae bacterium
TACATTCTGCGGTTTGGCTGGCTTGATGGTTGGACAGGGTTCAGAGTTGCACAACTCTGCGCGAAGGGAACCTATTTAAAGTACACCTTCTCTTAGGGTGTACGAGTACCGCTATTCTTCAATAGATACGATTTCGAACTCAGTTCGACCTGCTGGGAGGTTCACACCAACTTTATCGCCGACCCTTGCTTTAAAAATTGCCATGCCAAGTTCAGAGTTTGTTGTAACCTCTAGGTAATCCATATCGAATCGACCTGAAGATTCACCAACGAGCATATACAAATCTTCCTTGTTGTTGCTGAGATTCTTTAATTTGACAATGGTTCCAAGAAAAACCATATCATCTGGAACGTGTTCGGTATCAGCAACAGTTGCCTCAGACAAGCGTTTTTCTAGGTCTTTAATTTTACGCTCGTTGTGTGCTTGGTCATCCTTGGCAGCATGATAATCGGCATTCTCTTTCAAGTCACCAAGTTCACGGGCTGTGCCAATACGCTGCGAAATCACCGGCCTCTCGGCAATGAGAGATGCGAGTTCATCGTTGAGTTTTGTATGTTCTGCTTCAGTTAAGTAGTCCATAGGGAAATAATACCAAAGTCAGGTTGCGTCCGTAAAGACCATTTTGTCTTTAAGGCGATTGAAGATTTTCTTATCCATTACCATGTTTACAAGGATCTGCATCCTGTCACTCGAAACAAATTCTTCCTGTACTTCTTCTGGACGAACCCTTCGGCTTTCTGCAATATCGCATATTTGTTCCTGTACGTCTTCTTCACTGATATTGAGCTCGAATTGTTCTTGAAAACATCTAGTAACCACTCTGCGATTTGCCATGGCTTCTGCTTTTGTTCGAAGGTTATTTTTTATTTCTTCGCCTAGTTCAGATTGTTCAGGATTTTTTTCTAATTCTCCCTTGCACATATCTTCCCAGTGACCTTCGATAATTCTTTGCGAAACTGGAACAGTAATATTTTCAGCAAGATAGTTGAACAACTGATTACGCATGATGGTGTTGTTTTCACGATCAAAGTTACGTTGCAAGGAAAGTTTAATTTGCGCCTTCAAAAGAGTTTCGTTTGCCGTTCCGTACTGTTTTAGAATCTCGTCTACTTCGCAAGGTGTGATTCTCTCTGCTGATGTAACTTCAAGAACTAATCTAGAGTTTTTTTCTTGTTGGTCTGAAAGTGTTATGGAGATGGTTCCCGGCACAGATGCGCTTCGAAGTTGTTCGCCTTCATCGCAACTGAAGATGCCTATAGCAAGCAGTTGACCCTCCTTTGGAATCCTTAATTTGTAATTGTCAATTGCGAACTCAGGTGTATCATTTCCATCAACTGTTAAAGTTGCATTGCATGTTATTTCGTCGCCATAAGCAACTTCTCCGGAAAACGATTCGCGTGAGCCAAATAATAGACGTTGCTCAAAAAGTTCAGTTTCAATAAGTTCATTGGTGACTTCCAATTTACGACGCCTAATTGGAATCGAGTCAATTTGATCTAAGATACCAGTAGGAATCGCATCCACAATTGCAGAGAACAAAAAACCTGAATCACAGCAAAACTTTCCTGGCGCTGTCCCGGGCATTAACTTTGGTCCCCAAACCGATTTTTTATCTAATCGATTCATTCCCTCGTCAAGACAAATCTTCGTAAGAAGCGAAGTCATCTGCTCATCATCATAGTCATAGCCGCCTTCTTTGAGCCTTCTGTTGATATCTTCCACAATTTCGTCTGGCATGTCAAAGTCAAGTCGATAATCTGGCTCTTCGAGTTTGGAGATCTTAATCTTGATGGCTGAAGTATCAATGGCTTCTTGGTTGTTGCTCATAGTGTGGTTTCTGGCTAATAATTCGTAGTTTCAGTGAAGGGAAGGTGGCTATTTCTTCGACTATAATTGGACTATGTCTCAATTTTATACTGAAGAAGAAGCAATAACTTCAATCAAGAAATTAATATCGAAAAAAATGCAACAGTTTGCACGAAGGAATGCACATGAGGCACTTCGGGAGTACCCTGATTCTCCGCAAATTCGTTTTTTAAACGCGCATATTGCTTCTGAATTACGGGACTATAATTCTGCGATAGTAATTCTTGAAAAGCTCAACATTGAAGATCCGGACAAGAAAGAGCTGCTCAGAGCCCTATCTGAAGCGTGGAATGGTGCTGGGGAAATGGAAAAAGCAATTTTTTATAACTCTCGATTACATGCGTTGACAGGAAATAAAAACAAAGAAGTTCTCACTAATGCTGATATCTACGAACGAAACAATAAGTCAGAACTTGCAGAGAAAGAGTTGGCAAAACTTCCTCAGAATGTTCTTGGTCAAATACAGAATTTGATTCTTCGTTCTCGTGTTTTGATTGCCAAAAAGGACTTCGAAAGTGCTGTTGATTTGATTAAAAGTTACGAAAATCAACTTTTAGAATTAGGAGAATTTGGGCATATTAGTGCAATGTTTACGCTCACAAAGGCTTTTGACAAACTCGGTGAATACGACAAGGCGTGGGAATCTGCTGAAAAAGCGCACGCACTGAGTACTTCGTCATTTGATTTTGAGGTATATATTAATCAATTTGTTGAAATGCGAGAGTTTATGTCTGGCGGCATTTTTGAGGCACTTGTTGAGGGACCAAAGACCGAAGTAGAGCCACTTTTTATCGTTGGCAATCCTCGAAGTGGAACAAGTTTGCTTGAGCAAATTTTAAGTATGCACCCAGATGTTGAAAATTGCGGAGAGATGTCAATTGGCGTGCCAATGCAGTTAGATCTGGCGTTGCTAACGGATTCTTTCCATGCTTGGCCCAATAATATGATTGATATGAGAGAGGATGATGCTGTGAAACTTTCAAAGATGTATTTTGAAGCGGTAGAGTATTCTCTAAATGGGGAAAAGATTGCGTCAAACAAGGCGATTAATTTGGCTGTCCAGGCCGGATTCTTATCGAAGGTTCTTCCAAGTTCTCGAGCGATTATGTTGCATCGAAATCCACTTGATAACGCTGTCTCTTGCTACACGACAAACCTACTTGTATCAGGGCATAATTATACAAATAAACTTGAGCACCTCGGAATGGTCTGGCTTGAACGAAAGAAGATGGCGGATATGTGGATGGAAGTTATGTCCATTCCTGTTATAGAGTTGCATTACGAAAAACTCGTTGCTGACCAACGCGGGGAGACAGAACGGCTTATCAAGTTCCTCGATTTGGAGTGGAAGGAGGACTGCATGGAGTTCCACAAATCAAAACGAA
>JABHWX010000007.1 GCA_018657585.1 Phycisphaerae bacterium
AGATTTCTTTCAATTGCATATTGTGTAATCGGTTTTGCATTGACAACATATTCCATAACAAAATATGGGATGCCACCTGATTCATCATCATGTGTACCTGCCTCGTAGACTTGCGCAACACCTTGGTGTTTTAATCGAGCAAGGGTTTGTGATTCAAATTCAAAACGGTGTATAGCAGACGGAGATGTAATTCCATGCTTCATCATTTTTAGAGCAACGCGCCGACGAGGGTTCTCCTGAATTGCTTCGTAGACCGTACCCATCCCGCCTGAACCGATAATCCGTTTAATCGTACAAGACCCAATAGTCTTTCCGATCATTGGGTCTGCAGAATTGTGGCTCATTGGTGCTGGCGAAATGAACTCTTCAGTGGTAGCATCGAGTGACGTTTTTTTGTCATTACTATCGGACATCTAAACATCGTACCAAATAACAACATATTTTTAGTAATGCTTCTTTGAGAAATTGTTTTGTAGAAGCAAATATTAAACAGTACCAACAGGGAAGCAATAAATAACTATTTGTTGCTTAATGCGGCATTGTTATTGCTAGGAAAAGACCCAAGCAACTCTGTTGGTTCATCCGTTCCAATCCTAAATGTGCGCCCAGAGCAAAGTTCGATTTGCACAGCATCTAAACCAGAAACGTTATACAGCCATCCATGAAGCGTCAAACGGATACCCCACCCGAAAATCCACGAGTTTTTAACTTGTGTCGCTGACTCAATATCCACTAATAAATATGATTTCTTCCAAAACCCAGGGCCAAACCAATGTTTAAGTTCTTCATCGGTAACCTCAACTGTTAACGAGCCAAAAAACCAAAATAGTAATAACATCAACCCCGCTCCAAAGCCAACTCCAATAGCGGCCAAAGGAACAATTCTAATTAACAAAACTCCAACTATAACGCACAGAGTAAAACCAAAAAACAAACTTGCCTTAACAACTACTCCATTTTGTGTGCGTTTGTACTGCATGCGAATATTCTACACTCACAGAGTCTTACAACGCAAATAACAAAAAAACGCAAAAAAACCGGCCCGCCAGAAGGCGAGCCGGTTCAAGAATCAAAGATTCAACTTAGGTGCGTTATGCAGACCAATTTGCAATCACGATCAAGAGATCGAGAACGTCTACAGTTGCATCATTATTCAAGTCACTGTCGCATGGACCTGAGCAGTCGCCCCAGTCAGCAACAATTACCAAAAGATCAAGCACATCAACAAGACCGTCACCATTCAGGTCGCCAAGAACTGGCGGATCAATAATGATGATGTCATCTTCACCGATGATTACACCTTGATTATCAAGGTTTGAAGTATAGAAGATGTAACCGTTAGTACGGAGTTCACCACCTGCTTCAACAATCAAGTTTTCTGTGTAGGTCACATTAGACATGGAACCACCATCGCAATCGTTAACTTTATCATCAACAACTTCGACAGTTGAGGCACCACCAATTCGGATAGTTCCGATTGGAAGTGCGCAGTCAGTTGCAGGATTAAGACCATCTTCAGTGTTACCAAGGTCTGCACTTAGTGCTTCCATGGTTACTGGATCTTGACCTGTATGTCCAACCATATCAAGTGTAGCGATTGACATATCGAATTGAGTATTGTCAATGATTTCAACATTGAAGTTGCCACCAACTGCAAGTCGCCAGTTTTCATGTGGCAAGTAAATGCTTGCGTTTTCGCCAACATTGTAATTGCCTTCAACTCGCATGCCGTCTCCAGCGACAGGACCGCCTTCGCCACCACGAACGCCAGGACCACCATCTACTTCACCAAGAATAGTGCCGTTGTTTGTGAGGTCGCCAAATACGTAGAGAACACCGCGGTGCATTGCTATCAAACCGTTGTTTGTCAAGTTTGAACCAACCAAAATATCATCGGTTGCTCGCATTTCGCCGTTGACAGTTGTGTCACCCATGAGATCAGTCGTGCCTCGAAGGTTACCATCAATAGTTAAGTCAGCGTAAACAACTGAACCAGCCGATGCGGTCCATGTTCCAGTTGCGTGTGCATCGCCATTCATACCCATTTCACTGTCACGACGAAGGAGTGCGTCACCAACATTCACTGTAGTTCCTGAGAAATCCAATGATGCATTTCGGTACGCCATTGCAAAATCAACTGAAACCGAACCATTAGCATTGACTGAACCAGTTCCTGAAGTACCTGAACGAACACTACCAATAAGGGCGTCACCATCTACATTAAATCGACTCCCGTCGTATAGAGAAATCTCTAAACTAGGATTATCAACAGAACCATTGCAATTGTTATCAAGTCCGTCGTTATGTGCAACTGAAGTTACCGCATTCACATGATCTGCTTGGACCCAAATGACATCTCCGTCACTTGCTGCCATATTTGCATCATCTACGTGAGTGTAACCAGTGCTTGTTGTGGCGTTATATGCAACAAGACCTTCGCAGATATCTGCAACGCCGTTGCCATCCCAGTCAGTAAGCGATTCGCATTCGTCTGGAATACCATTGCCATTACAGTCGCTGAATGTTTCGCATTCGTCTGGAACGCCATTGTCGTTACAGTCATCGAATGTTTCACAGTCGTCGAGGATACCGTTTTCGTTACAGTCTCCGTCAGCCATTTCGCATTCGTCTGGGGTGCCGTTGCCGTTACAGTCCTCACTTGTACCGTTGGAAATATCTTCGTTATCATCGATACCATTGCCATTACAGTCAGGGAATTCACATTCGTCAGGGATCCCATTCCCGTTATCGTCGTAACTTGTACCATTCAAAATATCGCATGCATCGTCAACACCATTTGCGTTACAATCAGTTAACGTTGGATAGGTGACTTCAATGCTACCAGTTGCTTGCCAAGTTGTTCCGGTATTGTCTTTACCTTGGAACAATGCGCCAATATATACGGAATCAAGTTCGCCAAAAACCGTCACTCGAGCAACAAGTGTGCCGTACTTCTCTTCACAGTTTTGATTTGTGAAAAGCATTGGCGCACCTTGAGAATCGTCAGGTGTTACAAACCAAAGACCGTTATCGGTGTATACATCCCCACCGTTGTCTTCAAAGTTTGTCCAGTCAATACCAATATTAAGTAAAGCATTATTGTCATAAGGGTATCCAGTACTATCCATCGCACCAACAGTTACAAAACTGTCGTACTCAAGACTAGGAAAGCTCTTAAATAGCAAAGGGTTGATGTCCGTCGAAGTAGGTCCACCAAATTGGTTTTGGTAGAAAGTCCCTGATGTAGCAAGACGTTTATCGTTAATGCCATCACCAGCAACTGCGTCAAGGCGTTCGTCGCCGTTGAGCACAACATAAAATTCAACAGTCCAGTTAAAGTCGCCAGCGACCGCATTGGTCTCGACGACACGATAATCTAACCCTTGGAATGTAAATTCAGCAGTTGCGGCAGCGCCACAAATTAATGAACTTACAAGTCCAAGTCCTAACAATGAATCCGTTTTCTTTCTCTTCTCTCCTCTTTTCCCCCGAGTCACAGTATGTGCATGCCAATCGCAACGTGCGAAAGGCATGTTGTTTGCAATATCAAAGATTTCACTTTAAAGTAAGTTTGATGTGCTTGTCCAATAAAAACCTGTAATTTGTCCATAAAATTTGCAAAAAACATCATGTTTTGCATCCATGAAATGCGATTTTCCATATGAAAAGGCCCCGTCCTTTCGGACGAGGCTCATGATATAAAAAGAAAACCCCCAGCCCGTTAGGGCTGGGGGTTTAAATAGTTGGCAATAACCTACTTTCCCGCTGAGCAGTATCATCGGCTGTCAAGACTTAACTTCTGAGTTCGGGATGGGATCAGGTGTATCCCTTGACATAAATTCACCAACAAAGCCAATCGCCGCCGCTAAGCGACGAGTGACATGAAAATCGTTCACCGCCGTTAAGCGATGAACGACAATTCTTTGTCGTTCATGTTGTAGTAGTAAAAGTGCATTCACCATACGTCGAACGAACCGTGGTGATTCGTTCTCGATACATTTTGAGTGCGCGATCTGTCAATATTGTTCCAAGTCGTTTGACCTGCGACCGTTCTTCAACTTGCGTCGAAGCCCGGTCGGCATGACAAGATCTTTGACCGTTAGTACCGCTTTG
>JABHWX010000071.1 GCA_018657585.1 Phycisphaerae bacterium
CCTCGCGGTATTCCCAACTGTTCACTTTTCAAAGAGCACTCATTTCGCAGGTCTAAAAAAGACCGTAAAAAAGCCCGCCTGCTTAAAAAACAGGCAAGGAGGACTATTGTATACCACCCAACATCCTCGTCAACTGCTTGTACCCCCTGAAATCACAATTTTTTACCTTTTTGAGGCATTTCTGTCACAGCAAGAACTGCAACTTGAATAGATAATACGCCGGCTCGTTTCAGTTGGTTCGCTGCAACCTCCAGACTTTTACCAGTTGTAAGCACATCGTCAATCAAAAGTACATTCTTTCCTTTTATTCTTGGGCAGAACCGTATACGCATCACACTACTAGGCAAGGACTTACGCATACTTGCAGTTTTAGCTGCTTGTGGTGTACTTTCGCGGCGCCAAAGTGCTCTGCGAATTGGTATTCCACATTGCTTCGAAGCATGCTTCGCAATAACGTAGGCATGGTCAATTCGGCGAATGTATCGGCGAATAATTGGCATTGGCATCGGAACAATAACTGTATTTGGGGGAACACACCCTTTGACTCTGTCACCAAGTTGCTTGCCTAAAAACGATAGCATTTCTGGCCAAACAGCATATTTGCCTTGCATTATTGATGTTGATAGAGGGGGTGCGTATGATCCAAGGCGAAAAACGCGAGTCCATCGAATGCGCCGACCACCACATGGACATGGTTCAAACAAACGATTAGTTTCTCCACACCATTGGCACCCATCTTCCTGCTTAAATCCTCGCATTGCAACAACTGGGCGAGGGAGTTCCACTCCAAACCAATCTTCAAAAATATCATCGAGAAGAAGAAGTAAACGATTTGATGCAAGGTTCATCATTGTCTTCTACCATGCATTTCGGAGGCACCCCAATAGCACTGCCTTTTTTCTCCATGACAACGAATACGGATCTTTGGCACAAGACTGCTTTGAATATTGAATTGCTCGATACTATCGCTGAAAGCGATCTGACAGCTGTTTCGACAATGCAAACCCTCCGCAAAAAATGGGATGTCGATGAAATAACTATTGCGGCATCGATAGTAGATGCCCGGCGACGTGCACAACAAAAACTCGTCAACGCAGACGCACTTATCGCAGATTCAATAGGCGTACAACAGGCAACCTCAACTGCAATTGCAATACATAAAGCAAAGCGTTTTCTTTGTGATGCCCCTGTGTTTGATTTATGTTGCGGAATTGGATCTGATCTTCGTGAGTTGCCTAAGCATACCATTGGAATTGACAATGATGCACTTCGATGCTCAATGGCTGAACATAACACGGGCAAAAATGTTCGGTGCTGTGATGTCCTTTCTTTCGATATTTCGAAAGAAAGTTTTGTTCATATCGATCCTGCACGAAGGAGTTGTACACAACGGCTGCATGGGCTTGATGCTATGCAGCCTAGTATAGAAGAACTACTGCAAATCGTTAAAAAGTGCGCTGGTGGCTGCATAAAAGTTTCACCTGCAACAAACCTTGAAGACCTTGAAAATTTTCCTGTTCCATTCGAGTTGGAGTATATTGAAGAAGGAGGTCGCGTTGTGCAATGCGTCATTTGGTTTGGCGAACTCGCATCTAATGCTGAACAACTCACTGCTACTTCGATGAGCATCAATAAAACTATCTCTGCATACCCCGATTATCCTTCCTTTATCAAAGTTGTCGAAGGTTACCTGTTTGTGCCCAACCCAGCACTCGAGCGAAGTGGGTTGCACTACAACATCGCCAATGAAATTGGAGCAAAAGAACTTGCGCCACATCTTGGGATATTCTGCTCGACTGAATCCATTGATAGCGATTGGTTCCAGCAATTTGAAATACTTGAGACAACCTCACTGCGCCTTGAAAAGGTAAAGAAAGTTTTACAAAACAATAGTTGCACCCAGGTAGAGGTAAAAACTCGCGGAAAAACGGTCGATCCGAACGAATGGCAAAACGAGTTGTCTTCGGATTCCACAGGCACTCTCCTCACTGTGTTCGCATTACGACTCGGAAAGAAAAGAATTGCAATTCTTACACGCCGTCTTTGACTACAGTAATGAGTCCAGCAAGAGCGTCTTTTCTGGGTTCATTGAGCAATCCCGATAGTTCCAATGTTGAAAGCCCTAAATCTGCAGCACACGCGGAGAGGATTTTTGCTGCAAACTGCTCAAGTGTGCGTTCAATGGGTAAATTACGCTCATTCTTTGATTGCAAACCAATAATGTCGAGGATTTCAGATCTTTGCTGTTTATTCTTCCCAATAAGCCATTCAGAGATGATAGAGCGCTGTTTTTGCATCGTTCCCAGAATAATCGCATATTGTCCGAATTCCTTTCACCGCACCCCATTTTTATGCCTGACACCGTGTAGGGCATAAAAAGGATATTTTTGAAAAAAAGGTGAAAGAAATACAAATGGTTGTGCTTATCAGGGCTGTGCGTCATTTTAGACGCTTATTAACCGTTAAAAGTCCCAAATGAGGGCATTAGAAATGGACTCGTCAAGGATAGGACAGTCCCGAACATAGGTATGTGAGACACCATGAATACAAATAAAGATACGAACACTGACAAGTTCTCCCAAGAAGAACTGTGCAGAGAAGCGAGAATGAGCAAAAACCGAGTTAGAGTCCAACTCCTAAACCAGATTCACAACAAACTTGAAGAACAAAAATCAATGGAAACGGCACATGGGTACAACCCATTGAATGATATGTCTTTCACTGGTGAGTTTGAGGCCATCGGCGCTTAAACACCGAACACGCCGCATAGTCTTTGCGCCTCCTCATCAGAGATCAATAAAGCTCTCTCCATACCCCTCGTGTCGCATCTCTCTCTAATCTAGCGACACACCCCCCGATCAAGCACTGGAAGTGTTTGGTCGGGGTTTTTATGTGGTGGCCATTTTTCGCAATACGGTATGCAAAATGCCACCGTTTCTGTAATAGTCCACTTCAACTGGCGTGTCTATTCTGCAAAGCGTTTGGAAAGTAACTTCTACACCATCTGATTTTGTAGCAATGACAGTAATTTCATCACGTGGTTGAACAGATTCATCAATTGCAATTGCATATGATTCTGTACCATCAAGACCTAGCGAATCGGAAGTTTGACCGTCAATAAACTCAAGCGGAAGAACGCCCATGCCAACTAAATTACTTCGGTGAATTCGTTCGTAACTTTCAGCAATGACCGCTTTGACACCCAGTAGCATTGTGCCTTTTGCAGCCCAGTCTCGAGAAGAACCCATACCGTAATCTTTTCCAGCAAGAACAACTAGAGGAGTACCTTGTTCTTTGTAATTACAACTTGCTTCGTAAATTGATTTTACTTCACCATCAGTGAAGTCCGTTGTAAAACCGCCTTCAGTTCCTGGGGCGAGTTGGTTTTTAACGCGTACATTCCCAAACGTGCCGCGAGTCATCACTAAATCATTACCGCGACGCGAACCAAAACTATTGAACATCGAAACAGGGACACCACGGCTTTCAAGGAATTGCCCAGCCGGAGAATCTGAGCCTATGTTTCCTGCTGGCGAGATATGGTCAGTGGTTACGGAATCGCCAAGTTTGCAAAGTACTCGAGCATTTTCAATTGCATGAATACCTGGCACTTCGGTAGTCATACCTTGGAAGAATGGTGGCTCATGAATATACGTACTCGCATCAGACCACTCAAATAATTGCCCGGTTCCTGCTTCAACCGCTTGCCAATCCTCTCCGCCGGCAAAAACATCCGCGTACTGCTCAAGGAATTCATCTCGGTCAAGAGAACTGTTAATTGTTTCTTGCACTTCCGCGTTGCTAGGCCAGATATCTTTCAAGAAAACATCTTTACCATCCATATTTGCGAGCGGTTCAGTAGAGAGGTCAATATCAACGGTACCGGCAATTGCATACGCAACAACAAGTGGCGGCGATGCAAGATAGTTTGCCTTGATTTCGGGGCCAATTCGACCTTCAAAGTTACGATTGCCACTCAAGACGGAACATGCAAGTAAATCGTGTTCATTAATTGCCTCTTTTATTGGCGTATCAAGTGGACCAGAGTTTCCGATACAAGTTGTGCAACCATATCCAACAACCCAGAAACCAAGAGCTTCTAAATCCCCGAGCAAGTTTGCGCGTTTTAAGTACTCTGTTACAACTGTACTTCCGGGAGCAAGCGATGTTTTAACCCACGGCTTTCTTTTCAACCCAAGAGCGTGTGCTTTCTTTGCGACCAACCCTGCCGCAACCATGACGCCAGGGTTCGATGTATTTGTGCAACTTGTAATTGCAGCGATTGCAACATCGCCATCTGACATTTCAAATGATTCTTCAGTATCTTCAACAAGTGCAGTGTTCGGCTCAGCGTGTCCAAACATCTCTGTTCGTGTTTCAAGCCACTTTGATTTCATATCAGAAAGCAAAATGCGATCTTGCGGTCTTTTTGGCCCTGACAATGCTGGCTCAACTATTGACATATCAAGCGTAACGGTCGAGGTGTATTTGATTGGACGTGAATCATCACGCCACAATCCTTGTAATTTACAGTACTGCTCTACCGTCTCAATCAATTTCTCATCTCGACCGGTTAAATGCAAATATTTAGTTGTTTGTTCATCCACTGGGAAGAAGCCCATCGTCGCACCATATTCGGGTGCCATGTTTGCAAGTGTTGCACGAGTTGCCAGTGGCATATCGGCAAGCGCTTCTCCATAAAACTCAACG
>JABHWX010000008.1 GCA_018657585.1 Phycisphaerae bacterium
AGAACATTGAAGACTTGAAAGAAGATACTTCGGAGGATTTTGCAACCGATGTTGGTGTAATGATTCAGGCCGCTAGGATACATCCAAAAATTGATAATAAACGAGTTGGAGTAATTGGTCACAGCGAAGGTGGGCTTATTGGTCCTATGGTTGCAGCAGGCGACCCAAAACTTGCATTTGTTGTCATGCTTGCTGGTCCTGGCGTTGCTGGCTACGAACTCTTGCCTGTACAGCAGGCGCGACTTTTACAATCAATGGGAGCAGATCAAGAGTTGATTGACAGTGTTCTTCACGCTTCAATGTCGTTGTATGAACTGATGGGATCTGATGCAAGTGATGAAGAACTTAGAGAACAAATGGCCGAACTTGTAAAGATTCAGCTTTCAGCACAGGGTCTTGAAGTTACCGAAGAAATATATGAGCAAGCAATTAACGAAGGTCTTGAAACGATTACATTGCCTTGGACGCAATTCTTTTTGTTTCATGATCCAGCACCAGTTTTAGCAAAAATAAAGTGCCCCGTTCTTGCAATGAACGGTACGAAGGACGTACAAGTTGATTCTGTGCAAAACCTAACGGTTATTGAAGAAGTGAAAGAGAACTTTGATAGAGATATTACGATTGTTGAGCTTGAGGGGCTCAATCATTTGTTCCAACTAGCTACAACTGGTTCGGTTGCAGAATATGGACAAATTGAAACAACGTTTGATACAGAAGCACTTGAAATAATGACCGAGTGGATTGATGAGGTTACAGATGTTGATTAAGATAGAAGATTTGGTACTTGTTGGGTTCAACAAACAGGTTATTGCACTTGACCGTTACAGTGGCAACAAGGTATGGGAGTGGAAAGCATCAAATGGTGCAGGATTTCCTGCGATTCTGCTCGATGGAGATAGGGTTATTGTTTCTGTGCAAGGGTACACATATTGCCTAGAACCCATTTCAGGTTCAGAGGTTTGGATGAACGAGCTAAAGGGTCACGGGACAGGAACAGCAAACCTAGTTTCTGTACGAGGAAGTTCTTCGCAAAGTAGTGCCGCAGAAGTTATCGCCGTGCAACAAGCTGCAGCAGTTGCAACCTCGACAGGAGTAACAACATGAGCTCTGGGTTATCAAGAGGCAAAAATCTTGATGTAGGGGAAATTGGAATCAACATGCGCTCCTTACCATCGTTTGACCAAGGGCGTATTGATCCACGAAAGTGGTTTACTAATGAGTTGGCACCATTTGAAATGGAAATTGGTTCAGGGAAAGGCACATTCCTGTTACAAGAATCACAGATACGAACAAAGCCAAATTATTTGGGTTTTGAATGGGCTTCTGAGTTTTACAAATATGCTGCAGATCGTCTGCGCAGAAACCACATACATAACGTAAAAATGATGCACGGCGATGCCACTGAGTTTTTACAGTATTGGTGTGAATGCAACGTTGCAGATGTTATTCATTTATACTTTAGTGACCCATGGCCCAAAACTCGTCATCATAAACGTCGTGTTGTACAAGATTCAACACTAGAAACATTCCACCGAGTATTGAAGTCAGGTGGAATAATACATGTAGTGACAGATCACAATGAGTTGTGGGAATGGTGCGAAGACCACTTCAAACGAAATTCACACCTGTTTACCAAATCACTATTTTGTACCTCTCCATCGGCAGAAGACGGGGAGTTAGTAGGCACAAACTTTGAACGAAAATACCGCAGAGAGGGTAGACCTTTTCATGCAACAACTTTACATAGAGTAGATTGATGCACCGAGATGGAATAGATCCAGAGAATGTACAGCCAGAAGATATTCTGTGTGACTTTTGTGGCGAATCATCTTGGGCAAACGGAGAGCCATCCGTAGAGGGGCACCGTGGGAGTATCGTTTGTGGGTCTTGCCTATCAAAGGCATATACCGAACTGATTTTAAACAATACAGAGCAGCGATCAGAAGCAACATGCCGAATGTGCCTCGAAAATAGTGAAGAGCCTGTTTGGTTAGGATTAGTTGAGCCAATCGCCCTAATTTGCAAGCGATGTACCAAACAATCTGCAGGAGTTTTGACTAAATCCAAACATTGGGACTGGTCAAAACCAACTGAAGCCTAACCTCCTGTATCTTGGGTAGTATGAGTTCCCGTCTTAGTCTTGCCAATAAATGCCTTGTCATCTTTGGGTGCGCAATTGTTGTGATTATTGCAAGCACGTTATCCATTCTTTGGAAACGCTCCTCGAACCTAGTCCAAGAATACCAACTCGAAGTTGCTCAGCAACTTGCGGATTTGTGGATAAATTCCGAAGTAGAGTTGGATGGTTTTGAAGACGAAGACGTGAGAATCGAACTAGTGTATGTAAATTCCATCGAAAGTAGCGACTCTACGTTTGTTGAAAGGGCACATAATGATTTCAAACAATTAGAAACCATTACTTCAAAAGATAACTTTTTTGAAGTTGGTGATGAAAACAAAATTTACTATTTTCAATTTGCTCGACCAATTACAGACTCACAATTAAAAACAACTTTACGGGAAGGTGTAACAAATTTTGATTCTGGGGTGTCCGACCCCTCACTTTCCGACCCACTTCAAGCTATTTTGATTGTACGAAGAAAAACAAGATTCGCACAAGAACAAATTGCTCGGGTTAAAACAAGTATTGTTCTTGCTGGATTAGCGGGTTCCCTGCTGGCAGCGTTAATTTTCTTTGTCATATTGAAGCGGCTGATATTATCACCGGTTCGTCGGCTGCGACGAGTTTCGGAGCAGGTTCAAAAGGGAGATCTCACGGCAAGGTCTACGTTGAAAACAGGAGATGAGTTTGAAGAACTTTCTATTGCGTTTAACGAGATGCTCGACCGTATTCAATGCAATCAACAACAATTGCAAAAAATGAATGAATCTCTCGATTTAAAAGTAGAAGAATTAGCAGAAGTAAACATCGGGTTGTTTGAGTCAGGAAAACTTAAAAATGAGTTTATTGCTAATGTGAGCCATGAATTACGAACTCCACTGAACTCAATTATTGGTTTTGCAGAATTACTTGAAGGAATGGTTGCCGACACAGAGGACAGCAAGGCAAAGCGACTTCGTTATTTACAAAATATCCTTACGAGTGGGCGCTCTTTACTCGACATGATTAATGAATTACTTGACATGGCGAAAATTGAAGCCGGTCGGATGGAGGTGAACCTTGAATCCACAAGTATCGCCGATCTTCTTGAAGGATTGGCTGGGATTATGCGACCACAAGCGAAAGCAAAAGATGTCATACTTACACTTGAAACAGCTCAAAACTTGCCGATGGTACAAACCGATCCTGGAAAATTGCAACAAATCTTATACAACTTCTTATCTAATGCAATTAAATTCACTCCACCAAACTCTGTGGTGACAATCCGAGGTGAACTTTTAGGATCCCGCACACAAAACGAAAGCGTGAGGATAAGTGTGCAGGACAGTGGTCCTGGAATCCCAGAAGATATGATTGACATGGTGTTTGAAAAGTTTAGACAAGTTGACGCAACACATACTCGTGAACACGCAGGTACTGGACTTGGTCTTGCTATTTGCCGTGAACTTTCTGAACTCCTACGCGGAACACTATCTGTAATTTCGAGTACTGGGGAAGGCGCAACATTTTCTGTAACATTACCTATTGCGTTTTCTCCAGAAACACCTGAGCCATTGATGCCCTCATGAATATACGATTAGAAACCATCTTGCTTGGGTTAAAAAGTCTTCGCCTACACGCGCTACGATCGATATTAACAAGTTTAGGAATCGTGCTTGGCGTTGCTTCAGTCATCGTTATGGTTTCTATTGGCGAAGGAAATAAACAGAGTGCTTTGCGGGCAATTCAATCGCTCGGTGCAACTAATATTATTGTTCGTTCGCAACGTCCCCCAGAATCTCAATCGGTTGGGTCGCAGCGTAGATCTTTTGTTGCAACATTTGGCATGACGCAAACAGATTTGAAACGCCTTGAAGAGTTTGTAGAGGCAATTACAATTATTCCATTAAAATCGGTTGGTTCTGAAATATCAAGAGGAGCTTCTCGTACGACGAGCCAGGCGTTTGGGACTACACCAAAATTGTTGAATGCAGCAAATTTAAAAGTAGCTCCAGGTGGTCGGTATCTTGTCGAGGGTGACAGTGAACGTCGTGCGCCTGTCGCGGTTATAGGTTCTGAGATTGCAAAACTTTTTTATCCTCTATCAAATCCTATTGGTCAACAACTAAGAATTGACTCACGCGTGTTTTCTGTTGTTGGCGTTCTTGAGCCAGTGGGTTTGGCGGGTGGTGCAGGCTCAGCACTCGTCGGTCGAGATTTAAACAAAGATGTGCATATTCCTATCGAAACCGCAAAGCTAGAGTTTGGAGATATAGTAGTTCGTAGGCAGTCAGGGTCCTTCAGTGGCGAAGAAGTAGAAATTTCCGAAATATATATTACGGCACCATCAACGGATGAGGTTGTTTCGATGGCAGAACACATTCGTAATATTATGAAGGTTGGGCACCCAGACATGAAAGATGTTGAGATTATTGTTCCGTGGGAATTACTTGAAAATGTACGCAGAACGACGGCAACCATGAACATATTATTAACGGCAATAGCGGCGATCAGTTTGCTTGTAGGCGGTATCGGCATCATGAACATTATGCTTGCAACCGTTGTTGAGAGAACCCGAGAAATAGGTATTCGGCGAGCGGTTGGTGCATCACGAGGTGATATTGCAATTCAATTTCTTATTGAGACAGGTAGCTTAAGTGCGTTTGGTGGCTTACTTGGCATTGCACTTGGTATTGGTATTTCTATCGGTCTCGAAGCATTTCTGCCTTGGTTACTGAGTTTGCCGGTGCTGCGTTCAATTGGTGATGTAGGAGTGGGTCTAGAGACACAAATTACACTGTGGTCAATTGTTGTCTCATTTTTAGTCGCCGCTGGCACTGGTCTCATTTTTGGTATTTATCCTGCAATCATTGCTAGTAAACAAGATCCAATCGTCGCACTTCGCCACGATTAATTAAAGGAGGAGACGAATGTTTTTAAGTATTGCGTTGTTGTGTTGTTTTCAGGTAGAACAAATAAGCAGCGGTGTATCTACTGACGATTACTTTTCATTATCGTATCTATCCTCTTGCGCGATTTCCCCTGATGGAACATACTCAGCGTGGACCGAGGGCAGGTGGGACGAAGAACTTGACAGACGTAACACGGATATTTGGATTGCAAGCTTTGGTCATTCCCAACGGATAACGTTTGACGAATCTCATGACGGATCGTTGCAATGGGGAAACAATGGGGAGTGGTTGTATTTTTCATCAAGTCGTGGGAGCAAAGGTGATGATTTACCAAGAAACGGCAAGCGACAAGTTTGGCGTATACGACCAGATGGCACTGGCTTGATGGCTGTCACAAGGCTCAAGGATGGTGTAACTGATTGGGTATTATCAGAAGAAACATCTTCAGTATATTACACGATTGAAAAAGAAACCCAACTTGACGATGGGTGGAAGCAGTTGCGGAAAGAGCATGACGAAGTTGACTACTCAGGTGGCACAGTAGATTGTTCAGAAATATGGATGCTTGATTTGCAAACGTGGAAACACACGATTATTTGGGATGAAGATTTAGTGATTCGGTACTTTGCGCCATCTCCTTCTGGGAAAACAATTGCAACAATTACAACACCAGATAACAGGTTTATAACAAATGAGGGATGGTCCGTTATTGGGTTATACGATGTAGCAAGCAAAGAAACAAATATCTTAGACGATACGCTTTGGCGCGCGGAAGCACCGACCCCATACGGGTGGGTTGAGTCACCAGCCTGGTCGTCAGATGAATCCAGATTGGTGTTTTCAGTAGACTACGATGGCTACCAACGAGAAATGTTCGTTGCGACACTCGACACGGCTGATCTAGGTCTTCAAAAAGTACAACGTTACAACGAGGTGACAATCGGATCAGATCCAGAGTGGATTCCAGAATCTCATAACTTAATGTACATAGCAGAAGATCGCACAATGCGACCATTGCTTCAAGTATCCTCTGTTGGTGCTGGAAATCAAGGCGCAACAACAGAGATAATTGCAAATAATTTAACCTGCTGGGATTTTAGTATAGCAAGGCAAACAAAGGAAATTATTGCTCTTGTAGGTTCACCCGTCACATACACATCGGTTGTTCGTGCAACAGAAAACAATAATCAGGTTGCAGTTATTGCAAACCCAAACTCGCATACTGAAGATTGGAATCTTCCTAGCGTTCAAACAGTTTCTTGGGAAGCGCCCGATGGAACAACGGTAGAGGGGGTACTAGAGTTCCCTGCGGATTATTCCATATCAGAAGGACCACTTCCTATGTACGTCGATTTGCATGGAGGCCCAACTTCTGCTCGGCAGGCTGAGCTAGAATTTTCGATGTATGGAAGGGGACTACTCTCTACAAATGGTTGGGCAGTGCTTAGCCCGAACTACCGTGGCTCCACTGGATATGGTGACAAATTTTTAACCGACCTTATTGGAAGAGAAAATGATATTGAAGTGAAGGATATTCTTGCTGGTGTAGATGCGATGGTTGAGCGTGGTATCGCTGATCCAGACAAATTAGCCGTTGGTGGGTGGAGTAACGGTGGGTATCTCACCAATTGTTTGATTGCTGCAACAAATAGATTTAAAGCTGCAAGTAGTGGGGCTGGCGTCTTTGATCAGACAATGCAGTGGTCTATTGAAGACACACCCGGTCATGTGGTAAATTATGCTCAGGGACTTCCTTGGACAGCAACAGATGAATTTCGTGCCATGTCCCCAATTTTTGAAGCTGACCACATTACAACGCCAACAATTATTCACGTTGGTTCTGGAGATGAAAGAGTCCCTGCTGAACAATCAAAAGCTCTTTACCGCGCACTACACGACTATCTTGGTGTTCCAACACAATTAATTATTTATCCGGGTACTGGACATGGAATTTCAAAGATGTCTCAGCGAAGGACAAAGATTGAATGGGATAAGGCGTGGTTCAACAAATGGGTTCTCGGGGTTGGCTCTACCGAAGAGGAAGACGATCAACAATAACGTTTACTTTGTTTCCTTGATACAAAACCCTTCTCCGCCTCACTTCACTTGGTTGCTCCGCTTCAAACAAATACCCACCAATTTGTCGATGTACAAAGTCTGGCGCTTTAATGAGTAAAGTATTTTTGTAGTTGGTGATTGAGCAAGGTCCATTATTTTGTTCCCATAGTTCTGGTTCGACGAACTTTGTGATCATGTTAATAATCTTCTCAACCTCCTCTTCTTCAGAAGTAGGGTCATCCTCAACACCTCCTTCTCCATTGCCATCGAAAGTACCTAATTCTGGCGCAGTGAAATTATGTATCTTAAACAGCAAGTCACGAATGTAATACGTCTCAAGTTGCGAAGTCCGAACGGCAAGAGGTAACTTTAGACCAACTTCAAGAACACCATGTCGTAATTGCCACGTAGCACTTTGGTTCTCAGACATTTGTTCGAGTACCTGCTCGATTATGGTGAGCGCTGGTTTGTCTGTAAGTTTTAGTGTAATAGGAGTATCAGGATCTAATCCATCGTTCGTATCTGTTTTCCAATGTACATTCATAAGAATGTCTAGATCCTTTTTAAAAGAATCGATAACATTTTTTGCCGGCATTTTTTCTGCATCAATCGAGAGATCAGAATAGACAAGTTTCCCCAACACCTGTGCATTTGGATGCTTTTCTTCTGCATTTGCACTATAGATGAAGGTTACCCAAAAGAGAAGAACTAGTGAAAGCGTGTTACGCATACAAAGAGTATACGCCCTATTCTACAGAAGCTTCAATTATTATTACAACTTGTAATGCGTCTACTACTCCAAGCAATGCCATGGAGCTTGCTTCGGTTGGCATAACCGCATTCCAGGTAGATTCTCGAACACCCCCCAGTGCCATAGCGGGGTTTTCAAAACGCTGAGACCGCGCCTTCTGTGTTGTGAGTTGTTCGGTATATCGAATCGCTTTGCAAAGTACAGCAAAAGCATCCGTTGAGGTTCCGCAAATATGTGAAAGCATGGGAATCATTCTCAACCCTCGTGCATCAACAGTTAAGCCTGCATTTGTTTTTAACATAAAGCCTCCCCTATCAACTCCATCTTTATCTACTTGCGATGCTTTAGCAAGTACAGAGAGTTCTTCTAGTGGTGCCGCGAAGGAGCCAGGTTTCATCTGTTCAAACGCAATCATCGGATTAACAATCCAAGGAATAAGGGATGCTCGACCTTGAGCCGTGGTGCATTTCCAACAAAATGAACATAATGAAACTGATAATTCAAATGAATCTTCTTCGCTTCTTTTTTCAATTTCAAACGCGGCAGAGCAAAGTAGAGCAAGTTGAAACGCCGACAAATCTGTTCCTTGATCCTGCAAAATACTTGTTGTCTTTTTAAGAACATCCTTCTGGCATAATTCAAAAAGTTGTTGCACCATCGTGCTCTGCTTAATATTGGATTGCAAAAGCATGGTGACGATTAATGATGCAGATTCAATATCGATAGAATGCGTTTTTTGAACATCATGGGCGATAGACTCAATGATTTCAATGGAAGCGGTAGAAGCTGCAGGTGCGTTTGCAACACCGGTCACCTGTGAATATCTATGTAGTGCATCTGCGGTAAGTGTTTGCACAAAATGAGTAGCGAACATATCAGTAAACGTATCTGTTTCTGGTTGGTATCCACCAATTACACTTCCGCTTCCGGTGCTTTCGAGGAGATGCGAAGCGATAGAGTCTGCTAGATGTGTTAAGTTCGACGGAACGAGTGGCGAAAATTCTATGAGTTCATCCCCATGGTGCAATTGAACAATTGGACTCTGCGCATTCTCTTGCAGATAAGTTTCGCAAGGGAGTGTGTAGAGTGTTATGTCAGCATCAACGGGAAGCTTGTGTGACAAGACAATCGTTGGGTGTACGCCCAAGTTAATACAGAGCGATTCTGTAATATTACTTGCTCCTCTATGCGGCGATAGACGAAGTTCACTCGGAAGTCGAAAATCAAAACTGCTTCCAAAACGAACTGCGATTCCGCTACCACCATAGTTGAAGTTTTTGGCGAAACGGGTTATGTCTCTGTGTGGAGATGGTATTTGTTTTGTATTTGTTTCAAGTTCAATGGAGATGGCATCAATAAATTCTTGTCGAAAAGATTCACGCAAATCCCCCTGGAACATTTTGTTTCTTCTGATGAGTGGGTGGAACGCTATACGTACGGTTTCCTCAAGAGATTTTCCCCTTCCGTATCCCATTACCTCGCCATGATGGCGAAGGACGACACCAATACTGGTATTCGTAGATGAAGATCTAGGTTTTTGGGGCACAATAAAATCATTCTGCATCCATTGCCGAATCAAGGCGAACGGCTCTTCAACAGGTTGGAATTGATTTTTCATTGCAGAAGCGTATGGCGAACAAATAGCGGCTACAAGTGTAAAAATGGAAAGTAAACGTCCGGTTTGCATAGTTCTTCAATATTTTTGCTTTAATTATTTGCCTTTTCTGAATCAGGGTGCATGATAACGATGTGATGGGGGATTTGTTAGAGACTAAAGATTAGAGGAACGAGAGATGCGAATGCTGAAGTGCGCAACAGAGTTAACGAACCACAGACGAAAACTCGTTATCTTAACTTTGCTGACATTTCTGGCCCTGTGCTAGGAAAGACTTCAGATCCCGAGATGTGGAGAGAAGAGAGAAGAGAAGCGGCCCGACTCAAAGAGACGGGCCGCTTTCCACATACAGTACATTTTAGTTGATACTTAGAACTCGATTTTATCTGTGCCTAGTGCACCATGATCATCCATACCACCACGATCTGGGGCATCAGACTTAGGAACATGTTGTTCCCAATCTTCTTCAACATCTTCACCAGACAAGGCGCGTTTCAGACTCAAACCAATTTTTCGATCATCTAAGTCAACACGAAGGATCTTCACGTTTACTTCTTCACCTGGTTTGACAACATCTTGTGGACTCTCAATCTTCTTATCTGCAAGTTCAGAGATATGAAGTAAACCTTCAAGACCGTTTTCGAGTTCAACAAAGACGCCGAAGTTTGTAATTTTTGTTACTGTCCCGTGGACAACCATACCGGGCTTGTATGCTTCAGGGATCGCGTTTTGCCATGGGTCCTCGTGCATTTGCTTAATACCCAAACTGATACGTTGCTTGTCTTGGTCTATTTCAAGAACCATACATTCAACTTCATCGTTCTTTTTATACTTTTCGTTTGGATGAGCAATTTTTTCTGTCCATGAAATATCACTTACATGGAGAAGACCGTCAATACCAGGTTCGATTTCTACGAAAGCCCCATAGTTCGTAAGGTTGCGGACTGCTCCAGAAACAATGGTTCCTATAGGATATTTTTCGGCAACAATTTCCCACGGATTACTTTCAACTTGCTTCATGCCAAGGGAAATTTCGTGTTTGTCTTTATCAATATCTAAAATGATGACTTCAATGTCATCACCAGGGTTTACGATCTCACTTGGGTGATTGATTCGTTTACGCCATGACATTTCAGAAACATGCACAAGACCCTCTACGCCATCTTCAAGATGCACAAAGGCTCCGTAGCTCACCAGATTGACCACCTTGCCCGAAACCTTCGTTTGAATTGGGAAACGTTGCTCAATATCGTCCCAAGGTGATGCTTCTTTTTGCTTGAGACCTAGTGCGATTTTTTCTGAATCGAAATCGACTTTGAGTACTTTTACTTGAATTTCATCTCCTGTTTTACATATATCACTTGGGTGTTTAATACGACCCCAACTCATATCTGTAACGTGGAGCAGTCCATCAATACCACCAAGGTCAATGAATGCCCCGAATTCAGCTACATTTGTTACGCGACCAATGACAACATCACCTTCGTTAATGGTATTTAGGAGTCGTTGTTTCGCCTCGTCGCGTTCATTTTCAATGAGGGTTCGACGGCTAACAACAATGTTTCGCCGTGGTTCATCAATCTTAAGAATTTCAGCGCGAATAGTTTTGCCAATAAATTCATTAACATCACTAGGACGGCGTACATCAATTTGAGATGCAGGCAGAAACGCTGGAACGCCAATGTCAACAAGAATACCACCTTTAATTCTTCGAATTCCCTTACCCTCGACAATATCGCCTTCGTTGAAGGTTTCTAACACTTTTTCCCAGTTTCGAATTCGATCCGCTTTTCGTTTTGAAAGTTTGACGATTCCATTATCATCTTCTAAGTCTTCAAGTATGACTTCAATCTCTGTTCCGGATTCAAGAGTATCCCAATCATCAAATTCACTCTTGTGAATAAGTCCTTCTGACTTTAAACCAACATCGATGACTGCATCATCGCCTGCTTTTCCTACAATTTTGCCTTTGAGCATATTGCCGGGAATAAACTGCTGGATGTCACCAATGATGACTGAATCCATGTTTCCACTTGCAACTTCTTCACCAAAAGCTGCGCGAATTAAATCGTCAGCCTCAGCGAGATCGATTGCGATATCTG
>JABHWX010000009.1 GCA_018657585.1 Phycisphaerae bacterium
AGGCAACCAACAGTTGTTACTGCTCCAAATGTAATGCAAGAGTCTGTTTTGATTGAGCAGTATCCAACGTTCAAGGTAGATGGAATTGAAACCGGGATGCTTGCATACGGAGGAAAATAGCAAGAGAGGCATTCCACGCTGACGGTAGCCAAGAAGATTTTGATATTGATGAACGGATAGAAGAACTTGAAAATGAAATGTTAGATGCAGCTGATCAACTTAATTTTGAACTAGCAGCAATGTTGCGTGATGAGATAACTGCACTGCAACAGGGAATTATGCCACCAAAAGGAAAAACTAATCGCCAGAAACGGAGGTAGCCGAATCGCTTTTTTTATTTTTTCTGCAACCTATGTCGCTCCTCCAAAATGCTCCGTCAAAATGAATCTTTTTGCAAGCGCTATTTGCAATCTCTCGGGCTTCGTCCACCGTGCTTGCTAAAGCAGTCACACCAAGTACACGCCCACCAGACGTCACCAAATTATCGCTTGTGCAATTTGTGCCTGCTTGAAAAATCATCGTGTTGTCTTGTCCCTGAAACTGTTCGATTCCGGTAATCGGTTTTCCTTTTTCGTACGAGTTTGGGTACCCCTCGCTACACATAACCACGCAACAGGCTACATCGTCAGAAAAATCTAAATCTGCACCATCAAGAGTACCAGAAGCAGTTCTCCAAAGAATATCGACAATATCTCCTTGCAAACGAGCCATAAGTGGTTGCGTTTCTGGGTCACCAAATCGACAATTGAACTCTAATACTTTTGGTCCTGCAGAAGTCAACATTATTCCCGCGTAAAGAACACCTCGATATTCAATTCCATCTCTACGCATTGCATCAACAGCAGGAACAAGTATTTCACGCTCAACATAGTTCAACATTTCTTCATCAAGAAGCGGAGCAGGACAAAACGCACCCATACCCCCAGTGTTCGGTCCCTCATCCCCTTCACCAACTTGCTTATGGTCTTGACATAAATCCAGAACCCAAATAGTTCCTCCATCCACAAGGGCAAGGACACTCACTTCATTCCCTATCATCATTTCTTCAATAATGATTGCATTACCAGCATCGCCAAATGCTTTATCTTTCATTATCAGAGTAACTGCATCAAGAGCTTCTCCAACCGTATTGCAAACTATAACGCCTTTACCTGCTGCAAGTCCGCATGCCTTTACAACACAGGGATCTTCTCTATGTATCAAAATATCAAGTAATTCATCAGAAAAAACGAACTCTTTTTTCTCTACTTCAGAGCACCATTCAATAAACTCTGTTACTTCTTTTGCAAGTGGTTGCTTGAATTCGTTTTCTAAATCGCGATCAAGACCACGAAGCAAGTAACCTCTCGCTGCGTCATAATTGGTAAACGTTCGAGAATCAGCAGTTGGAATAGATGCTTGTCGCATCAACTCTTTTGCATAAGATTTGTCGCCTTCGATGCGTGCCGCTTCCCTTGAAGGACCAAACACAAGGCGAGTCTCTGTAGTTAACTCGTCTGTAATTCCTTCGGTAAGAGGAACTTCGGGACCAACAACAATCAAGTGAATGTCATGCTGGTCACACCACCGACTCATATAAAAAACTCTACTTGCATCCCACTGCTCAGGGCAGGGCGTTGCTAATGCAGCAATTCCCCCGTTTGAACAATCTGATGCATACAAAGTGCCTAGTTTTTGAGATTGAGCAATTTTCCAAGCAAGTGCATGTTCTCGACCTCCCCCACCGATGAGGAGAATATTACAGTTGTCTGGACATGGCATTTGTTTTGGCATCTCCGTATTGTAACGAAGCTCGTTATTTATTTGCTATCAACGGCACTCTGATTTGACAAACAAATCCATCTCGATGAAAGTTCGAGGATATTTCACCGTGCATCTCGTGATCCACCAAACCCTCAAGTAAGGAAGTCCCCGTTCCCGTTTTAATCTCAGTTGCCACAATAGGGCCCCCACTCTCCTTCCAACAAACAGTTACAAATTCTTGCAATGTGTCAAGACTAATGGTAATGAGCACAGTTCCTCCAGTTGCAGAAAGTGATCCATATTTCACTGCATTCGTCGCAAGTTCATGAATAACCATGCACATTGGTCTTGCAAGAATGCCTGGAAGTTCAACATCTGGACCTTCAATTCGCATTCTCTCTACGGACCCAGTCATATATGGTTGAAGTGTTAACTGCAATATATCACGCATCCAAGCTCCACTCCAATGAGATTTAGCTAGGGTTGAGTGAGCAACTGCAAGTGCATGCAAGCGACCGTCTAGGGTTTTTGCAAAATCATCAATAGAATCTGCACCTTGTTTCGACAATCCGACCAAGGACATTACTGCGGCTATATTATTCTTTACCCGATGATCGAGTTCGCTCATCATAATTGCCTGTTGCTGCTCAAGTTTGTTGCGAAGAGTTATGTCAATTGCCACTCCAGACAACCCAACCATCGCACCATCATCATCGCTTACTGGAGTAAACCAAACTTCAAAACATTTCTCACCTATGTGAGTTAGCCCGTGGCTTTCAACGCCCGCTAGAGCAGAATTTACTTGTTCTAAAATATCGGGATAATTTCTATACACTTGATAGACACTTTTACCAACAACATCTCCTGCACCCGCTCCCATGCTTTCAAGGCCAAGCCCTTCACTCAACGTAAATATACCATCTGATCCAATCCCAAACAAAATAACAGGTGAGTGCTCCGTAAGCATCCGATATCGTTCTTCAGAACGGCGTAGCTGAAATTCTTCTGCTATTTGTTTCCGATCGTCAATTCTTCTTTCTACAGATCTTGAATATCCATCAATAACATGTTTAGCTTCCTCAATTTCTATGGGGAGCCATAGCCGTTCGCCAGCCGTTTCAAAGTAAATAAACCCTTCAGTTTCACCATTTATTTCAGCTGGCACAGCCATGACTGCACAAGCCTCGATGGCTTGTTGCACAGCGGCTGGAAGTTCTACTTTGTTTGCATTTTGAATCGAAATCACGCCCAATTTATGCAACTCCGTTTTCCACCAATCTACTGCTTCGGGTGGAATCTGAACAGGTAATTCCAATTTAATATCGTTGGAGTTTCTGACCCATTCATGTGTTATGAATGCTTGCCCATCAGTTCGGAAACGCACTAGTCTTGCACGGTCAACAACCATCGCGTTGCCCAGTAAACCTAGAAAACTATTTATAGATGCTGTTAGATCATTTGAGTCAAGAAGCGCACGTAGAGAATTTCTACCCGCAAAGTGTATTCGGTCACCGTATTCAAAAATCCGATCGCGAGTTATGTCGCTAAATGTTCCTACGATCGTGTCATCCTCTGTACGTCTACATCGCATACCAATCCAACGGTACTGCTCTTTTGAATCTCGAAATCGATATGAAATACGTTTCTCGGTAGTACTCTTTGTTGAACGCAATGCCGCTCGAATCGCATCAATATCTGTAGGATGAACTCTATCTATCCAGAAGGTCGGTTCGTTAAGGAATGTTTCTGATGGAAAACCTAAAATTGAAGAAACGTTCTTACTCACTTCCAAAATCTCCCAATCGTCTTGCAATTGAAGACAGTAGATCCCAGTAGATAGGGTTGAAAGAGCGAAATCTGAAGAAGATCTATTTGAACTTTCCACGACATCTCTACAATACACAATTCGAGCCTGTTGTGCGCTATTTCAGAGACGTTGATTTACTCTTGCAGATGTTTCTGGACAAGAGATGTAATCATTTCTTGGCACTCCCTTGGTTCTTTCCACCCACACTCCACAGCAATTGGAATCGTTTTGAGTGAGGGCTCAGTAAGTTGCAAACTAAGCTGCTTGACCAAAGCGGTTAACTTCGTAACGGCTTCTTCCTGCGTTCCACATTGGATACTAACTTCTGACGGTGGAATATCTGCCAACGTGGTTTGTTCATCGAGTTCGCAAAGTTGCCCAATGCCTGCGACAGTAAGGCAGTATTCCCATTCGTGGGATTTTGCATGTACAACTTCAACGTGAGCAAGAATTGAATAGTAATCGACATAAATAGTGAGCCATAGGTCGCCCGATGAAGATATCGAGACAGACCCAGTAATTTCACCGGGTTCTGGTGTACCGTTTGATTTGGGTGGCGGTGACCCGCCATTGCCCCCCCTTCCCGAAACATTGGTTACGAGAAGGGAGGAACCGGTGGCTAGCAATAATGCTAAACCCAAGAGAAGGAGGACCATAATATTTCCTTTATGATTTATGTTTTAGTGAATTGAAACGGAGTTGAACAACATGTCGTTGAAGTAAATTTCTGCTAATTCTTCATTATGCAAGATAACTTTCCACGTACAGCCATCAACAATAGTTTCGCCCTCTGTTACACCAACTGCAGCCATGTACCCAAGCACATCTGATGGATCGCCATTAAGTTCCAATCTCATGTCATCTGGTTCGCCTTGCACACCATTTGGAAACACAAAAAGTTTTCTGTCTAGGGTAGGCCAACGCGTTGCGCTTAACGTTGGAAGAGGTGTATCACCTTCAAGTGCCAGTTCGACCGAAATCATTTCATCCGGAATTCCAAGACCAGTCAAAACTGTTGGGAAAATGATTCCTAGTACTTCGCGGGTAACTATTGGTTGATTAATTTGCGGTAATGGTACTGAAACTTCGAGCAAAGGATTATCTTGAAGTTCGTCATTTAATTTTTTCCAACTTTCGTCATCAAGTTGATAAAGCCGTCCAGTTTCTGGATCAAAGACCCACCCTTTCGATGGGTAAAAACGATAACTCTTCCCATCACGGTAAATCAAAACATAATGCAGCCCGTCTAAATCAAACTGTTCATTTTCTAGAAGCGGCACGAATGTCACGTCAACCAAAATGCCAAAAGGTGAAATCTGGACTCTCGCTTCATAAGACCCAGCACATCCCATTTCTAAAAATCCAAGCCCTCCAATCACCGCTGTCCCGCATAAGCAACACGCTTTCCGCATTAATGAATTCATTTTCTTTTCCTTTCTTTGTTCTTTTTTTCTCAAACTATCTACCCTGCCATTGTTTTAAACACGGCACATTGATGAACGCCACCAACACAGATGGGTTTTAACCGTAGATTTGTAAAATCCATTGCTTGTTGTCGCAAAAAATTTCTGCTGTTTTTTTTCTACATACTGAATAAAAAAAAATGCACGAAAAAAAGCAGCAAATGGCTAGATCCCTTTTTTTCTCGTGTAGTGTGCCATTGGTCAACTTGCAGGTGACCTTCTATCGCGGATAGAAACTCAAGTTGTACATAGGGAATTTTGTTCTTAGATGAACAGGAGAGACGAAATGGTACAGACAAAAAATGTCAACCGAAAGGAGCGACTCGAACGCCTATTCGATTTAGCTCAAGCGTATCGCGGATGGAGCCGCAGAGAGTTAGCGCAAGAACTTGGTAGAGACCCTACTAAACTCGCCCCAGAAAGTGGGAACCCAAAGTTTGACCTCATCCTTCAGATAGCTGAGGTTCTTGATTGGTCGCTCGAAGAAGTTGCAGACTGGATTTGGTATGCCGAAAAAGAAGTAAAGGGCGAAGGTGACGTCAATAAAAAAATAACTTCTTTTGATGAATTGGATAGGGATGCTCAAGATGCTCATCGTGCTGGTGAATACAAACAACTCATTAGCATCGCACATAGCGCCCTTGAT
>JABHWX010000010.1 GCA_018657585.1 Phycisphaerae bacterium
CACCGCTGTAAATGATAAAAAACTCCTACTACAGGCGCAATTCAAGGCAAATAAAATGCACAATTAAATTGCCCCATCAGTAGACACTTAAATCAGTGCAATTTGTAGAATTTACAAGAAATACCTTGCTCTCTATCTGCATCAGTCCACGCAACAAGAATGCCGCCGTTGACTTTTGCAATGCGTGGAAAACCAGAAGATCGTGATGGTGAAACAGAAGCGACTGTTCGGCGATTGTTCACCGTGCCATCTTTGTGCACATCTGCAAGCATAACTGACGCCGCTTCACCATTATCACCATATGGTTCAAGCCACGTGACAACCGCCGTGTCTTTTGCAACAACAACAATATCAACTCTCCCAAGAATGCTGTCTGAGAGTTTGATTGGTGTTTTGGAAAATGCAACGTAGACAGCCGGCGTATTTTCAGGAGCGGTATACCACGCGATTGCGATGGTTCCATCGAGAACATCTACCGATGGACCATTCACTGGGCAGCCAGCAATGTTCCAGCCATCTTCGTGTACCAAATTTGATTTCACGTTCAAGCCACTTATAGAAATGTCACGAATTTCATCCTCGCTTCGGTCACGGTACACAACTGCAGCTACACCATCAACAACAACTGCATCCGTCCCGCAGCATTCGCACACGCGGTCATCAAGTAACTCGCTCTTTTGCACTTTGTCATCAATGATAGTAGTGCGAAGTTGCATGACTCCCCCACCTTCCCCGCTGTGTCCATCGCCTGTCATTGCACGACCGTCAAGCCAAAACGCGCGTACGCCGTTTTCTCCTTCTGGAACTAGCGAAACAAAACCATGTTCACCGAGCACTCTGTCATCGTTGAGCGTTCCCATGAGCGACCATGTTTCACCCTTGTCATCACTACGTGCAACTGCAATGTCATACGCATACACGCCTGGACCCGATTGTTGCGGCCAAGTTACAAACAACGTTCCATCTTTTGCAACACCAAGTTCAGGAAAGTCCGCCCAATTTGCAAAGAAATTATTCCCCCGAACAACGGTCATTGCCTCGCTCCATCCACGAAGTTCACCATCATACTTCGCGCATTTCAGCGCCATAATTTTTTTCTCTTTGTCGACTGGTTCAACCCAAGTCATCCATGCGCTTCCGTTATCTTCAACGAGGTTCGGGGCAATTGCTCCAGCTCCAGTTGGTGGCACTGCTAGGAAAATGGCAAGAATTGAAGTAAGCATCGATGCATGATACCGAAATTATTGCCTTGCTCACTGACGCATTCGTAGGGTTCAGAGGGGCAAATGATGCGAAAAAACGTCACAGACCAATCATCACCAGAAACACTGATAAAGATGCTATGACTCCATTTCGATGGAAGGCATTATGCTTACTCCACGAATTATAGTTTCTCTCGCTTCCACCGCCCTGCTCGCATCCATGGGATTTGCAAACGGGCTTGGCCCAGCGGATGGGTTCACTATCTTCACCATTGAAAGTTACCAAGCAAACAATACCGACTGCACTGGTAGGGTTGCCGTGGGTGGTCCTGCAACATACAACAACTACGGTGTGGGTTCTGACCTTGCAAATTCGGACGGTTCACGCGACGACCTCATCGTTGCAGGAACCTTGAGCTGGAACAACGGTCAGAGTTTTAATGGCAACGTGCAAGTATCTGGCTCTGCAAACATGAACAATGTCGGTATGCCAAACGGCAGTGTTGGGAGCAATGTAACCATTGACTTCGATGATGCTGAAGATGCATTACAAGAACTTTCCGATGCACTGTTCCTCGCACCCGCAAACGGAAGTGTTTCAAATACATGGGGGCAATTGAACATGACAGGAACAGATCTAGACATGAATATTTTTTACCTCAGTCAATCTGACCTGAATCCTCTCTGGGGTATGTCCATTACAGTTCCGCAAGGTTCTTCGGTGCTAATCAATGTTAACCATCACGCAATGCAACTGAATAATTTCCAACCTGTACTCAATGGTTGTAGTGCAAGTAATGTTTTATTCAATTTTCCAATCGCTAATTCGGTACAGATGAATAGTATCGGGTGGCAAGGAACGATTCTTGCGCCACGTGCAAACATTCAATTTAACAACGGGCAAATTGATGGCGCGCTTGTTTGTCGCACTATACAAGGGAACGGTGAATCACACCACGCACCCTTCGACGGAGATCTCCCCACTGACGATGATGACGATGACGACGATGACGATAACACCCCATATGGCATCGCGATGTACGACTAAATTTATTTTGGTGACTGTCACTCGATTTTGGTGACTGTCACTCGATTTTGGTGACTGTCACTCAGGGGTGGGTTCGGCGGTGAGCGTGGAAGAGCGCCAAGCGTCGAAAGAGTACAGGATGACTGCAACCCAGATAAGGGAGAAGACGATGAATTGGGTCAATCCAAATTGTTCATTGAACCAGATTGTCGCAAGAAGAAGCTGCCCAGTGGGAGCAATGTATTGCAGAATACCCATGGTTGAAAGTTGCAATCTTCGCGCGCCACTTGTAAACAAGAGCAGTGGCATGATGGTCACAAACCCACCAAGAAGCAAGCCGAAAATAATCCAGCCAGATGCCTCTGGGATACATGTCTTGTCACTTGCAATAAACCACACTTGCACTGCCAAGCAAATTGGAAATGTCAAACCCATTTCAACTGTTAACCCTTCGATGGACTCCACCCCCATTGTTTTACGCAGCAGTCCATACATTCCAAAAGAAAAAGCGAGCGTAAGAGAAATCCAAGGAAGAGAACCCTGCGCAACTGCTAGATATCCAACTCCACACGCAGCAATTGCAACGGCAATCCATTGCAGACGGCTGATCCGCTCACCTAAAAGTAAGAAGCCAAGAGCAACAGAAAATAATGGATTGATGTAATAGCCAAGAGATGACTCGGTTAACCGGTTCCATACAACGGCAAGCACAAACACAATCCAATTCGTTGAAATAAAGAGTGTTGAGCACAGAAGCAGCAAGGCGGTCTTTTTGTCTCGCAGTGACCTGATGCAGTGCATCAACTTCTTACGATACACAAGCAAGAACAATAACAAAGGAAGCCCAGAAAGAACACGCCAAACAAGGAGCTCTACAATTGGAACACTTATTAAAACCTTAAAGTAAAGCGGTGTAATAATCGCCCACCACAAGTATGCACCTACAGCAAACAGCACCCCAGAAACCCCCGCTACTGAACTGTTTTTAGTTTTCAACCGATGAGATACCAGAGTGGGAAGAGGAAGATCCAAATCACATCGACAACGTGCCAGTACAAACCGCCACACTCAACTGCTGTGTAGTACCGCTTGGTAAAGTCACCTCGTTGTAATCGCCACATCAACCAAAGCAACACAATCATCCCAACAATAACGTGGATGCCGTGCAAGCCAGTCATCAAGAAATACAAACCAAAGAAGAGGTGTGCATTTGCAGGTCTGTGCTCATCAAGTTGCGGAACTGCAGGTCGTTCATAGACAGCCATACGCTGTGCTTCGGATGCACTTTCTGGAGCAAGCCCTGTTGGTGCTTGCATTGCATTTGGCACAGATGATTTTGGCAGCGAATCAAGGAACGATTTTGGTTCTTCTGGCGCAACAATCACAACTGGTGCAACTTTTACTTCCGCCTCTGTTTCAGTTTCAACAACTTCGGAATCACCGCTATCTACAGGAATAATCATCAACGTTCGAACGTACGCAATGATATCCATAATTGCAGGGTCTTTTAGCATCGGATTGCCGCCCTTTGGTGGCATCTGAAGTTGCAAAATACTATCTGGTGCGTTTGCTGGTCGACCGACTTTGACGAACGCTAAGAGTTCTGCATCATCATGGTCTTGTACAAATGCACTTGTGTTTAGAACAGTGCCTTGTCCGGGAACACCTTCGCCGTTTGCACCGTGACAGGAACGGCACGTTGCATCCCAAAGTTTCTTGCCAGCATTCGCGTCTCCAGCGATTGCAGCAACTTCGCCCCCTCCGCCACTACTACCGCCATCATGCGAAACTTCATAGAAACCCATACCGCCTACAAGATGGTCGTGAAACTTATGTTCGTATTCCACTGACTTAATAGCCATAAAGATAGCAGCGCAAACAAATGTTATACCCAACGACATCATTGCCATTCGACGCATGCCTTTTTGCACGTACGTAATTGCCATCGCCATAGTTAAACTACTAATCAAAAGTACCGCAGTGTTTGCTGCGCCATAGCGTTCATCTAAAAACTGTTCGCCCCACTTAAAGAGATCAGGATGATTTGCTCGGAAGACTGCGTACCCACAAAATAATCCACCAAACAACAATATTTCAGTTGCAAGGAACAACCAGATACCCAACTTCGCAGCGTCATGCTGCTGTGACATATCACGATAGTGATGCTGGACATTCAGTTCATGGCTCTGAGACATACTTTAAAACTCCAATAATCAAACTCGCCAATCCATTGGCTTTGCAAAAAGCGAGATGATACCGCTTTTAGCACTTGATTTCGGCGTTTTTCCGAGCATAAAACCACCAATTTACAACCAAACAGGTCAAGTAGTAGCCAGCAAAGCCATAGAGGGCGTATTGCGGGGTTCCAGCCTTGATTTGGATGCCAAAAATGCGTGGAATCATGAACGCGCCGTACGCAGCAATCGCAGAAGTCCAACCAAGAACTGGCCCACGTTTATCACGATCGAAGATAACACCAATCATTCTAAAGGTAGATCCGTTGCCAATACCTGTCATTGCAAAGAGTAAAATGAAGAGGAGTAAAAATGGCATAAAGTACTGCTCGGGGTTATCCGTTTCCATGGCGAGCGAAACATAGTAGCCCGCACCAATAGTCGCAGCAATCATTATGACAGTACTCCATTGCGTCACTATTGCACCACCGACTTTATCGGAAATCCAACCACCGACTGGTCGAATCAACGCACCAACGCCAGCGCCTATCCAAATGTAATTAGACGTTTGAATATCAGAGCCAGCTTTCACAAAGACATCATCAATCAATTTTGGGAATGCACTTGCGTATCCAATGAAAGAACCGAATGTCATCACGTACAAGTACGTCATTACCCAGTTGTGCTTTTCTTTGAAAATGCCAAATTGATCTTGAAGATTTTCTTTTGTTTCCTTGGGTGTCAAGAACCGCATAGCAACTAACGTCACTGGTACAGCAACTAGAACCGCGAGGAAAGCACAAAGTAATTTAACCCAAATATTTTCTACTTGGAATGTAAATATGAGCAAGAGAATGCCCGCGGTGGCACCTGAAAAACCAAGAATAGTTAGCCATAAATATTTAGCAACGGCAACTGGCGTCGAACCACATTTGTGGAACGGCATGTTATTCATAAAGATAAATGCCAAAATGCAGAAGAAGGCAAGAATAGGAACCCATACCAATCCTGCGTTTGCAATAAACATCGTTGGTGCATCTGCGCCTGTGCCGATGGGGTAACCGCTACCACTGAGAGCGCCAAAAATTGGAAAAGTGATTGCAAATGGAATCAAGAATTGCATCACACTTACGCCAAGGTTGCCAATACCCGCATTCAACCCAAGTGCAAGACCTTGTAATTTCTTAGGATAAAAGAAACTGATGTTAGACATGGAAGAAGCAAATACACCACCGCCTACTCCAGAAATTGCTGCCAAAATGATGAACACATAAAATGGTGTCGTGTGGTCTTGCAACGCAATACCAGCGCCAAGTGCTGGAAGCATCAACAAGACTGTTGACATGAATTTTACATTCCTGCCACCGCAAATGGAAACCATAAACGAGTTTGGTATTCGTAATGTTGCACCAGAAAGCCCCGCAACGGCTGGTAAAAGAAAGAGCAAGGAACGGTATGCGCCTTCACTGTACGTTTCTCCATTGTTCATAAAAGTAAAATCAAAGAAGTTTGCACCACCTGCACTTTCAAAGTGCAACTTTTGAATGAACTTCGCAATCATGCCCCAATAAATCCAAACGGAGAATCCAAGAAGAAGGTTTGGAATTGATATCCATAGGTTTCGGGTAGCAATTTTTTTGCCTGTGCTTTCCCAAAAGCCCTGATCTTCTGGATCCCAATGGTCTAATTTTGACATGGTCTGATTCCTTTAAAGTAACAATAATTAGAGAATGACTTCGGGCTCTACTTCGGAGTCAATTCGGAGTAAGTGGTCGATGGACAGAGGGCCTGAACCACGCCACACGAATAGTACAAGTGTGATAAATGTGAACAATGTAAATTGGAAATCAACGTTGCTACCTAGCAACGTGCCATCAGTGACTACAAGCGCCGAGAC
>JABHWX010000072.1 GCA_018657585.1 Phycisphaerae bacterium
GAGCGAACGATTGAACCACCAATTCCCCTGAGGTCGCTTCGCTTGAGCGTACCTTTTTTGCCAAGACCGACAAATAAAACGGACCCAACTTGCGCAGTTTCACCGCGTTTTCCAGAAAAATTATGGCCAGAAATTACTTCTTCGCATTCCTCTGACCAACTTGAAAGTGCTGCGGTAACCCGTTTTGTATCTTGCCAAATGCCAAGAACGTGGGTCTTTGCTCGCGCACTACGTATTTGTATAGACATAAACATGTGTTACACCCTACCATGAACACCCATGCCAGTGATGAGAGTACTTGATGCAAACATAAACCGAGCCGCAGAAGGTATGCGCGTACTCGAAGACATTTCTCGTTTTGTGTTGGAAAACCAAACGGTTTGTTATGCCATTAAACAGTGTAGACATGAACTTCGTGCCCAGACACCAACGCTTTTACATCGAGACACATCAGGAGATGTTGGAAAAACAATCTCAGTGGAACAAGAAAAAAACAGAAACACTGTTCGAGACATTGCACTTGCAGCCAGCAATCGTTGCAGCGAGGCACTTCGCGTTGTTGAAGAGTTTTTAAAACTCCACAATACCAAGGACACTATCGAAACTATTCGATACAAAATGTATGATCTTTCAGCAGAGGTAATCCGATGTTTGGGATCTACCTACAAATCCCAATGGGATCTCTGTTTTGTAATGACCAAGGACGAATGTGTTCTTGCTTGGCAAGACACACTTAAGCAAGCAATTGTTGCCGGCTGCGATTGCATACAGGTGCGGGAAAAAAATCTAACGACAGCCGAATTCATAAAACATGTTCAAGAAGTAAAAAAAATAACAGGGGTATATGGAGTCCCTGTCATAGTGAACGATCGAGTCGATATTATGTTAGCCACTCATGCTTCAGGTGTTCATTTAGGCACGACCGACATGTCTGTTAAAGATGCAAGAAAACTAAGTGGCTCAGAATATATTATTGGGAAAACAGCACACAACACTGACGAACTGTCTTTTGAAGCCGACTATGTTGGTGTGGGATCGATGTTTGTATCTAAAACAAAACCAGAGGTTCAGGTTGCACCACTTGGACTATTAAAAAACGCTCTTATATATAAGCATCTAGCAATTGGTGGAATTACACCAGACAATGTTCACGAACTCTATACAGTTGGATGCCAAGGTGTTGCCGTCAGTTCTGCAATTGCACACTCAGAGACGCCCGAAAAAATAGTCGCATCCCTGTTACAACCGGAGCGCCAATCAGCATGATGCTTGCAACAGCAGAACACCACGGTGTTGTTTCAACAACACTCACAACATTTATTTCACTTTTAGCATTCGCAACTATTGTTGGGGTTTTTGCAAAGTTTGTAAAGGTGCCATACACAATCGCACTTGTGCTGGCAGGACTAGCAGTGGCTATTCTTGGCGCAGCACCCGGAGGTGTAGTCATCACACAAGAATTGATTCTTGTTTTGTTGCTTCCTCCACTTTTGTTCCAAGCGGGGCTTCACCTTGACCTAGATTTACTTCAAAAAAAAGCAGTACCAGTTGTTATTCTTGCAATTCCCGGAGTGCTACTATCTATGGTGCTTGTTGCTGTTGCAGTTCGTCCGTTTTTGGGCGATCACGCGTGGCTACCAGCACTTTTGTTTGGTGCGATGCTTGCTCCAACCGACCCCATTTCAGTGCTTGCAACCCTTAAAACAGCAAACGCTCCGAAGCGATTAAAAACCCTCATCGAGGGCGAAAGTTTGTTTAATGATGGCACTGGTGTTGTGTTGTTTCTCATTTTACTTGCGGCAGTGTTTCCAACAGGCGACCACGAGAGTTCTCTCTCTATAGTTGATGGCGTGATGCAGTTTATTAAAGTTGCTGGACTTGGCGTTGTGTTTGGTTTGGGTTTTGGGCTAATTGCGTTTTGGATTTTACGTCGTCTCAATGACCACGTTTTAGAAAACGCAATAACTATTGTCCTTGCGTGGGGTTCTTTTATAGTTGCTGAACAAAGTGGCGCCTCTGGTGTTATCGCGGTTGTAGTTGCAGGTCTCATCATTGGAAACTACGGCACAAAACTAGCCATGAGCAAACAAACGGTACAAACAATCAACACCTTTTGGGAGTCCATTGACTTTTTAATAAACTCTATTGTGTTTTTACTTATTGGTTTCGAGTTACAAGACATTGGTGGTTTACCCACACTATTACAAACAGACGTTTTGCTTGCAGTTGGTGCAACCTTCCTTGCCATTATGGTCGCAAGAGCGCTGATGGTCTACCCAACTGCGCTAACCATAGGAAAACATTGGCCAAGCGGCTGGAAACACGTTGTATTTTGGTCGGGATTAAAGGGTTCAATCCCACTTGCACTCGTGCTTGGTCTTCCTTCTGGTGAACTCAAACAAACACTTGTTCCAATTGCCTTTGGCGTAGTTCTTGTAAGTTTATTATTGCAGGGGTTAACGGTTGGTCCACTCATTAGAAAGACAGGCGTCGCAAATGCCAGTTAGTGATTTCTCGTTCACTTTTTTGGGGACAGGGACGTCTGCGGGAGTTCCTGTTATTACCTGTGATTGTGATGTCTGCACAAGTGATGACCCAAAAGACAAACGGTTGCGCTGCAGTGCCTGTGTTCGGTTTAAGGACGAGGATGGACAAGAACGAGTAATCCTGATTGATGCGTCACCAGACCTTCGACAACAAGTACTCAAAGAAAAACTTACTCGTTGCGATGCTATTTTGTTTACCCACAACCACGTCGACCACACGTTTGGGCTAGACGACACTCGAATGTTTAACATCTCGATGCAACAACCGTTAAGTATTTATGCAGAGCGTCACACACTCGAGCATCTTGCTCGTGTTTTTCAACACGTTTTTGAATCCCACAAAAATGTAAACGATTCATTTGTTGCGAACTTGATTCCAAATGAACTTACGGCTGACATCCCCATCAATTTGCATGGTGTTTTGTTCACCCCAATTCGTCTTTTGCACGGGAAACTTCCAATTGTTGGATTTAGAATTGATGTTCCCCGGGGTCCAACAGTTGCGTATTGCACCGACGTATCGTCAATACCGCCCGAAACATGGCCACAATTAGAACAGTTAGACGTTTTGGTGCTCGACATGCTTCGTTTTCGACATCATCCAACACACCTAAACCTAGACCAAGCAATTGAAATTGCACAACAAGTTGCCGCAAAACAAACATATTTCACGCACATGACGCACTGTGTTTCACACGCAAAAACAGACGCCGAACTTCCGGAAGGCATAAACCTTGCCTATGATGGATTAACTGTCTAAAAATCGCTCGGTAGCATCAACAAAAATCTGCTTTGAGTCAACTGGGATGTCAAGAATCTTGGCGCCCTTTGTAAAATCGATTTTGTTTAGATCAATAACCTGCAACGTTGTATTCTCGTACGACTTAAAATAAAGTTTGTTATTCGTTATGTCTTTAATAACCGTCCATTGTGTTTTGTCAGGCATGTCGTTTTTTGCACCCTTTTCGCCCAGAACAGAACCCGTTGGAATATCAACGTTATTAACAATATGGTCAGCAAGGTTTACCGTCGCTTCGCCGTTATCTACTGGAAATACACTTTTGGCCAAGTACACCATTTTTACAAAACGTGAAGGTGGAGTGAAATCTCCCGGTATGCCCATAGCGCCCGAACCCTGACCGGTTGCGGTGTATTCGATACCATCAAGTGTCAATGGGTTTGGAGAGTGTGGTGAAATATTGACATAGTTTTTTAAGTTGTTGAGGTGCCAAGGAAATTCTGGAGAGTTCGTAAGAATTCCAAGAGGATTGTCGTAAATATTTGTTTTCCCATCAACAAATTCAACAACAATGCTTTTTCCAGAACTATCTGTAATAATCATGTGAACGGGAAAAACAAAATCTTTCAAAGCGCCATATGTGACTGGTTTACTAAACACATAGACGTCTTTTAGTGCGGCACTTACTTCTTCGACAGTTGCGAAATTTCCCAACACCCAATCCCCTGCATA
>JABHWX010000073.1 GCA_018657585.1 Phycisphaerae bacterium
AGCATCCATGATTTCAATCATTCCGCGGTGTTCTTCGTCAGACTTTGCTGTAATTACAGGAATTCCGCGTTGATTTGAGATAATGAGTGCGCCACCACCCGCATCGCTTTCTGTTGAGGCTACAAAGACTGGGACATTTCTTGCATTAAATAAATTCAAATGGCCGCCTGCTTCCGAAGCGGCAAGCACGCCCATTTTTTTGCCAGAACTTGTATTTACAATTATTCCACCGCCCACGCCTGGCAGCATTCGCATTTCCGAAACTACTTTTCCATCTGCATCTGCAATTTGGAATCGCCCGTGACCATCTTCGTCGCTTGCGACAACTGCAACAGGGATACCGTGTTCGTTCTGAATATGCAACGAAGCATTCGCTCCACTTAACGTGAGGGCGCCGCTTGCAAATTGTGAAAGTTCTTCCCCCTTTTCATTCCATAGAGAAAACGTTCCGCCAGAAGGGGTTGACCATATACCCGCTACGTTTGTCCCCGCATCATCCCAAACAGCAACGTCGCCACCGCTTGGGGTGCAAGAAACTCGAAGTAAGTTGGTTCCACTCTGATTGTATAAATCTACTCTTCCGCCTTCATCGCTTTGCCCGATGGAAACTACTGGAGACCCCGCTTCGCCAAGGACATCAATTCGATTTACGATGAGATGGTCAAATACATTTGGTCCCGTTGCGCTAGCGGCAAAAAGACCAGCACCAACTATAAGTATCAAAGATGTGCTTCTCCACCTATTTACGCTCTTTCGTAAAGAACCAAGTTCTTGTTCAATTTGAGTAAGTCGTTCTGAGTTCATTGTTTCATTCCTTTATTCCATCCCAACACCGAGCATACAATTCACTGCGGCAGGGTAGGTAGCCTGGGTAATCAATCCTAGATTGTTGTATCGTACTTTGACGCACTTTGAAGAGAGTTATTGCGTCACAACTTTCTACTAAAACCTCGCCATTTGGTGCAATAGCAATTGAAGCGCCTCCAATAAGTACGCCATCTTCTGGCGAAGGCCTATTGACCGAGCAGATATAGCAGCCCGTCGTCAGCGCATTTGCAATCCAAACTGGGCGCCATTTATCATACGTTGCAAGTTCAGTGGAACGAGGCCCAACAATCACATCGGCTCCAGCAGCGGCAAGCAGATGTGAACCTTGTGGTCTGTTCATATCAGAGCAAATCTGTATGCCAATTTTAAATCCCAAGAAGTCGAAAACAGGGAAACCTTCAGTTCCGGGGGAGTAATGGCTCGTCTCCCAAAATCCTTCTTCCTCAGGTATGTGATGTTTCTGATACGTCCCAAGCAATTCGCCGCCTTCATTCCAAAGAAGGCACGTGTTGTATCTGTGTCCGTCTTTGCTCAAAATTGCAGATCCTACAAGACCAATTCCGACTTCTTTAGCAGCGTCCATTTGAATACTGCATCTTGGCCCGCCAAGTTCTTCTGCATCTTCAGTACATATATTTTTGGTCGCAGGCGACCACGGGTTGCATGCAATTTCCGGCAACACAACTAGTTGTGCACCAGAAATTTTTGCTTCTTGAAGTCGTTTTACAAGACGGTCCTTCGCGCCATTCCCAAAGAACACATCGCTAATCATTGCAATATTCAAACTATCCATCGATACAGAATAGCAGTATCATAGAATTATGGGTCAGGCAGGCGAATTTGGATATTAACCAAGTACAACAATTATTCAATGCAGCTTTCTCCATGGGTTCTGCTAAGCGTGACTTATTTCTAGACAAAGAGTGCGGTGATGATGATGCACTTCGCGCGGAAGTGGAATCGTTACTGGAACATAATTTATCGCAAGCACAAACAATTGATTCATCTCAGCCAAGTTTATCTCCCATCCCAGAAGATGCAATCAAACACATCCCAGAAAGATGGCAAGTTGGCGCAGGCAAAAAAAGCGGTGGTATGGGTTCGGTCTATGATGCACGTGACACAGTTCTTGATAGACGTGTTGCTATAAAACTTCTTCACAAAGGTTCTGATAATCCTGAGACGCAAGAAAAGGTGCTTTCTGAAGCAAGAGCGATGGCTTCGCTGCAGCACCCATCAATTTGCCCAATTCATGAAGTTATGCTTGATACACAAGTGCCATTTCTTGTCATGCAGTGGGTGGATGGTGTGGAGTTCCACCTTGCTATTAAACGGCTTGATATAAAAGATAAACTGGCGATACTCAAAAAACTCATTTCGGCAGTTGATGTGATGCACTTGCACAACATTATCCATGGTGATATTAAGCCGCGCAACATTTTAATTGATCGAAATGAAAGTCCAGTTCTAGTTGATTTTGGACTAGCTCATGGTACTTATGAATCTCGCGAAACATCGTACGGCGGTACGCCAGGATTCTCTGCCCCTGAACAATTTATACCAAAATCATTAGTTGGCCCGCCCGCAGATGTGTACGCTCTTGGCGTTTTACTTTTTATGATTCTGTGCGACCGAACTCCGTTTACAGCATCGTCGGCTTCATCCTTGATTCGCCAAGTACGTGATAGCCAACCACCATTGCCACAAGAGATAAATCCCAAAGTGCCAGCTGGTCTGCAGGCAATTTGCCTAAAGGCACTGGAGCGTGAGCCAGAACTTCGATACCAAAGTGCTGGCGAAATGCTTGCTGATGTAGAGAGATACATTTCTGGTGAAACAGTTGTTGCAAGGCCAACTCAGTTAACAGGTCGTTTTCTCTCGCAAGTGGACCAGCAGGTAGAAGAAGTGCACGCATGGCGTAAGCAAGAGTTAGTAACACGTCTTGAAGCAAATAAATTAATTAACTTGCTTCGCCGTGTTCGACAGCCAGAGTCCGCTTGGTTACTTGACTCTCGGCGCTTGTCCCCGTCACAAGTATTGTTTTATCTAGGCGGATGGCTGTTGCTTGTTTCTATAACAGTGTGTTTTTTCTTTTTAATAAAAACAGATGCAATATCTGAAAGTTTGCAGTGGATGATTCCAAGTGGCTTTGTTTTAGTCGCATTAGCCATTTTTGTTTATATGTTAATACGCGGTCAAAAACGGTTTGTGCTTGGCTATGCGATGCTCGCCGATTTTTTGTTGCCAATTGCTTTGTATTATTTAATTCGCGATCAACAATGGTTTTCTGAAAGAAATGGTCAAGAACAATTAATTCCATTTGGGGAAAATGGTGTAATGAATGCACAGTTATTGTTAAATGGTTCAATATGGTTGGCTGTTTCTATTCTCTTTAGGAAAATAACACGCGCTTCCGCATTGACAATCCCATCGGTTCTAGCAGGAGTAGCAGTTTGGATGAGCGCATGGGCGACATTTGGTTTGCTTGATATGCTTGGCGGTGGAAAAGAGTGGGGCTTCTTTGGTTTAGGAATTGCAGCCATCGGGTTCATTGCCCTTTTGTTTGGCTTGCGACTAAACACGATTGAGGGAAGAGACGAGCACGAACTTGGGCACCGAGCAAGTAGAACAGGAGATGCTTGGCCTGTCTCGTCCATGGCAATTATTATGGTTGCAACTGGTCTAGGTGTTGCAGCATGGTATTGGCCTGCATTCTTCTTCAATCTAGGGCCAGCACTAAGTGATAATGAAGTCAAACAAAGAGCTACTGCGTTTTTTATTGTCGCTGTTCTACTTTGGCTTGTAAGTTGTTTACTTGACAGACAAAGAACACCATTGCGATTAAATTTAGGTTCGGCGGTTCGATGGATTTTGCCAACAGCAACTTTGTTACCAATAGCATTACTGGCAAAACATTCTTGGGAACCATATTTGAATGAATGGTATATATGGGATGCGTTACTTGTATTAGGTGCGTTTGGCTTTGCGATTTGGAGCATTAAGCATCAGTGGAAACCATTTTTAGTGAGCGGGCTAGGATACTTGGCAACTTCCATCTTCATTATGTTTTTTGGTTTGCTGCACGCTTCAGAAAATGCATTTGAAACATTTGATGAATCAAGAGAATGGTTCAATAGTATGGCTATTACCACAACAGTAATAATCGTAGGAATAGCAGCAGTGGCACTCATTATCTCTTGGTTGATGCCTGCAGCTGCTAGAGATTAAAATCAGTTAGAATCTAAAAGATGGAAGAGGTGTCAAAAGAACAGTCAAAGATTTCGGGATACATATTGATGTCGCTTTCTGGGTTTCTGCTTGCCCTTGTCTTTGAGGCAACAAGTGAACTCGACCGTGATCTTGATTGGCAATCCGCCGCGCTGTCAAGAGGTTTAATTGGAACGATTATTGGAGTGCCAATTGCATGGCGTTACCTAAAACAAATTACTTGTTTTAATAAAATACTTGCGATTCGAAATGTATTAACTACGGCATATTTGTTTGCCATCTATTTTGCAGTTTCGAAGATATTGCCAGCAGATGCAATTGCGATAACAAGTACGCAGCCAATCTGGATTGCGGTGATTTCAATTTTTTGTTTTGGGTATAGATATTTCTTTAGATTTTGGGTTGCTGGTGTAGTTGCCGCAGTTGGCGTTGGAATACTTGTATCCGCGAAGCCGCCAGACGATATGCTTGTAGTTGGATTAGTCTTTTTAGCAACTATCGCACGTGGCGTCACGGTTATTTTGCTTCGTTATTTGAAGGATGTGCAGCCATCTATAATTGCATTGCATTTCTCTTTGATAGTGCTTGTGGCTAGTTCAATTGTTTTCTTCTTTTCAGGTGGTCATCAAAAACTAGATACGATTTTGGATGTAAAGGGCATTACGCTGTTATTAATAATTGGTGTCGGGGCTACTTTTTTTCAAATACTACAAGCAAAGGTAGCAATAATTCACGGTTCAATTACAACTGCAGTCATTGTTATTGTTGCAGTTATATTTTCTTATGTGATGGATATTTTCTTAAGACATGGTCCGGTTGATAGTATGCACACTCTAGGTCTTTTCATGGTAGTGTTTCCAACATTCTGGCTTGTATTTAGTAAGCATGTGCAAAAGCCAATCGAGTAATGTATGTTTGCCAAAAGTATCCTTTATGCAATGTTATTATTTAACTTAAGTCGCTTCTCGTGCGCGACTACTCAGGTAATAAATTGCATAGTGACTGATTAAATTTTAATTTGCTATCCACCAACGATTTGCTCCCATTGCTTGAGCGTGGTTGCGTAAGTCTTCAAGTCGATTTTCAGGTACACCAATTGCTTGGATTCCCCAATGCGTTGCAATTGCATCTTTTGCCAAACCAAGTTTTACAACTTCACGTGCTGCGAACAGAGTTTCCGCGATTGGGTCGATTTTGTTATCGCGAGTACATAGTTCAATAGTTACACTTTTTATCATTTTTGATGTCTTTAGCCCTGGTAATGAGTTGAATAATCGCATCTGTAACTCCTTTGTTGGTTGCGTTTCCTATAAAGACATGCGATACTCAATGGGAAGTTACGCACCGGAATGATGATTTTTCCGGTTTTTCTTCCAGTGGAGGTGCCATTGCCAGATAAATCAACAGTGACAAAGTGGCTTGAAGAAGCAAAAAAGGGTAATCCTGATGCTGCTCAGAAGTTGTGGTCTG
>JABHWX010000011.1 GCA_018657585.1 Phycisphaerae bacterium
CTCTGATCCCAACCCCCTGAAAAAACCGACCAGTCTTACACTCCCTTCATCGTCCTCAATTCTTGGCGCTAAGTGAAATTCTGTGTTCAGAATTCCATGTATCTCATTTGACGCGTGTATAAATCTCGCTAAATCTGAATTGAATAAATCCGTTTGTTGTTCCCATAGATCTGTTTGTGTGTTTGTTGCCATATTTTTTCCTTTCGTTGTTGCCATATTTTTTCCTTTCGTTTGTTGTTCCCATAAATCCATTTGTGTGTTTGTTGCCATAGCTGCTCCTTTCTTTGTTATGCATTGTTTCTTGTCATTTTCTATACCTGTATCGCGCAGTGATTCCTCGTATTCGACTAGCCCCGTCATTCTTTTTTGTTTTCGACCCCCGCCTCCCATTTCACACTCTTAATACGCAACAACTACCAAGTATGTTCTATCAACTATGAATATTTCACATGCCACTGACACTATGGTGTTAGTTGTACCTGTATAATTAACATAGCATTCAGAGCAGGGCTGACGCCCTCACCAACCTGCCTACCCAGGCAAGGTGGTCTCAAGAAACGGTTTCTTGAAATGCGGCAAGCGGCATTGTGTCGCTAAGCAACTAAGTGGGTTGTTTTTTTGCGCCGATTGCGTCAGTTCTCCTGATCTACAGGAGAATTTATTATGAATATACCGCACATAACCTATGAAGCATGGGAACCCATGTTTGCAAAAGAAAAACTAACGAAAAACCCGTGGAGGCTCGATTATTGCGGTGCTGGGGAATGGAAACTCTACGTTAGAACTGGGGTGTGGTATCACACTTTAGGTTGGGTCTTGAAAGCATCCGGTGATATTGACTCCTTGTCGGAATGGGCAAGAGAACATCAACTCACGCGTAAGCATGATCGGTCCCTCTACAAACGATTGGGAATTCGTTTGTCTGGATCATATGAAACACGCCTTCGGAATCTGCGAGGTTCATTGATCTATATTGGTTGCGGTCAGCAGTCCACCACCGAGGGAGGCATTGGAACAAGCTTTGTGTGCACAACAGATGTTACGGCGTACGCTGAACTAGGAAACAATGGTGGTATCGATGTTTGGGTAAGAAAGACACGCCCATTTTCTAGCGAGAGCGAGTTGGTTTATTGCGCATCTGATCTCACCGCAATGGGTGACATTGAGAATGCATTACGCGAAGAGGAAATCTATCCGCAGTGTCGCAAGAATCAGGAACTTCTCGAAATGATTGACTCTATCTGGAGTTCGCCGATTCGTTCCTCAGAGAAACAAACATATATTCCAAAACCCAAGGGCAGACCACATGGATGTGGGGAACTCGTGTGTACGCATGATCATCATGATGATAGTATCGACTGGTCGAATTACATCCTGTATGAGTTGCCAGTTCCATCGATTTGCGACTCAATGGAGGAAATTCGAGAACGTGGCTTATCTGTTAATTGGCATGAATTACTTGAAGGGCAAAAGGATCTAATGCCAAAACTGTGGAACGCATGGGATAAAAGGTGTAAAGAGTGCCAAGTAGATTATGAATCCTGGGCATGGACTCTTATGGCTGACTTTCCAGGCATATATTGTGAGTCTGAAACTTTTGGGGCTACCATGATGATGTCTACGGAGGACAAATGGTACGTCAGGATTTCACATAAGGATTGGCTCATTAGCTGTTTTGAGTTTGTTGCAGAGCGATTGAAATTATTTGTGGAGAAACATGACAATGCGACGTGAGTCGCCTAAACATCGCGTCGAGTAATCAAACACCCCTGTTATGTAAAACTCTTATGGCAAAAGAAAACCCCTGCTAATCAGGGGTTTTCTGTGTAACTATATATAAAGGAGCTGCACCTTGTGAAGCCTTTTTATTCAATATCAGCACATCTTCTTTGACCCGCAACATCGAATAATCCAAACCTTGCAGTAACTTCAACAAAAGTTGCTTCGCGAAGTTCTTCAATAAATTCTAGTTCGAATGCAAGCTTCTCTTCTGCACTGCCAAGCCAAACCTTATCAAGTAATTCAAATGCAAGTACAGGATGTCCCGAGTAACAGAGATTAGCCATTCTCGGCGCAATACAACCAAGATAGATGCCCCCTTTACGCTCAAAGTGATCCTCAATACACGCACGAATATCAAATACATATTTTTGGAACTGTTCTTGAGTAGGCGGGTCACTTTTACATGCATCTACATCTAAGGTCCACCCCTGATTTTTTCCATATTTTTTATCCCAGGATTTGACTACGCTAACACGCAATTTGTCTACACCGTAGTTCCAAGTGTAGAGCAAACTATCCTCTCGATCGTAGCATTCCATCACCCCATCGCCATTCATGTCAAAAAAAGATTCGGACTCAAGTTTATATATTTCATCATAAAGCGGGTCTATGATTTCAGAAAACTCATAACGCCCACTTCCTTGTGCTCCATAGCCATACCTAAAGTCCAATGTGCCATTCCCATTTAAGTCTTCAACACGAAAGTACTCCGCTGATGAGAAGAACTCCTTTTTATAGATTACTTTTCCATTGCGAATGACACGAACACCTTCGATTGGGTACCCATACATGTCATCGCCAGAGGTAACTATAAATTTACAATCTTGGACCACAACACCGTGACCAAGATCAAATTCCTCATGAACAGTTACTGTATATCCAAAAGCAATACGCACCCCAGTCCAGAAATTAGGCCATGAAACAAAAAATGACGTAACAATGATTGTCAGTAGACCAGCGATTCCAACATATGGACGGAGGAAACGCAATTGAAATCTGCCTGCGTTGGCAAGTCCACACTCTGGGCATTGTCCACCTTCAGTTGCATGAAGATCATAATTGCACTTGCTGCAACGCTGAAGTTGACGAGCTCTTCGAAAAATACTCACAACCGATATAAGCATGAGTACAAAGCCAAGGCATAGTAGAGCTAGAAACCACAGCTCTCCATCTGGAAGCAATCGTTTCATTATTTGTAAGAAATTCAATTGAGGAACCTCACTGCAAGGCAATCGACATATTAAGTCATTAATCTGCAACAGTCATAACAGAGGAACTCATTTCAGTTCATGCAGTTGTGCTCACTCTTTATTCTTATGCAATAGAACCCCCACTGTTATGTAAAATTCTTACAGCAAAAGAAAA
>JABHWX010000012.1 GCA_018657585.1 Phycisphaerae bacterium
GGTGTCGAGCCATCCATCATCGGATAAACATTGACGCGTAGCCTCTTCGTCCATGTAATAACCGACCATAACGCTTGGCCCTTTTAGGCAAACACGGCCGATTTCACGTTCTACAAGTGCATCATCATGTTCATCGCGAATTTCGCCGACGATTTCCTCAAGCACATCTTCAATCGTAACAAGACCTGCAGTACCTCCATACTCATCAATAACAACTGCCATGTGTACTTCACTCGTTTGAAAATCTGCAAGAAGTTCTTGCACTGGCTTGGTGTCAGGTACTACAATTGGTTTTCGCAAAATACTTTTAAGTTCAAAACCATTTGCATCGGCACCTAAAAATGCAATCATATCTTTCACGTAAAGAATTCCAAGAATTTGGTCTAGGTTTTCTTCAAAGACTGGAATACGTGATCGACCTGAATCCAAAACAAACTTCCGTATTTCGGTAATGTCATTTGTAAGTTCAATGCCTTCGATATCCGTTCGTGGTGTCATGATTTCACCAACATCTGTATCTCGCAAATCAACCACGTTTTCTAACATCTCAGCGGCTTCGGCTGGAATGCCTCCCTCACGTTGCGAATGCTCAATAGAACGAAGTAGTTGTTCTTCAACGGTATTTAACCCGTCATTTTGTTTTAGGTTTGCGCCAGTTAATCGAAGAACTATTTCGTTCACAACACCTGTCCACCATCTTATCAACGGGCTAAAAAGAGAAGCACACCTGATCACTAACCAGCTTCGCGTAATGGACCCAACGGGTACCGATTTTGCAATTGAGCCAGCTATCACTGATGCAAATATCCAAATTACTACCCAACCAATTACTGAGCCAGAAATGAATGCGGCAAGTGTGATTGGGTGGGTGTCAAACATCAGAATAAAACAATACAAAATACCTAGAAAACCCAACAACTTAAAAAATGATATCGATTGCAAAACGGATTCATATTGTTCTTCGATCCAGAGACCTCGATGTGGCTTTCCCTTTACTTCTAATTCATGGCGGAGAACAAGCGGCGTTGTCATCATCATTGCCCGTTCGACAATCGCTAACCAAGTGCAAAAGAAAAGTGTAATAACCAAAATTAACCAAAGTACACCTATCACGACCGATTACTCCAAACCTTGCCGATGCCAATAGCTGATAGAACACGATCTTCTTCAGCGTGCATCAATGCGTGTGCAGATTCGTCGTGATCATCAAATCCACAACAATGCAAAATTCCGTGCACAATGTACAAAAGTAGTTCATTCTTCGTTTCGTGGTTTCTCTTATTCGCTTCTCGCTCTGCAAAATCAACACAAATCGCAATATCGGCTCGTACAGCTTGTGCATCACTTCCGTGATCAAAGGTCAACACATCTGTTGTTCCCTCTACGCCAGAATGTTTTATATGCAACTCCGACATTTCGGCATCGTTCACGACGCGTACAGAAACCTCAGCCATTCCCTTTTGCAGATAACCCAACGCTGCTGCTGCGTGTTGCTCTAACCATGTGTAATCAACATCAACATCACCGCAAACGGTGACGTTTGTCGGCGGAGGTTGGTCAAGTTGTTCTTTTGACTCTTCCATTTCATTACGCAATATACAAGCAATACACATAAAAACAAGTTTTCTTATAAATTATGGGGTAATTGGCACCAAAGAGGGTTTGCAACGAGCTTCGAACTCGCTTCGGTACTTATTTACGATTGTTCGAACTGCCCAACTGTTTCCATCTGCAAGACCACAGATCGTTGTTCCGGGCATGATTCCCATTGAACCGGCTACTTCTAAAACTTGGTCTAAGTCTTTCATGCTCCCATTTCCTGCCTCAATTCTACAAAGCAATTTGTAAATCCAATCAGCGCCTTCGCGACAAGGAGTGCATTGTCCACACGATTCGTTTTTGTAAAACCGTGCAATGTTACGAGCAACTGCAACCATGTCAGTACCTTCATCGAACACTGTTGGACATGCTGTTCCTAGTCCCATGACATCATTTTTTTTGCCTATATCAAAATCCATTTCAGCATCAAACTGATCTGGCCCTAGGACTCCCATACTCACACCGCCTGCAATTGCGCCTTTATATGCACGACCATTTTTCATGCCACCTGCGTAATCTTCAACAAGAGAACGAAGGGTAATTCCAAGAGGAACCTCAAACACATCTGGGTTATTTACATGTCCGGAAACACCCATAAGCTTTAAGCCAAAACTCGCTGGACCTCCAATTGTGGATTCACAACCAAATGATTTCCACCAATCGGCACCTTTTTCCACAATTAGTGGAACAGCTGCGAGTGTTTCAACATTGTTAATAATTGTCGGTCTGCCGAAAAGACCACTAACTGCAGGAAACGGTGGTTTAATTCTTGGCCAACCTCGTTTGCCTTCAACTGCTTCAAGTAAAGCAGTTTCTTCGCCGCAAATATATGCACCTGCACCGCGGTGTAACGTGCATTCAATTGCAAACTCAGATGCACCATTCATAATTCCTTGCGAACCAAAGATGCCATTTGTGTAAGCTTCATTAATAGCATTCTGCATTATTTTTGCTTGTGCTTCCCATTCGCCACGCATGAAAAAGAATGCTGTGTCAAGCTTACATGCGTAGCATGCAATAGCAATACCTTCAATAACAGAGTGTGGATCAAAATCTACAAGAAGACGATCTTTGAATGTGCCCGGTTCTGCTTCGTCACAATTTACACATAAATAACGCGTTTCGCCGTCTGGGTCTGGCAAGAATGTCCACTTCACGCCGCACGGAAAACCAGCACCACCTCGACCGCGAAGTTCTGCTGCTTTTACAATGTCAACAACGTCTTCCGGTTTCATAAGAAGTGCTTGCTTCAGAGTTTGGTATCCGCCTGCAGCAACGTAATCTTCGTACGAAAGTGTTTTTCGATCTTCACGTTTTGCAGGAATGTTTCGAGTTAAGAATCTATCAGTCACTTGTTTGCGTCCTCTGATCTAACTTCTATTTCATCAATTGTTGTTCTTCGAAGCGTGACGTTGCCTTCGGTTTTTTCTTCGACCGTTCGTTTCACTTCCTTCTTCGAAAGTTCTGTTGTAACTGCACGCATAATATGTCCAACAAATTCGCCGAGACATCTCATGAGTGGTTTGTTGTGCTTCGATGCCATCATTTATCTTCTCGGCACTTACTCACGAGTTCATCAATCTTTGAAATAGAGAGTTTGTCGTACTGTTTTCCATTTACCAGAGCACAAGGCGCGTTGTCACATGAGCCAAGGCACTCCATTCCAAGAATTGAAAACAAACCATCTTGTGTAGTTTCGTGTACATCAATTCCAAGAGTTTGTTTGAGATGATCAATAATTGCTTGATGCCCGCACACTTCACAAGCGATAGATTGGCAAATACCAAAAATATATTTGCCCATCGGTTCGCTTCTGTAATCTTCGTAAAACGAAACAACGTCGGCAACTTGAGCGGGGGTAATACTTAGTACATTCGCTATTTCAACCATTGCCTGCCAAGGAATATAGTCGTACTCATGTTGTACTTCATGAAGAGTCGTCATAAGCGCACCCTGGGCAGTTGCATACCGCGGCATAATTTCCTTGGTGATTTTTTCAGTCAGTTCAGGCGTGAGATAGGGTTGTTCTCTTCTCTCAATTGTAAGTGTTGCTGAATTTTTTGGTGTCCAAGACATACTTTTCCTTACCGATCAAGTTCTGCGGCAATAATGTTAAGCGAGCCAAGAATCGCGACAAGGTCTGCTAGTTGGTGACCTTCAAACATTTTTGCAAAGGTTTGGAAGTTAATAAATGAGCATGGACGGGGTGCTGCTCTCCAGGCACAAGGACCGCCATCGGAAACAATATAGAAACCATATTCTCCATTTGGCCCTTCGATTGCTCCGTAACACTCCCCAACTGGAGACTCCCAACCATGGTTCGGCATAATGAGTTCAAATTGTTGGATTGTGCCTTGAATTGAGCTATACACTTGATCTTTTGGGGGCATTTGTATCCCGCCGCTTGGTAATACATCTACAGAACCGCCTGGAATGTCATCTATAAGTTGGGTGATAATGTGGCAAGATTGTTTAATTTCTTCAAGACGAACGTGGTACCTTGCAAGGCAGTCTCCTGTTGTTGCGGTTGGAACTTTAAATTCGACTGGTTTTGCACCTTGTCCATCCCAATTTTCTTCAAAACAAAGGAATGGGTCGTCCTTTCTAAGATCTCGTGTCACACCTGAGGCTCTTGCAAGTGGTCCGGTGAGTGACCAAGCGGTCGCTTCCTCTTTTGAAATAGTGCCTATACCTTCAACACGATCGATAAAAATCCTATTGGTATTGAGAAGTGTTTCGACATCACCAATTGCTTTTGGCATCCGAACATTAATAAAGTTCTTAACCATACTCTTGAATGTTTCTTCACATGGAAGGTCGTTTTTAAGTCCCCCTACGCGAGTGTAATCTGGATGAAAGCGTTGCCCAGAAACGTAGTCCATAATGTCATACACATGTTCTCGTTCGTTGAAGCCGTACAAAAAACCTGTAAAAGCACCAAGATCAAGCGCTGCAGCTCCCACACAAAGTAGGTGGTTTTGGATCCGACCAAGTTCACATAAAATTGTACGTAGCACCTTGCATCGTGGAGTTAAATCAATATCAAGAAGTTTTTCAACTGCGTGGTGCCAAGCTATATCGTTGACAATTGGGCTTACATAGTCCATGCGGCTAACTGTGCAAACGTATTGATTAAAATTATGGTGCTCAGCGAGTTTCTCAAAGCCACTATGCAAATACCCTATATGGGGGGTTGCGTTTACAACACGTTCGCCATCAAGCTCCAACACCAATCGGAGTGTGGTGTGTGTAGCGGGATGTTGTGGACCGAAATTGAGTATCCAGCGATCTTCGCATTCTGCTCGTCCTTGCAGTTCATCGAGTGTCTCGATATCAAGATTGTACGCATCTGTAATTGGAGAAAGTGTGTAGGGCATTGGAATACCGCATTATAGTGCAACCATATACTTGGCACCATGCCTAGCACCATGCCCGGCGCGGTGCTAGGCATAAAATTAGACGCGGAAGATGGCACCCATTTTTTTGCCCATCAACACGCTAGCTCCAATTAAGGTCACCGCAAGGAGAGCCATGCCCCAGACGCCCATCGCACTTGCGATATAGGGACCATCTCCCAACCTTTCAAAGAGGACGTAAATCGCCTTTGTTATTGGATAATCAGATTCACGTTGAGCTAAAATCAAAGAATCGGAAACTTCAAGCATTGCAAAACTAAAGGCTAATAGACCACCAGCGATGAGGTTTGCCATTATGAGCGGAATAATAATTGTCCTGACGGCGCGCACTCTGCCCGCACCAAGGTTCATAGCCGCCTCTTCAAGTTCGCCGCTTGTTTGTTCAAGCCCCGCAACTACGGAACGTACAACATACGGTAATCGCCTCACGCCATACGCAATCACTAGGAGTAGCATTGGATTCGGTGTCGCACCAATTACATCAATCCATCCTTCAAGAGGTTGTCCCTCTCCAAATGGCCACCGCAAAGACATCGCGACATAGCCAAATGCCATGACCAAACCAGGAACAGCAAGTGGCAACATGGAAAGTGCATCAAGTAAACTTCGCCCTTTAATTTTTGTGCGAACAATTATGTAGCCAATTAAAATACCAACAATCAAATCGAGGACCACCGCGAGTGATGAGTAGAGCAAACTGTTACTAATTGACCCCACGGCTAACTTATGGCTTATAGCCCCCTCAAAATGTCCAAACGTCAAACTCGTTGGTAATATGGATTTATACCACGATCCCTCAACAGCTAAACTGGTGAAAATAACAGAAATATGTGGCAATACAGCCAAGCCAATGACTGTGGCAAATGCCAGCATCGCAAGCCACCCGCGGAATGGGGAGAGTTTTTGTAACGACGACTGCACTGATGCTTTCGAATACATCGCGTATGCTTTGCCACCAAACACCATCTTTCCAAGCAAGTAAAACATCACAGCAGCGAACAGCATGACAGCAGTAAGTGCATACGGCTGTTTCGTTGCGTTCATCTCCTTAATGCCATTAAAAATTTGAACCGGTGTTACCGTCTGGTAATCAAACATGAGTGGAGTGCCTAACTCCGTGAACGACCAGATAAATACAATCGTTGCTCCAGCAAAAAGCCCAGGTCGAATTAGAGGCATTACTATTTGCCTAAATCTCCGCCACGAAGATGCGCCTAAATTTTCTGCCGCTTCTTCGAGAGCTGGATCAATGTTTGCGAGCGCAGCAGTAGCGTTCAAATACATAATTGGATACAGGTGCAATGCTTCAATAAATATAATTGCCCAAAAACCACCGTTTCCAATAAAGTCATACCCTTCTGATATCCAACCAGCATCAACAAGCAGGGTGTTTATCGCGCCGTACTTGCCTAAAAGGTGGTGCAAACCAATTGCGCCAACAAAGGGTGGAAGAATCAGAGGAACGAGAACCAGTGCTGAAAACAAACCCTTCAATGGAAAAATAAAACGGGCGGAAAGAACCGCTAGTGGAAGTGCAATGACAAGGCAAACCAAAGTAGTTCCAACCGCGATACCAATTGCGTTGAGGAAGCCATCAAACAAAACTGGGTCCTCAAAAACAGTCAATATGTGATGAAGGGTGAACCCGCCATCCTGACTCTCAAACCCCCCCTGAACAGTCAACCAAATAGGATAAAGAAGGAATGCAGCGAAGAACGAAAACAGGCCAATCATTATTAGAATCGATGGAATATTCCGCCGTTGCATCTTTTATAGTGTACACGCGGCACCGAATTACCATTGGAGAATTAGGACCAAAGAGAAAGAAGCTCAAGGATATCGAGTACGTCGACCATCCCATCTCCAGTTAAGTCTGCGGCACATTCACCTGAACAGACTCCCCAAGCACCGATGATGACAAGAAGGTCGTTCACATCAACAACACCATCTCCATTTAAATCACCAGGTACGCCAGCGTCGGGTTCAGGAAGAAGCCACCCCACACCGAATACTCTTGATCCACTAGCTAAATCTACGCGGTGAATTTTTAGAACATACTCTCCTGGTGAAAGGTCTTTGATATACAGGTGCTCAACATTATCGAATTCGCTCTCACTCACTACATTGCCAGAACCAAACACACCCAATCCAACATCGCCAACGAGCGAAGTTGGTTTCCCGCCGTTGTACGCCATCAACTCAATATTTAAATCGGCAATGGTATATGCACTAAAACTACTATTTGAAACTTGGTGCCAAGTAAGTACTATTGACACTTCGTCTGCCAAAGTAGGAACATCTAGCCTTATATAACGACTTTGGTTGCTTGAAAGAAGCCAATTTTCCCAACCCGCATACGGTGCGGAAATTAAATTTGTTGGTGTTGCGCTTGAAGAGTGCTGGCCTCCAGCCATAACTTGCCATGAACGATCTACGTTTACCGTACCAACACCGAACGTTTCGTCTATTGGCTGATTTGTTCTACCGCGGTTTGGACCAGAGAGTATTGGGTTATTTGTCCATCCCCCTTCATGCCGTCCGCCTGCTAACAGAACTACTTTTGTGGTTTCTGAAAGTGTTGCAAAAAAATTCCCTGAGGTGTTTGGATGCGTTTCGGCAGTTTCAATAATAAGAGATGTCGCTGCAGACACCACTCCAGTTGCAGCACTTGTTGTGTTTTGAGTAGCAACGATAAGTGGGATTTGGCTCCCAGATGAGTCGTACCCAGAAGGTATTTCGCCAGCAGTATGTTCGCCATTGGACATACCAACACTTACACCATTAAACCCAAATGCCATCAACGGGTTATGGCTTCCGCTGTTTGCAATTCCGCAAATCATCATGACATTGCTATTGTCAACAGACCAATCTGATCTTCGAAGCGCTTGCATATCAAGTGTCGTATTTCCAAATGAACCAATCCAACTATGATTAAAAATAGAAATGTTTCCTGGGGGCGTCCCGGGATTGTTCGAAGTATTCAGGTTCAGAAAATCATTCTGTACCCACCCAGCTGCTGAATATACATACACATTTTCAATTTCTGGTGCAATGCCCAACCCGCCTGAACCATATATACGACGTCCTATATTTGTCGCGTGTCCCGAAATTCCGGTCGCTCCACTCATGTAGATAAATGTGTTACCAACAAAATCAGCGTGCGATGTGTCCGGTCCATAATTTGCACTTGCATCGTTTGCTTCAACTTGCCCAACTGTAACACCGAGACCAGTTGGTTCATTGCCCGCACCCAGTCGAAGAATTAAATCATCGAGTCCATGATCTAGGCCCACATCAGAAAAAACCAATGCCGAAACAAATAGGGGGATAGATACTGGTATGGAATACAAAAATTTCTTCAAATAACCTTCTCCACGATTAGAGTAACAGCATGCCGGTTTGAATCAACGTCCAATATGGGATTTTAGTGGTTGGTACCGGAATAACCGGATTTTTACTGGTGGAATGATGCCTCTATGGTGCCCAGCAACATCTTTTCTCGCGCCACATCGCGATTTGCCGGTGCCCAAAACGTTCCTGGAACCTGTTCCCAAGGTTCTTCTGCGGACAATACTTGCGTTATAGATTCACTGCCCAGTGTCCATGTTCCGCGTTGGATTCCTTGTGTATATTGCCGTTCCACATACACCCACACTCGCAATTCTAATTTGCCTTCATACTTGGTCAAATCTTGACCTGTAGGGGTGATAAGGTTTGGGCCAATTAATACATCGTTATCCATGCCAAGCACAGGAATTGTTTCGATTGGGGTGAACTCAAACCGAGCGGTTCGCCGCTGCATTGCAAGTGTGTTTTCAAGTCCTTGGCGGGCAGTCGATGGCTTGGGTTTCCACGGTTCTCCAAAACTACCCGCAACCGCTGGCTCTGTTGCAATAATCCCCCCGCGCCTATCAAGCAAGACCGGCTTCATTCCGTCTGCATCCGCCGCCGCAACTGCCGCATCAAACACTGCGGTGTAATTATGCTGGTTAAGTACAATTACATCTGGTCCTGTGACGCTCGAAGAACAGCCGCTGAGCACAACTAAACCAAGACCAAATAGTAACACCAAATGTTTCACGCTCGCATTCTACACAAAAAAGCTATTCCTCATTCATGAAGCGTGGCCCAAACACTCTGGTTGTTCTGAATACGTTCCTTGGTAATTGGAGCTTCACCATGCAAACCATCTTCCACAACATGCAGGTTCGTCATCTAGGTAGCAACTTTCTTGGCAGCGACAGCAAGAGTCGGCAAAATACCTCACTTGCCCAATTGTTCTATTTCTTCGACTCAGCATACAAACTTGAAATATTTGGGGTGCCAGTTTGGGGTCTCAAAGAAAGAGGGTCGTGGCGGTCATCAAACTCCTCTGTATGCTTTTACCGAGCTCGGCGCCAAACAAGCCAAAAACAACGATTGGATTTCGATCGTCTAATTAAAGGTACAATGTGTATTCAATGCCGTGGAATGGACGACATTTTTTGAACTTGGATGACCTCGCACGCGAGGACATGATTGGCTTAATGAAACGGGCATCACACTTCCTTAATGCGGGCGATCGGTATGAACCTGATGAACCGCTTGCTGGAAAAATTATCGCCAACCTCTTTATGGAAAACTCAACAAGGACGCGTTGCAGTTTTACTATAGCAACGAAACGCCTTGGCGGCGATTACATTGATTTACTCGGCGAAACATCAAGTTCATCAAAAGGTGAGTCGCTTGTTGACACCGCGCTCAACTTAGAAGCAATGGGCGTAGCGGGAATCGTTGTGCGATGTTCTGAAGAAAATGGTCCAGATGAAATCGCTAAACAAGTTGGCGTACCTGTCATCAATGCGGGCTCTGGTACGACCTCGCACCCAACCCAAGCTCTCCTTGATGCGGTGACGCTAAGCCGATACTTTGGAACTGATGATCTTTCGGGACAACATATTGCCATCGTTGGTGACATTGCACACAGCAGAGTTGCAAGGTCAAATGTCATTGGGTTAAAAAAACTTGGTGCAAAAGTAACGCTTGTTGGTCCGCCAGAATTGTTGCCAGAAGATTTGAACTGCGAAACATCTTCGGATTTTGACAGTATGCTAGCCAAGATTACGGGGATCATGATGTTACGCGTGCAGTTTGAACGTGATGCTCAAGTTTGCGAGGATTACAGAGAAAAATTTGGGCTTACAGAAGCAAGAGCTGCCAACTTCCAAGGGGCAATTATGCACCCTGGACCTATGAACCGAGGGTTAGAAATTGATGACAGTGTTGCGAACATTGAAAGTTCACCGCACAACTTAATTCTTTCACAAGTAACAAGCGGTGTTGCAACTCGCATGGCGATTCTTGAACACCTCATTGGATAAGAAGAGAACTAAAAAATGGAATTCAAAACGATTATTGAACCATTTCGTATTCGGCAAGTGCAGGCAATACGATCAACTACCCGCGAAGAACGTGCTGCCGCATTAGAAAAAGCTGGTAACAACGTTTTTCTTCTGAAAGCCGAAGATGTGTTGATTGACTTGTTAACCGACTCCGGCACCGGCGCAATGTCCAACGAACAATGGGCGGGCATGATGCGAAGTGATGAAAGTTACGCGGGCGCTGATTCGTACTATCGTTTTGAAAAAGCCGTCAAAGACATTACGGGATTCAAGCACATTATTCCTACGCATCAGGGGCGTGCTGCCGAACGCATTTTATTTGGCGCCGCGGTTGAAGATGGACAAGTCGTTCCAAACAACACGCACTTTGACACAACACGTGCCAATATTGAATCACGCGGCGCTGCTGCCGTTGACATCCCTGCCCAAGGAAATAGTGATACGCAAAGTGTTGCACCCTTCAAAGGGAACATGGACATCGACGAGTTGAAATCAATCTTGGATCAGTGGCCAGACAAAGTGCCAATGGTCATGATGACAATTACGAATAATTCCAACGGCGGACAACCTGTCAGTTTAGAAAACATCCGCACAGCTAGTCAACTTTGCAAGGAACGTGGCGTGCCATTCTTTATTGATGCTTGCCGATTTGCTGAAAACTCTTGGTTTATTAAGTTGCGAGAAGAAGGCAACGAGGACCGAACTCCAATTGACATTGCTCGCGAAATTTTTTCGCTCGCAGATGGTGCAACGATGAGCGCGAAGAAAGACGGCATGGCAAACATGGGTGGTTTCCTTGCGCTCAACAATGACTCGCTTGCTGAACAGTGCCGTTCGATGTTGATTTTGACGGAGGGTTTTCCAACGTATGGGGGTCTTGCTGGCTACGATTTGGAATCAGTTGCAATTGGTTTGTACGAAGCACTTCGCGAAGATTATTTGGCGTATCGAATACGTACTGTTGCGTATGTTGGTGAGCGGCTAACAGAAATGGGGGTTCCAATTTTGCAACCACCCGGCGGTCACGCTATTTATCTTGATGCGAAATCTTGGATGTCGCATATTCCTCAAGAACAATATCCGGGGTGGGCTTTAGCGAACACGTTGTATCTTGAGGGTGGCATTCGTACGAGTGAAATTGGCAGTGTTATGTTTGGGCAACAACCAGATGGAAGCGAAAAGTTTTCCGACAAAGAGTTGGTGCGACTTGCGTTCCCGCGACGGGTGTATACGCAAAGTCACATCGATTACGTTGTGGAGGTTTTGGAATACATCAACACTTTAAAAGATTCCATCAAAGGTGTCCGCATCACGAAACAGCCCGCGGCTCTTCGCCACTTCACCGCTGAATTTAAAACCATCGAGTAATCACACTTCCGATAGAGGCATATCGGTGTCAACACGGTTTGTGTTTTGAGGAAGTTCAACTTCGAGCATGCCGGCAATCCCCGTATCCGCCATTCTTCTTCGCACAGTTGCTGCGTTGAACACAGTTGCTTCCATATCATCCACGAGTGCTTGCAAGTTCATCGCAATTTGACCCTCCGCTTGCGAATCGCCAAGTGGATGAATTGCGCGTTCAAACAGTTGTAACTTGTTGTCGTAATTTTCAAACGTACCTGCTTTTTCCGCCCAAGTCGCAGCAGGAAGGAATACGTCGGCACTGTCAGTCAAATCGTTTTTTATTGTGTCAATCAAAATGAGCGTTTGGTTCTCGGCGATTTCAGGGGTACCCCATGATGCTGGGTAGTTTCCAGTCACAACTACCGTGTCTGCTCCAGACATTTGTTTTTTCCATTCGTCGTAATCAAGAGCATCTCCAAGTGCGCGCTTTACACCTCTAGCGTTCGGTGCTTTTTCGCTGCGAATCGTAAAACCGCTTTTGAATGTTTTGTCTTCGCCAACCGTTGGTACTGGCCCCAGGCCAATGATTGCGCTGCTATCCATTGAACGAACAAGTTGACCTAGTAGCCAAGCATCTTCGCAACTCATCATTGGGCTTACGAGTAAGGCAATATTGTCTGCCTGTTGCAACTTGTCTGCTGCAATCAACTCAGCATCTTCATTCATCTCTGTAACTCGCGATTCGTCGTGGACAAACTTCCAGCCATATCGAACCTCGTCCGTAATCCAGAACATATTGACATCCCAGTTAGTTCTTGGTTTAACTCGATACACTTTGTTGTTGTTATGCTCAATGTTGATGTTGTCGCCACTACTTGTAAGCGGGTCAATAGAAGGCGCGGTTTTTAAAAACCAAACGCGTTGCTGAAACATAAAATCTTTGTCAAGCATTGCGCCGACTGGGCAAATGTCAATGACATTTCCACTTAATTCGTTATTGATTCCGATTCCAGGGAATACATCAATGCATTCACTAGCATCTCGTCCTTCA
>JABHWX010000074.1 GCA_018657585.1 Phycisphaerae bacterium
CCTAAGCCGCCGACGGGATTTGAACCCGTGACCTCATCCTTACCAAGGATGCGCTCTACCACTGAGCTACGGTGGCATTTGGGATCCGCCATGCGTTGACCGTCCTTGGTCGCTCGGGCACCATCTCCGATGTGCCTTCCCCCTAAACCCCCACGATTTAAAAACCGTCCTGTATAAGGACGGAATGGAGAGTGTAACGAAAATCAACAAAATCGCAACCCCATTGGGCATGGTTCATTCAAAGATTCTTCACCTACGCCCTCGCAATCCCTGTTTTTTAACCAAAAATGCTTATGGCGTTGCCTTGCGGCGAGTAAGTTGGTGCACGCGAATGCCTTGCCCATACAACGAGAGATCGGCGCCTGTTGGGGGGGGGTCCATTGGTCCGCGTTCAGTCCATCGGGGAACACGTCGAGTTGAACCATCAAGCATCAACATCAGGCAATCATCACCGTATCTAAAGTCGACTTCACCTACTTCATTAAGCGAATCATTTGAAATCGGACCGCTCCCCGTAAATGCAATTCCATCCCAAGGTTCTGCTTCATCCGAAATAGTTTCTCCAACAAGGGAATCCACTAGGTAAACCGAACGGCCGGGTGAGTTCAACATGGCATACGTGTAATACCTGTCCACCATTGAGGACGTTTCGCCATCAGCATCATTGTCGCTTCTTGAATCAAAGAAATCATTTGCTGCGAAGTAACCAGGATAATCTGTCTCTTCACCACGTGTGTTATTAAATGTAGAACGAAAGGGATGACTGAACGAAGAGTACACTTCAAAAATATCATCATCTGGGGAATCCGATTCCCAACGTAATGCTGAATTCGGATCTGATTCGTCGTATCTATCCCGTAAACCAAACGTTTGATGCAGGTTGTTGTTTGTCCAAAGAATATCTGCCCATGTACCCTGGTATTGACCACGGGTTTCACTATCGTTGGTGTTGTCGTCAGGAGCGTCCTCGTAGCGTCGAACAGTTATTGACGCACCCGCGTCTGCTTCGTCGTTAAAATCAAACTGGCTTGGCAAAACTCTATCTTGATTTTCGCCTGACCACAATGACATCCATTGTCCAATTTCTTTTAACTTCACGTTCACTTTTGCATTCTTAGCAGCATCTTGGCTCCCTCTTAATGCAACCATAAGGAACGCAACAAGTACTGCGATGATTGAAACAACGACGAGTATCTCAACGATGGTGAATCCGCGTTTTTGATTGTTCTGTGCCATGAATAATTCCATTTTTGTTTCAACAGTGTACGCGAGTGAGTGATTTTGACCACAAAATCTCTTAGCCTAAATTCATAGTCATCAAGAATTCTGCGTTGGAGTTTGTTTTCACCATTCTGGTACGTAACATCTCCATTGCTTCTACTGGGCTCATATCGCTGACAACCTTTCGCAAGCGACCAACCAGTTCGTACTCTTTTGGATCAAGTAGAAGTTCTTCGCGGCGTGTGCCTGAACCGGCAATGTCAATTGCAGGCCAAATTCGCTTTTCTACAAGTTTACGAGTGAGGTGTAACTCAGAGTTACCCGTGCCTTTAAACTCTTCAAAAATAACTTCATCTGCTTTTGATCCAGTATCGACAAGTGCGGTACCAATGATTGTAAGCGAACCACCATCTTCAATATTTCGTGCTGAACCAAAGAATTTCTTTGGACGAATGAGCGCCTTGGAATCAACACCACCTGTGCCAATTTTTCCTGACGAAGGCATGCCATTGTTGTACCCACGAGCAAGCCTTGTAATTGAGTCCATGAGAATGACAACATCTTCACCAAACTCAACCATACGCCGAGCCTTTTCCATCACCATTTCAGCAACCTGTATATGACGAGTAGCTTCTTCGTCGAACGTACTGGCAACTACTTCTACACTATCTGGCGTACTCCTCTTAAAATCAGTTACTTCTTCTGGACGTTCGTCAACAAGAAGCACAATCACATGTACTTCTGGGTGGTTGCTCGCGATTGCGCATGTCATTCTTTGCAACAGAACTGTTTTACCTGTTCTTGGAGGAGCAACAATAAGCGCCCGTTGCCCAAACCCCATTGGAGCAACAAGGTCAATTACACGAGTTTCAATGATTTCGCTTTCTGTTTCCAGATGAATTCTCGAATCGGGGTGCAATGGAACAAGATTTTCAAATGTAGAAATATCATGGACATCTTTTGGATCACGCCCATTGATTGCTTCTACTCGCAACATTGCAAAATACGTTTCAGTTTCTTTTGGTGGACGGATTAAACCACGAATAACCTGCCCCTTCCGCAAGCCAAACCTTCTGATTTGCGATGGGCTCACATACACATCATCTGGTGAAGCTACGTAGGAATATTCTGGGCTTCTCAAGAAACCGTAACCATCCGACATTATTTCAAGTGTGCCTTCGCCAATCATCAATCCTTGGCGAGTCGCTTGTGCTTTCAAAATTTCAAATACAAGTTTTTGGCGAGGCATCTCTGCCCAGTTTTCAACTTTTTCTTTCTTCGCAACTTCACCTAAATCTTTGCCCTTCATGTGCTGAAGTGCAGAAAGGTCGTACCCTTCTTTCTTTGCCTTATCGTATTTCTTTTGCGCAGCTGCAGTTAGTTTTGTGTCGAGCGATGCAGCTTCAGCTTCAAGCTCCTCATCTGAAGGAACCTCTCCTGGCTTCAACGACATTGTCGCTGTGCCACCGCTGCCAGTTTTTTTTCTTCGTCTACGTTTCTTAGCCATTTTACTTTTCCTCACGTCCCGAAAAGGGATCTCTCACGTTGCGCATTATGCGCTATTGGTTATACCCGGTGTGGGTTAAACATCTTCGTATGTTCTTAGGGGGAGTGGCAACCTCTTATTAGGCGAGTTGCCGTCGGATCTCATCAAGGATTTTTTTGACTTGCAGCGTGACTGCTCCAAGGTCGCCCTCATTGATAACTACATAATCTGCTCTTTTGCGCTTCTTGTCAAGTGGATACTGTGTTGCTTCTCGACTCTGCAATTCCTGTTCTGTCCAATTTCTGCTTTGTAGCACTCTTGCTTTACGTGTTTCAAATGGCACATCAACAAAAATTATTGCATCACAGAGTACGTCAAGACCACTTTCAATCAGAAGTGGTGCATCAATTATCAGGGCTTTTGTTGAGGAATCTGCTACAGAAAACTGTTTTTCTTGCATTTTTCTCGCTAGTGGATGGAGCAAATCTTCTAGCCGCACCCTTTCAGAATCATCTCGAAACACGATATCTGCGATGGCCTGCCTGTCGAGTAATCCATCCTCTGAATTAATAGCATCGCCCCACCATCCGGTGAGTTGTTCTTGAACATCTTTTTGTTGAAGAATTATTGCAATGTTTGCATCGGCATCGGCAACGATACACCCAAGTTCACCCATGATATTCGCAATCGTACTTTTCCCAGAGCCAATCCCTCCGATGATGCCAATGATTGGTGGGCTGTTCATTGGACAACACGAGACCAAGTGGTTCCGTCAGCTCCGTCTTTAATTTCAATACCCATTGCACACAACTCATCTCTAATCTCATCTGCCCTATTCCATTCTTTTGAAGCACGTGCTTCAAGCCGAGCATCAATAAGTGATTCTATTTTGTCGACATCTACATTTTTTGTACTCGCACAAGATTCAAGGTTTATCACTCCAAGAACAGAATCCATTACTTGTAAAGCTTTATGCTCATCTGCAAGTGTTCCTAATCCCTCGCCATTTTCTGGTGGCATATCGACTGTGTATTCGCTTACTGCTTCGCTTAAACATCCAATAGCGCCTGCAACATTTAAATCATCGCACATTGCAGCAAGAAATTTTTCTTTAGCATCTTGCAAAGGGGTTTTGTTAACTTTCACACATCCATGTTCGCAAAGCCAGTCTGCCAATCGTTTCCAGCGATCAACTTGTCTCTGGGAATCTTTTAATCCTTGAAGTGTAAAATTTGCATTTGAACGGTAATGCGTGCGTATCAATTCGAGACGAATTGCTGCGGGAGTTGCCCCCTTGTTTACAAGATCACGGAGTGTGTAAAAGTTACCCTTGCTCTTGCTCATCTTCCCGCCATCAACAAGAAGGAAACGGGTGTGGAACCAATAGTTTGCAAACGAGTTTTCATCTGTAGCACAACAAGATTGCGCAATTTCGCATTCGTGATGCGGAAAAATGTTATCTTCGCCGCCACTATGAATGTCGATTACATCGCCGAGCAAAGATGTTGCCATGGCAGAACATTCCAAGTGCCAACCGGGATACCCTTCTCCCCAAGGGCTTGCCCACCGCATGAGGTGGTTGTGGTCTGGTTTCCAAAGCATAAAATCTGCGGGGTTTTTCTTGACCGCCTGCGTTTCCATATCTACCCTGCCACCTTCGCCTGAGCGCAATTGTTCCATCGTGTTTCCTGAAAGTTTTCCGTACTCAGGAAACGATTGAACGTCGAAATACACTACACCATCATTTGCAACATACGCATGTTCTTTTTGGACAAGTGTTTCAACCATAGCAATCATTTGCGATATGTACTGCGTTGGTCTTGGCATTACATCTGGGTTCGCTTGGGCGTCGTCAACAATTTCCATGCCGAGTGCTTTTGCATCTTCAATAAATGCTTGTGCATAATATTGAGCAACCGCAAGTGGGTCGGTAGGATCAAGTTCTACTCCTTCTGGAAGTGCGCCTGATTTTTTTGCTTCCGCTAACCGGTTGGCAGCAACTTCCATTTTGTCTTCGCCACCGCCATCTGCGACAGCGTCGTCTGTCATATGACCTACGTCAGTAATATTCATAACTTGATTCACCTTGTAACCGATTGCCTCAAGCGTTCGGCGAAGGACATCAGCGTTTAGGAATGCGCGGAAGTTCCCAATGTGTGCAAAGTCATACACGGTTGGACCGCATGTGTAAAATGTTACTACTTTTTTATCTTCGTCTATTGCGATAAAACGTTCTGTTTGTCGAGTAAGTGAATTGTAAAGGTTCAATTGCATTGGTGGTAAGATAATATTCTGCTATGGAATCAATGACATACGATAATTATTTTAAAGACCGCACAGTGCTCGTTACTGGTGGTGCAGGTTTTATAGGTTCACATCTTACACAACATTTAACGTCACTCGGTGCATATGTGCGCGTGCTTGATGATTTAAGTACTGGGCATCGCACAAATCTATGTCCGATTGACGCCACCCTCATCGAAGGCTCCATACTGGACAATGACATTCTTGAGGAAACTTCCCAAGGCTGTTCTCTTGTGTTCCATGAAGCCGCCTTCGTTTCGGTTCCAGAAAGTTTTGAAGATAAAGACAGGTGCCGAACAATAAATGTTGAAGGCACGAGCAACGTGCTAAGGGCTGCCCAAAAGGCAGGATGCGAACGAGTTGTGTTTGCCTCTACAGCTGCGTGCTATGGAAGCCATCCAACCCTACCAAGTTCTGAGACCGACCAAATTTCAGCAGAATCGCCCTATGCACAATCTAAGGTCATGGGCGAACAATTGATGAAGGACGCAACGGTAGACGCTGTTTCGCTTCGATATTTCAACGCATTTGGAGCAAGGCAAGATCCGAAGTCGGCATATTCTGCTGTTGTGACCTCGTTTGCAGATGCAATTAAGAAACGGAGACCTATTGTCATATATGGGGATGGTGAGCAAACTAGGGATTTCGTGCCAGTAGAAAATATCGTACATGCAAATTTGCTTGCAGCAGCATATCCCGAACCATTGCGTGGTGAAGTATTCAATGTTGGAACTGGAAATGGAATATCACTTCTTGAACTTATTCAACTAATTTCTGGAAAAACAGATGTAGAAGTGCTTTACAAAGAACAACGCACTGGTGATGTGCGGGATTCAAGAGCAAATATAACTAATATTTCAACCAAGCTTGGTTACTCGACTATCATCGAAACAGGGATCGCACTAGGCACGATGGTCAATCATTAACGTTGCTAATTTCATTTTCACTCATTACTTGATTACAAATCACAATCCAGTTGTCGCCAGATGGCATCCCTGTAGGCACGCCAGTTACTTGAATGTCATCCCATTCCGAAGTAAATATATTGTCAGGACCTAGCGGCATTCCATTGAGGGGTTGGTATGCAATTCCTTCCGGAAAGAATGATCCAATCATCTTTGTTGACCCGTCACCACTCACAATGTTTCCTTTCCAAAGCGCCTTTTCACCGTGGAACAAGAGGGTGAAACTGTCGGCGTTAAATGTTGCTCCATCGGCCTCGATTTCGGGACCTCTGTTTGCAAAAATAATATCCGAAGCGGTTGAGCCGGTGTTCCATTTTAGTCGCACACGTTCTCCGCAGAGTGCTTGATGTGCATACGAATTGTGCACTTCGTTTCCAACGCTTGCTGTGGAAAGGTCTGCGTTAAACTGATCATCCCAAAACACGTTTTCGCCATCAATATCGTCGTAGTTATAAACAAGATCTTCTGCATTCATGTCTTTAATGTTTGGATTCGTTTCAACGGGACTGATAAGATAATCGGTTTGGAAGTAATTTCTTGCAATTAACATCGACATAAGGTTTGCTGTTGTGTCACTTGTATCGTGGTCAGCATCTGGGTACTCGTCGGTATAATCGCTTGGTAGTGGAAGGTTGCCCTCGTTTCCTGATGCATCTAACACAGTTGCGCTGTAGATACCTTTGAGCCTGTTTTTGTCTTCTGATGATTTTGCCGTTCCAAATGCTTTCCCGAGCGCTGGAAGTAGTAGAGCCATCAAGAGCGCAATAATTGCAATTACAACGAGAAGTTCGATAAGTGTAAAACCGCTAATTTGCTTCGGTAGAGTTTTGTTTTGGCTGTGCATACCGTAGAG
>JABHWX010000075.1 GCA_018657585.1 Phycisphaerae bacterium
AAGGCGTTGGTCCTGGTGTAACTTCCGTCATCTATTCCGTGCAGCGAAAAAAAGGTCGGATGAGTTGGAAAATTGGTCTCCGAAAGTGGCTGGCATCGACGGCTACGATTGGCTCTGGCGGTTCTGCTGGTGCAGAGGGTCCTATTGTTACCATTGGTGCTGTAGTTGGTTCAAATATTGCTCGTTTACTTGGAACAGGTTCGCAACACACAGGAACGTTACTTGGCTGTGGAGCTGCCGCTGGATTGGCTTCCGTTTTCAACGCACCAATTGCAGGCATCTTCTTTGTCATGGAACTTTTACTTCGTGACTTTTCATTAAAAACTTTTACGCCAATTGTTATTGCAGCGGTTGTATCTTCTGCAACGACACAAGGCATTCTTGGAGACGCTGCTTTATTTGATGTGGGTGATGGTTTTACGCATGGCGACATTGCTTTCAACTTTCTTCAAATACCAACATTTTTGCTACTTGGTTTAGTCTGTGGTCTTATTGGAGCAATGTTCGTTCGGACACTTGACTTTTCAGAGCGTCTCTTTGCTTCAAGTAAAATTCCTCTCTTTGCTCGCCCTCTTGTCGGCGGACTACTTTTAGGCATCCTAGGAGTAGGAATATTTTGGCTAACGTCAGACGAAAGTTTCCCGAAATTTTACGGCAATGGCTACCCGACTATTGAATCATTGCTGGATCCAGATTTCTACTTTACTTCTGATACGCAAGAAGTCTTGAAACAAGCAGGACCGGTACTTATGCTGCTTGCTGGGCTAGCACTCATTAAACTTATAGCAACTAGCATAACTGTTGGTTCAGGTGGAGCAGGTGGTTTATTTGCCCCTTCTCTACTCATAGGTGCTGCAACAGGTGGAATTGTTGGGTACTCAGTGCATTCGCTCGGTTTCTTCCCAGGCACTTCCCCTGCCTTTTTCGCTCTTGTTGGAATGGCTTCGATGGTGTCCGCAACAACGCATGCCCCCCTTACCGCAATTCTGATTGTGTACGAAGTAACGCAAAGCTATGAGCTCATACTACCGCTCATGTTCGCTGCTGTTGTTAGCACTGTCGTTTCTAGGTTTGCCTGTAGAGACAGCGTGTACACTTTTAAACTCTCACGTATGGGAGTCCGTCTTGGATCCATGAGCGACCTTACCATTCTCCGCAGACTTACCCCTGAAGATTTAACATTAACTAATGCGACAGTTGTAAAATGGAATGATTCAGCACAACAACTTGTAGATTTAATGGAATCTGCCGGTACTTCCGACTTTGTAGTTGTTGATGATCACAATAAGTACTGCGGCATGGTGACATCAGAAGATTTAAGATCAGCTTTAGTGTACAGAGAGTCGATTCCTCTTTTGCAAGTATCAGAATTACAACAATCAGGACTACCTACAATTGCTCATGAAGAAACGCTCGATATTGTTCTTGATAAATTTACGAAAGCAGATGTACAGGCACTCGCATTACTAGGTTCAAAAGGAGAGATTGAAGGCCTTGTTACACGTTCAAATCTCATGGCTCGTTACCAACGCGCACTTGATGAGGATTCCACCCAGTGACTCCCTTTTCATTATTTTCTTTTCGCCGAAATAAGCGTCTTACAAAGAAGAAGCAGTTCTTAGAAATGTATGCGCACGGAACAAAGTCAACGGTTGGCCCGCTACTTGTTCATAGAAAATCAAATTCCATAGGACATGCACGTTTAGGAATCTCTGTCCCACGAAGAGTTGGCAACGCAGTGATTCGAAATACTATCAAGAGACGATGCAGAGAAGCGTTTAGAACTTCAATTGAAAAGTTACCGGCAAATATTGATATTCTTGTAACAGTGAGACCACACTCACCTCTGCAGACGCAGGAGTATGCTTCGCTTTTACGCAAGGGAACTAGTTGAAGACTTTACGGAAAATACTGCTCTACATTTGCATTATGTTCGTACGCATGTATCAAGCTACGCTTCGACCAATAATGGGTGGGCATTGCCGCTACAGCCCAACATGTTCGGATTATGCTATTGAAGCGTTGCAGAAATACGGTTCATGGAAAGGGAGCATCAAAGCCGTCTGGCGTATTTTGCGATGCAATCCTTGGGGCGGCTGTGGGTATGATCCACCGTAAACGAATTACTTACGATCAATAGTATTAGATGGGTTATTATTTTTCGCAGCGTCGCGAGCGGAGTTCGCTTCGTTTGCAAGTTTTTTTCGCCATGCGTCTAAGCCTGGCGGTTTCGGAAAAGCCTCATCAAAAGTACGAATTTTACTTAATGGATGACTTTCGTATTGCACTTGCAAACGCGGGGCGATTCTGTCGTATATTCTTGGGCGTAGCCCTTGCTCAAGTTTATCAACACCAGACCAAATAGCTATTCTTTCTTCTATTGGAATTGTTGGATCAGTCATAAGTTGCTCAAATGTAATTTGTGCACTTGATTCAAGGACGCCGATGATATCCTTGATTCTTCCGGTACCAAATTTGGAAGTGTAGTTGTTGTAGTCATTAGTCCGGAACTCTTTTGTTACATTGTTTGCAAAGTTTACAGCTTCCTTATAAACATCAGGTTTATTTTGCCCAATACCCACACGGAACGCATACCGCAACGCAGAAGTAACATCGCTTATTGCTACTGAAGGCATTCTCTCATACTTACCTTTGGTTTCGTTACTTACCCAGACATCAAGTGGAACTTGATAAGCAGTATTAGGAGGTGTAGCACCTGTTCCAAATAGTTTGTCTAGTTGGTCAAGAATTGCTTGTGCCCGTTCTAGTTCACCTTGACGGTACCACTCACGAACGGCTGACCCAAGGAAGTTTCGAAGAAAAGTAGTAAAGGTATCGCTGCCTGAACCTCTGACAAAATAATGCTTTTTATATAATTCATTCCATAGACCTTCCCTCGTCTCGTCACCAATAACAGAATCTATAAAACGTGCATCTGGAAAACGTCCTGGTACTTCTTGAGCAAAAGGGTCGAAAGAAATACGACCAGAGCGGGCAAGTCCCTGTAATGCTTGCAACTGAATGCGGTCAATGTTCATCGTACGGTAAATTTCATCAGCCTTGATTCTGCCTTTGCCTACACTTCCACCACGACGCGCCCAATAAAAGGCATGAGACTGGGGATGGCGCCAATCAAGGGGTCCGCCATCACGGGTGTATTCGTACATCAATTGAGGATCCATATTGTATTCATCTTTTAGAACTTGTTTTCTCAAGGTTGCCAATAGAATCCTCCAAGCTTTCCGGTACTTCGGGTTTACGTACAGTTGCTCAAGAGTATTGAAATACGGAGACTGTGATCTAAGTTTGTCCTTCATCCCAAATTCAGCTGCAATTAAAGAGTGAGAACTAATGGTTTCTAGCTGTGTCACTTGCTGCAGAATAAGCTCAGGAGTCAACTCAGATTTGCCTTCATTGAACTCAGAGTAATCAATGACAAGAGTGTCATATAACTCTTGAACGAGTGGATCCAAAACTTCAGCATCAACTAACGTTCTTGGCGCTTCGGCAATTTCTTTCATCAATGCTGTCCTGTCATTCCAGGAAACAGGAGGTTCGCCGAGTAGATTGTGCCATCGTTCCGCAAATTTCCGTTTGTAGTACAGATGTGCATCATCTGAGTTACCGTTTAATTTGTGCATAAAGAAGAAGGCAAGCTCTTTGTGCAGAACTAAATCGTCTGGGTTTGCTCTAAGCCCCTTCTCTCGCAATAAGCGGATGCCTTCATTTACCCATTGCCACCGTTCATCAATAGTATGTGTAGCAACAGAAATGTTGTACGCCATATTGTGAGCGTGGAATACCCAAACCTGCGGAAAACGAGGTTGCAGCTTTGTAATCAAATCAGCATCTGCCATGACCTCAAAATAAAGACCTTCCCTCTGCATGTGGTGAATTTTGATCCACAGGTAATCAACTAGCAGACCGCGAAAGGCGCCAATTGATTTGCCAATTGTGTTCACCCAACCGGGAGCTCCCTCAACTGCAACATTTGTGTAACGAAGTGTATTCTGTTCAGACTCTTGAAGGATAGCAGGAAGCATAAAACCGCCAAGAGTGACACTTGTAACAGCAGCTCCTATTCCGATGAGTTGTTTTAGGCGGTCGTGTAACATTGTAATTGCAATTCTTAGATTGAATTATTATCCTTTTCCACTATAAATAGCGAGCTGCCGCTTGCGAAGAATAAACGTTCCAATGAGGAGTACACCACCAGACCAAATTATTCCTATTTTTACAAAACTATTAAGTACAGAACCCCAAGTTATCAACATCCCATTTACTAATTGGTCAGTTGGTCTTTGAGAGCCAAATGCGTCAAGGCAAAATACCATTGCTGTTGCAATTGCGTGCACCAGATGTTCAAATGCCCACTGGATGTACAACGCTACACCTCCAACATCAAGATCTGCCGTAGAGGGGGGGAAATAATACGCAAGTGATTGTGATAGATAGGGCGACATAGATGCACTTGCGAATACGGTAAACGTAACAAGGCATGCAACAGGAAAGCTCAAGAAGGTCGATGCTGCAATTGCCAGCGCTGCAAGGAAACCTAGTTTGATGAGCAATAGCAAAATTGCTCTGAAGAAATTGCTTTCAAAATTCCCAACTTTATAAAGTAGTTGAATCCCATCCTTGTCAAAACTTAACGTTCCTCTGTATTGGTGCTGAGCATCAGGCTCAAACAAATTAAAGATAGTTACTTTCAGTTCTCCATCTTCGTTTATGTACTTACTAGGAATTACTGAAACATGGGTCATCCCTGGAACATACGTTACAGGGTACCGCGTATTGTAATCGCCATTAAACTCAAAACCCGCCTTGTATGTTTCAAGGTCATCGACTGCACCGATATAAAATCGATAAGAAAATGTAATTGTATCCCCTGCGCTCCGTGCATCATGTAAATTTACAAATGTGTATGTTCTTGCATACGGTTGACCTTCTGCCATCGCGGGGATTGATCGTTGCTGAGCCAAAAATTGATCTTGGACTTCGCCGCGAAGTTTTTGACGTAATTGAATTTGCAGATGCGCCTCGTCCCGAACTTCAGTATCGGCTTCTATAAGTTCTTCCACTCGAGCAGAAATCTGTTCATTGCTAAGCGTCTCGAATACTGGCAATGATTCCACTCGCGCTGTAAGAACTTCATCTTCAACAGCAAAGCGGTCAAATTCACCTTCAAGCCCTTCGGATACAGGAGCTGTTCGCAAGTACTGCAAGTACAAAAAGACAGAGAGCCCTGCAATAATAAGGATGACAAAATTAAGGGAGACGATGCCTAGCCATTTTCCAAACAAATACCCAAGTCGACTAACAGGCTTAGTGAGCACTTGCCAAATTTGTCGGTCCCGCATCTCGAATGCTACAGTAGCGCATCCAAGAAAAACTGTCAAAAAAGCTGCTATAGCAAATGTTGTTCCCAAGCTTCTACTTAACATTGTTTGTACTTGGTGGCGAAGCGGTGATTCAGCATCAAGCATTATTGGGATAACAGGCAAGATAACTAGGAGAAGCGAAAGAAATGCTAATGCCATTTTAGTTCTGGTTGCCTCAAGCAACACACCACGAGCAATTGCATAGACTGGACGTGGAGACCGATAGAGAAATCGGAACCCCTGCAAAAGCAAATGATAGCTGTAGCCAAGTGCGCAAATGCCAACTACCACAACCGCTAGCCCAGGAAATCCTGCAAATCTAAAACCATACCAACTGCAAACACCAATAGTAACTGAAGATATAAATGGAACAAATAATCCTAGCCAAACCGAAATTGTGCACCATGCAAGTAAGACGATTCCTACTGTCCAAATTAAACTAGGATCTCTCAATAACCATGATGGTATTTCTCTTGGAACTGCGCTGCTTATTAGAAGCGATGTCGCATCAACAGGGTTAATAATATGGCCGTCTGCGTCAAGTATCCGATACCCTTTTAGGCGCAAGTCCCCAAACTCTTTCCCGTCAATAGTTACTAAGCCTGTCTCATAAAGTTGATCTGCATAAATTGTTTGGTCAGAACCAACAAGCGCTTCGAAAATAGCTTCACGATCTTGATAAAGCGCTGCAGTTCGTACCAAGACAATAACGAATGGGACGAGAACTAGCATAAACAAGATTGAAGACAACAGAATGCGAGACGAAGTCTTTAACTGCCATTGATGTAATGACCGATGTGCTGCGAGGAGAGGGTTCACTTTTTATCCTGAGTTCCAGAATTATCGTCATCTGACAAAAGCGAATCGATTACGGCAGAATCTGCCTCAGAAGAGAGGGGTTTATCAGTGGTTGCTTCAGTAGCTCGAACTTGTGTAGTTTCCTTCTCTACAAGCGCATCGAGCATTTGTGCGTCTTTAGCTGAATCTATAGAATCTTCTTTCTTTACTTCTTCTGCATGGTGAACTTGCTTATCGTTATCAACTAATTTGTCGATTAAGAGATCACCTTCCTCATCCCCTTGCAGGAATGGTGCGGTGGATCCAGTATGTGCTCCACTCGTTGAGGTTTTTTGCTCCCGAGCTTTTTCAACTATGCTGATAAAGAAAGACTCTAAATTTTGGCGAGGTTGCTGAACGGAATCAATGGATGTTCCTTCAGATTCTGCAAGTATTTGTTCAATTTTTGTAATTGTTCCATCATTATGTACCCTTGGGACTTTAATTACTGTGTGTTCAGAGTCTACAAGTAATTCCTCAGCAGTACCTTCAGCATGTATTTTTCCACCGTAAAGAATTGCCATCTGATCACAAACATCTTCTACATCTGAAAGAAGGTGTGAACTCAACAAGATAGTTTTACCTCTACATTTCAATTCGATGAGTAAATCTTTAACTTGCCTTGTGCCAATTGGATCAAGCCCACTCGTCGGCTCATCAAGTATTAAAAGTTCTGGATCGTTAATAAGAGCTTGGGCCAATCCAATCCTACGCATCATGCCTTTTGAAAACTCTCCAACATGCCGATGCGCAACTTGGGAAAGTCCAACCATTTCAAGCAATTCTTCAGCACGCCGCTTACGGACTTTTCGACCAATGCCGTAAAGCCTTCCGTAATAATCAAGGGTTTCAGTACTGTTCAGGTATGGATAAAGATAAGATTCTTCTGGGAGAAACCCAATAAAACGCTTAACTGCAACATCGTGGGGTTCTCTACCAAATACAGTAAGCCTCCCTCGCGTTGTATTTAGAAGTCCAAGAATAAGTTTGATTGTTGTACTTTTCCCAGAACCGTTTGGCCCAAGTAACCCAAAAAGTTCACCCTTATGTATTTGAAAAGAAATGCCATCAACAGCTGTTGCCTTAGTTCGCATCCAAAAATCCTTAAAGATTTTTGTCAATCCAACAGCTTCAATTATGGTTTCGGTTGTAGTACTAGTTTGAGACATTCGATGTAAACCTCTACTCTTGGCGACCCTGAACTTGCCCGCCTGTAATCGAGAGTTCTCTGCGAGGGCCATTCATATTAATTTCACTAGCGCGTAAAATCCAAGGATTCATAAGGTCAGCTTCTAGAACAGAGAAAGCTTCTTTCCGAGTTAAATCATTTCTATGTCGCAACTGAGCAACTTCATCCGAACCAGAAATAGCCAATTTTATAGATTGAATATATTTTGGAACAAAGATTGATTCTGCTTCTGAGTTTCCTAAAACTGTCGAGTACATATCTAGCCATCGACTTCGTATCACAAGATCAGGATGTTCGAGATAAGTAGGTAATAAACTTTGAAAACGTTTAAAATCTTGACCTAACGTAGTTTCAATCTGCGCGCGATAGCCTTCCGCTGAACTAATTCGGTAAGCAACCTTGCCAGAAATATCATCATCATCAAGCATCGAATTAATACTATTGATTGCAATTTGCATTGCTGCTTCGTCATTAATCTCTGTGGCAAACTCATATTTGTCAATTAGAACAAGAAGATCGTCGTATTTACTTCCTGCTGCTTGGATGAGTGCTTCGTGCGAAACGGCCGTTGCTTCTTCGACATTTGTTTCGGCATTTATGCGAGCACTATCAAATCTGTCATAAGATTTTTGTACATAGAGTGGAGGTTCTGGCTCACTTGGTACTGATACATCTGATATCCGTATTCCGCAACGCAATTTGTTTATTTCTTGCTGCATCTCTATTTGGATTAGGGAACGGAGTTCTTCAACGGGCTTATCAAGAAGTTCTTCTAAACTTGTTTTGGCAACAATATGAACTAGGGATTGTTCTAAAATGACTTCAACGAGTTCGCTTCCCATGGAGTCAGGAACAACCATTGAGTACTGAATTGGATCAACAATCTCCCATTCTGCTCGAACTTCAACGTGCGCCAAATCTCCATCGCTAGTCAAGAGAGACCCGTCTCTACCTGGGACTAGTCCATCGCTTGACTTCGATTTAATAATGCGCTGCTCTGGACTTAATCTAGCATTCACGAGAGGTTTAAAAACAAGACCAATATCTGCTTCTCTATTTTGAGATCGATAAATTTCAAAACCTCCAATAGGAGGAGGCCAATTTAACTGCAATCCAGGGGAGAGCGCTTCGTCATCAATGATTGCCCCAAAAAAAGTACCAATTCCAGTTTGCGAATCTTCTACAGTTCTGAAGCCTGAAACAAGATACAAAGCAACCAATACAACCATAACCACTTGCAGTGCTCGAAAACTTAACTGCAATGAATCTGCAAGCGATCGATGCGCTGTTTCCATTGCATCGCGTAATGCAATTGAAGAATCTACGTCGGTGTCTTGTACAACAAAGTTTGCAGACGCTTTTCTTCGGCGTTCAGATTCAGAATGATGTTGTTGTTCAGTCATTCGCTACTCTTATCACTGGGCAATGGAATTGTTCCATCAGAGATTTGATCAATTGTTAGAAGATGCCACGGCGCAACGTCTGAATCAAGGACGAGAGTCGTATTATTAGAAAGAGCTGTTTCAACAGCGTCTAACCAAGCAAGGAAAATGGCCAAATCTTCATGCTCTCCCATGTCTTTCAAATATTTAGCGGCATGTTTTTCGCCTTCTGCGCGAATTTCTGTGGCTCGTTGGGAAGCAAATGCCATAATTTTGTCGTGCTTCGCCTTGGCTTCTGCTCGAATCGCTTCAGCATCTGCTGTACCTTTGGCTCTGCGTTGTTCAGCAAGTGTATTTCTTCTCGCCTGCATTCGGTTGAGCACAGCCGTAGTTGTCTTAGGAGGTAGCAGCAAGCGGTTGATTCCAACGGAAACAGGAACGACTCCAGTTTCCTTCAACAGAGCAAGTCTGTCTAAGATAGCGAGTTCTGCTGCTGCCAGTTCATTTGTCTCACCCGTAAGTGCATCAAAAGAGTAGGAACTTAACACGGATAATGCATCTCGGAATTGTGCATCTATTGAAATTTTTGCAGAGTCAGCAGTTCCATACGATCGGTAAAAATCAAGGGGCGCAGTCCCCTCTCGATCAACTTGCCAGAATAGATATGCTCTTACAACGATCTGTTGGCCATCTGCCGTTTGAAGCATTTCAAATGGAGATTGATGAATTTTCATTCGGGTGTCAAGAATTGCGACAGAGTCTGCAAAGAAGGGCAAACGAAAATGCAGACCTGCATCACGAACGATGCTCTCTTCAGAAGTTTCGCCAAAGCGGCTCTGTATCCCAACTTCATGAAAAGAAACTGTATACGTCATGCTAAATAAGAGCAAAATGAAAAATATTGCTAGCCCAACAATTATTACGAGTGGTCGTCTCATGTTATTGGTCTCCTTCTGGTTCAAGGGTATCTTCAAAGTTAAGCAAGGGATTGATGTCTTGGAGCGTAACTTCTACATCAAGTTGCGCAGGATTTATTCCTATGACATATTTTTTAATGAATGGTAATTTCCGAGCTAGCACTGACATGTACATCCGTTGTTTATACAAATTAGGCGCCGCTTCATAAGCTTGATTCTGGCCACTAACTCGGCTTGCGCGAGACCATGTGTCCATTAGTGTTGTCCAGCGGGCTACTCGAGCTGATCGAATACGAGCTGCCGCTTGCCCATTCCCTTTCTCTATAAAAGAAAGAGCTACGTTTTCCGAATCCAGCATTTGATGATACCAGTCGCGTTTATCCTTGCCTTCAGCTGCTTCTTCCCAAGCTTCACGTGAGTCGTTGTATCTTGCAACCATTTGAACAACAGCATCTTCCAGCTCTGGGTCACCTACGGTTCTTGTAAGTAGAGATTGGGCTTGCCCAAGTGCAGCAGAGGTGAGTCGTGCTTCTCCCTGGATAGCCACTGAGAGTTCTTCAAAGCTCCCAGCTGAATCGCCAGCAGGAGAAATGAGGGGGATATCAACAGCCACTACTTCTATTCCACTGTTGAGGGTATCGAGTGCTTTCTGCACTTGGTGTTTTGCGAATGTCGACAAGTTCGCTCTTTCTTTTCCTAAGATTGAATCAAGTTGCAGATGTTGAAACATTTCTGTAATTACATTTTGAGAAATTGCCAAGATAGCCGTTTCACGAGCAGTTTTTCTAGTTCTGCGTTCTTGTTTGTCTGAACCAAACTGCAACCAATTCATTAATCCATCTTGAGAAATGCGATATCTTAAGACAGCTCGGATATCTACAAGCGAAAGCAAGTCATCACTAACAGACTCCGTAGCACCTTGCGAATCGTTGACGATAAATGGAGTTGGTCTGGTGATTGATAATTGATCGTAATCATCGGTCCATAACACAACTTGCCGTTCACCTTTCCAAGAAAACGTCAAGGGAAGTGTACGAATGACAGAAACATTTTCTATGATTGCATCTTCAATAGGCCAAGGTAATTTAAACATAGGACCTGGAGTGTGCACTTCTCCCACTACTGCGCCCTGTCGAATACGAACAGCTTGTTCATTTGGTTCTACAATAACAATTGTGCTCATGGCAAGTAGGACAACGACTCCGAGGGATACAAGCCAAATAGCAGACCTTATGAAGAGCTGATAACCCCAAGAACTAGTGATATCAAAACCGAACTGGTAGTTAATCGCTTCATTGATTGATCGAACTACAGAGTCGGGCGAAGCAAATAGGCTTAACGTCTTTGAATCAAACGCTGGGCGAGGTGATTCGCCATGCAACCGTGGTCTATATAAATTTAGGATGAAATTGACCAGAATCTCTGCAGCAACGGCGAGCATAAACACAGGGATTGCCCAACAGATAGCATGAAGGACTTCATCATTTCCAAAGAATCGGAAGAGAAGCCCCACTGAAAGTGCCAGTAGGATAATTGCGTTCCCCACCATCCAAGCAGAGCCGCCACGTAAATTAGCCCATGCTGTAACTTTTGACATACCTGCAATAAATCGAGAGTAGATAAAAGTAGTCAACGCAAAAGCCATTGTGACAGCTAGCGCCCATCCAATATATTGCGTGTTACGTATAAAAGTTTGGAGCAGATCGTCTTGATGATTTAGGCGGTTCAAGAACTGCAGTAGAAGAAGACTGATAACAATCAGCAACGTTACTGTCGCAAGACTTAATCCAGGCATCACCCATTTATGTAAGAGTTTTAGTCGCGATGCCGCTGGACGAATTTCGTCACCCGAAGTTTCAAAAATAGAAGATTGTTCATCTCCGACGAGTTCTGATTCTTCAAGTGTTTCAAGTGTTCTCATTTTCTCCTGGAAAAAGAGAATGATGAGTCCAAGCCAAACAAGGACACCAATCCATACAAACATAGATCCAAAAATGAAAGCGGTGCTTCCCGAAACAAGACCAAAAACGAGCAAAATCGTAGCAACGGCAAATTGAAGAATGAGCCCAGTTAGGGATGTTGTAGCTGCCCTTTGGAAAGCGTGATGATCAACTCTCATGGCTCGTGTATGTACCTTATTGTGCGATTAAAATGGGGATGTTTAAATAAAAATGCGATCGATTTGGACTAATATGTATGGCTGTACGAACCTAACCTATCTCTCGTTCGTCCAAGGTTCGGCAGATTATCATGATTTCCCATACCCTGCCCTCTTTATAGAGCAATTCTTATGTTTACACAGATCATCGCAATTTCACAAAACGCCTTTTTTGAGAGCATTAGACAACCAATTGTCCTTGTTCTTGTTCTCGCCGCAACGCTTCTCCTGATTCTAGCCAGCCCTCTTTCTGCATTCACTATGGATAATGACCAAAGAATGCTCATAGACATCGGGCTCGCTACCGTATTTATGATTGGAATGCTTCTTGCTATTTTTGTTGCAAGCAATGTACTTGGTCAAGAAATCAGAAACAAAACTACCCTCACCGTTGTCTCAAAACCCATTGGTCGCCCTACCTTTGTAGTAGGAAAATTTCTCGGAGCGTCTGGTGCAATTATCATATCAACGCTCTATGTAGCATTAGTATTTCTCCTCGTCGATTTGCAAGACGTATTTCAAACAGTCAGGATCCCTCTTCACATTCCAGTCCTCACATTTGGAATTCTGAGCATCCTCCTAGGCACGTCGATTTCTCTCTGGTGCAACTATTTTTATGGCTTTGTGTTTTCAAGTACATGGATTTGTGTCACAACGCCCCTACTCGCAGTAGCATATATTTTGTCGTTAAACTTTTCAGCTGATTTTACATCACATCCAATTTGGGTTGCGTTTAGACCAGATCTTTGGAAAGCAATTATTTCGATTATCGTATCGGTGCTCATCCTTGGAAGTGTTGCCATAGCAGTATCTGCTCGGCTTAGCCAACTTGGCACTTTACTTGCTACGTTTATTTTGTTTTTTGTTGGCATGATGTCAGATGCTTGGTTTGGAAAACCAGCATACGACATAGAACAAATTTGGCTCGACCGTGCAGTTCTTGATGGCGGAGCTGAAATTGTTGAACATGAAAGAGTCATGCTCAAAACCAATGGCGATACCG
>JABHWX010000076.1 GCA_018657585.1 Phycisphaerae bacterium
CCGCAGGTGTTATTGGCGGTACTATTTTGCCTGGTCTGCTCATAATAGTTCTTGGTTTATTTTGGTGGTTCGGTGGAAACCCTATCGAGTTTAGTACATCCACAGACACAACATCTTTTTTGCCTGACTTTGGGAACATAAACTCTCTCGCGTTCCTTGGCGGCATTGTCTTGCTCTTTGCGGGAATGGAAGTTGGTGCGGTACACGTCAATGAACTTAAAAATCCAGCAAAACAATTTCCTGCTGCGATTTTCATTGCAATGTTTGTGATTATTGGTGTCTTTACGCTTGGCTCGCTTGCTGTTGCTGCGGTACTTCCAGCAGATGGAATTAGTTTGACGGCAGGCATCATGCAGGCACTGCACGATTTGCTTGCTAAGTTCAATGCACTGTGGCTACTTCCAATTTTTGGTTTCCTTGTAGCCTTCGGTGCAATCGGCGGCGTAACCGCTTGGATTGCTGGTCCAAGTCGCGGCCTTCTAGCAACAGCAGAGCAGGGCGAACTTCCACCGTTTCTGCAAAAAGTAAACAAAAGCGGGATTCAAATTCATATTCTTTTGGTGCAAGGCACAATCGTCACGCTGATATCGCTTGTGTATTTGTTGATGCCAAATGTGAGTAGCGCATTTTTCTTGCTTACAGCGTTGACTGCGTGTTTATATCTCTTTATGTATTTGCTTCTCTTTGCAACTGCAATTAAGTTGCGTTTTTCAGATCCCAATGTACCAAGAGCGTTCAAAGTTCCGGGTGGTAATTTTGGAATGATAGTAATTGCGGGCATCGGTATGCTTGCTGTACTCTTTGCGTACATCATTCTATTCTTTCCACCAAGTAACCTTGAGGTTGGAAGCCCCGCGTTCTATGTCGGGTTCTTGGTTGTAGGGAACTTATTATTCATATTATTGCCAATCATAATTAACCACTTCAAGAAACCATCTTGGATGCCAGAGAAAACCGAAGGGAATGAAGATAATGCTTCATAAAAAACATCAAGACAAATTAGAAGAACTTATTTCGCCTACTTATGGGTCAGAGTTTACGTCAGCGAACCTTCCAAAATTCAAAATGCCGGAAGAAGATATGCCCGCCCGCGATGCGTATCGAATGGTGCACGATGAATTGATGCTTGATGGAAACTCTCGTCAAAACTTAGCAACATTTTGCACCACGTTTGTGGAGCCAGAAGTGCAACAACTTATGACTGAATGTATTGATAAAAACATGATTGATAAGGACGAATATCCACAAACTGCTGAAATAGAAAATAGATGCGTGCACATTCTTGCTGATTTGTGGAACTCTCCTGAATCAGAAACCACTCTTGGCTGTTCGACTACTGGATCAAGCGAAGCCGCAATGCTTGGAGGGATGGCACTGAAGTGGAAGTGGCGTGAAAAAATGAAAGCCGCAGGCAAGCCAACCGATAAGCCAAACATGATTTGTGGTCCAGTCCAAATTTGCTGGCATAAGTTTGCAAGGTACTGGGATATTGAAATTCGCGAGATTCCAATGGAAGGTGATCGTTTGATTATGACTCCTGAAGAAGTCATTAAGCGGTGCGATGAAAACACAATTGGCGTTGTTCCAACGCTTGGCGTCACGTTTACTGGTCAGTACGAACCAGTAAAAGCAGTAAGTGATGCACTTGATACGTTTGAGAAGGATACTGGCATTGATATTCCAATTCATGTTGATGGAGCAAGTGGGGCGTTTATAGCGCCCTTTATTCAGCCAGATCTGGAATGGGACTTCCGTTTGCCTCGCGTAAAATCAATCAACGCTTCAGGGCACAAGTTTGGTTTGGCACCTCTTGGTGTTGGCTGGGCGCTCTGGCGTTGCAAGGACTGTTTGCCAGAGGACTTGATTTTTAACGTCAATTACCTCGGAGGGAATATGCCTACCTTTGCGCTCAATTTCTCTCGTCCTGGTGGCGAAATTGTTGCGCAGTATTACAACTTCCTTCGACTTGGTAAAAAGGGATATGCTGAAATTCACAGTGCTGGCCGCGATGTTGCGATGCATCTTGCTGATGAAATCGGCAAGATGGATCCATTTGAAATTATTTACAACGGCGATGGTGGAATTCTTGCTCTTTGTTGGAAACTGAAAGAGGGAATGGAATACAACTTTACGTTGTACGACCTTGCTGATCGACTTCGTAGTCGTGGCTGGCTAGTTCCTGCCTATTCCATGCCAGCGCATCGAGAGGACCTTGTGATTCAACGAATTCTTGTTCGTCACGGCATGAGCATGGATCTTGCGGAGTTGCTGCTCGAAGATATTCGCCGTGCTCTTGATCACTTCGATGTTCATCCCGTACAAGTTCCACTGAGCGAAGAAGAAGCCGGTGGGTTTAAGCACTAGTTAGAAGGGGTCTGACCCTAAGCCCAATCAAATAATCTTCAGATTTGTTTTTGTGATTATGGCTTAAACGAGCATTAGTGAATTTGGTGCTTGTGGTTAACGGCGCCTGCGATGTAGAGCAAAGCCAATACCAATTACACTTAAAATCCCAGGAGCTGGAACTTCGATGAGCGTCATTCCGAACGTTGTCGGATTCATCCCATCTGGAAATAATGTTTCTTCGGTGTATTTTGCAGCTAGCCAAAACGCTGAATCCCAATTTTCAATTTCGGTTAAATTTGCATTCGAAAAATCAGCGTAAAAGACATTGGCATCGTGCATGTTTGCACCGAGCAAATTCGCACCCGAAAAATTGGTAAAAGCAAGATCGCTTTGTTCAAGGTTGGCATTAAATAAATTGGCATTAAATAAGTTGGAGTGCGACATATTTGCGTTGGCAAGATTCGCATTTTGCAAGTCAGCCCACCACAGAACCTGATTACTTAAATCACTATACGGTTCTGCAATAGAAGAACTGAGCCAAAGCGAACCGTCCCCGTCGCCGTCATACCACTGGTAGATATCCGCTGAAGCCGTTGAAGCAATAAAAGCACACAATATTCCAGATATCAATCTCAAATAAAATCCTCGCTTACGTGTCATACAAAACCATGCGCTCTATGGCTACAAACTCCGTAAATTTATCGAATATTTAGGCGTTTTTACAACATGTTTTTTCTGCTAAATTCTAGACATGCCACCTAATCGCCCAGTCGAACAAGAAACAACCCTTTGAACACTGTCTTTGCTTATGTGCGAAGAAGGTGTTGAAATATATATTGATGCCGATTCGTTTTTGCTTAGGATCCGTGTTTATTGCAATTTGGAAAATATATGCCTTTTTTCGGGCGATTATTTTTGATTTGAAAGAATGTTTAATTCTTGCTTTGCAAAAGTTGCTTTGCCCGTTGCTTCGGTCACATTTGCAATAACAAGTTCACCTTGCTTGGCATTTGTTTTGAGCAAAATCTCAGCGTAATGTTCACAACGCCCTCGAGAGTAGTCTTTTTGTGAATCATCATTCTCAATGATGACTTGCACTTGTTTTCCAACAAGTTGCTTTCGATAGGCAAGCGATAAATCTTCATCGAGTTGTAGCAATGCTTGCACACGGTCTTGTACTACTTCCGGTGGCAGTTGTTTCCAGCGGGCGGCTGCAGTTCCAGTACGAACAGAGTATGGGAACACATGTATGTGCAAATATCCAACATTCTTTGCGAGTTCAATTGTTTGCTCAAAATCACCATCGGTTTCAGTCGGAAAACCGCAAATGATATCAGTAGTAATTGCTGGCGTAAGCCCATCAATAGTTAATCGTTCATTAACCATTGCAATCATTTCGAGATATTGCTGCGTGTTGTATTGGCGATTCATCTTTTTCAACACAGAATCACTTCCCGATTGCAACGGAAGATGCAAATGCGAGGCAATGTTTTTATTTGCTACCATTGCGTCAAGTAGGGTGGGAGTTACATCGCCGGGTTCCATAGAACTAATTCGCAATCGTTGCAAGCCATCAATTTCCGCAACAGCATCGAGTAAGTCGGCAAGGTATTCTTCGTGTTCGTTTTGTTGTTTTCTGCGAAGCGCAGTTTCGTGTCCGAATGCTCCTATAAAAATACCAGTAAGCACAACTTCTTTGTGCCCAAGTTTTACTAAACGTGTTGCCTCTGTCACAGTATCTTCAATAGTTTTAGACCGAAGCGTTGTTCTTATTTTTGGAATGATGCAAAACGAACAATGCGCATCGCATCCATCTTGAATGCGAAGTTCAGCCCGCGTATGTGCTCCATGAACTTGTGGCAACGTTGCAATTGGAAGAGAAGTCGTCTTTTGTTGCGTGTTTTTACTTGGTTGTTGCAACCACGCATCTATCTCGTGAGCAAACCGATCAAGCATTGGTGTTTCACCAGCTTGTGTGATGACGGTATCACCAAGTTCGCTCGCCATTTCAAGGTCAGTTCCCGGGAAACAACCCGTAACAAACACATGTTTTCCATTTCGTTTTGCTCTACGAATTGCGTTACGGGATTTTGCAGCTGCTTTCCCAGTTACGCTGCACGTGTGCACAATTTCAAGATCGGGCGATTCGGGCGATTCGGTCATGCCTCGTTCTTGCAAAATCGATTCCATTTCACGGCGTTCCGCATGATTCATCCGGCAGCCAAGTACTTTGAAATGGTAGGTTTTTTCCATTGCGACGCACCATGGTACCATGAGCGACATGTCAAAACGGCTTATTACGATTACGAGGGAATTGTCGAAGGGCGTCGATGCACTTTCGTTTAGCGATCCAGTTGCGTTTGTGTATAACCCGCTTGTGTATGCTTGGAAATCACACAAATCGTATTTGGAAAAATATGGAACGGGGAAGAGACGAGTTTTACTTATAGGAATGAACCCCGGACCGTGGGGGATGGCACAGACAGGCGTACCCTTTGGAGAAGTTGCGAATGTTCGTGATTTTTTGGGAATTGAAGAACTGGTACAAAAGCCAAATCCCGAACACCCAAAACGAGAAGTGCGGGGTTTTCAATGTCCACGAAGTGAAGTGAGCGGAAGGCGAGTATGGGAATGGGCTAAGGCACGATACGGATCCGCGGATAGTTTTTTCAACGAGTTTTTTGTACTTAATTATTGCCCGCTATGTTTTATGGAAGAGGGAGGTAAGAACAGAACGCCAGATAAATTGAAACCGGAAGAACGAGATGCTGTTTTTGAAGTGTGTGATGTTGCACTGCGTAAGTTTGTAGATGTACTTGCACCATCCAAAATAGTTGGCATTGGGGGCTTTGCAAAAAAACGCGCGATGGCAACCCTTGGGCGCGATGACATCGAAACCATTTTGCATCCGAGTCCTGCAAGTCCAATCGCTAATCGCGGGTGGGCACCACAAATCGAAAAGCAATTCGAAGAAATGGGCGCACTCCTCCCACAAACTTCATAGCCCGCAGTTAATTAATTCGCTTTTGGCTCTATGGCGGAACTCTTGATTTCTTCATCCATTATGCGGAAATAGAGACCCATGCCTTTTAAGCCGTTGAGAACTTTGAACAGCACTGGATTCCAACCCTTTTGCAGGGTAAATGAACCAAACTTGCGGTCTTTGCTAGCTGTTTGCCAAGACGCGTCGTCCCACACAAGCGCATCGCCAACCCATATTCGACAAGCGTCGTCACTGCCAATGGTGAACTCAACTTCCCGTTCATCAGGGCTCCAAAACCAACACTTTGTATATGCAATTACATTTTCAGTTTCTTTTCCAAGTGATAGGTTTAAATATCCATCTTCTTCGCTTTGCATTGCAACCCACGCAAGTGGTTTGCCAGAGGTCGTCTTTGGAACAACAAGTTGCACAATGTTTGGTTCAGGAATTTGTTTTTGATTGGCAAGGTTTGATAATCTATCGTCACCGTTTGCAATTGCAAAGTACCCAGCAACTTGCCACTCCCGAACGAATTCACCCGGTAAGTTCAACTTGCGTTCTTTGGTATATCGCCTTGCATCTTCCCAACCAAAACGGTCGACATAGGTAGAAAGCGTTGTTTTTCCTAAGTCCGAGTCAGTTTCATCAATTGCCATCCATGCAGAAAACGCAAGATAGCGATCGCTTGTTGGATCCTCAATAACATCTGCAAGTAGTGGAATAATTGACGGATCTTTTAACTGTTCTGCGACTTTTGTTGCAGCAAGTCGAACAATTCGCTCATTGCTTTTTAATCCAAGTTCGACCATCTTTTTGCTGTTTGATGCAAGGACAAGTAAACTTTGTTCGGTTGGGTTTACATCGTTAAAAGTACGTACTATTGTTGCTTGATGACCTTTTGCAACAACACTCTTCGCCCATTCAAGTGGCGGTGTGTACTTGCCATCACCATCGGCATCAATAAAAATTGGGTTGGCAATTGCAAGTGGGAAGATTTGGCGGTCGTCTTCATCAACATACGGTGTCATTGCTTCATCACCTTCTGCGATTGCGATAATCCAGCAATCTCGTGGAGCGTCAATCCGAATTCGTGGCCGCAAATGGGTAACACCATCAACGTCACCATCAACTTCAACTATTGCAACTTCATCGCCGTTTTGAATAATACGAATGGTGTCAAGGTCAATCCATGATGCGGCTTGTGCATCTATGTGTATATCAACTATTGGGTCGTTAACGGAAATTACCGAACCCATTGGTTCTCCGTTGGCGGTCATACGAAGGAAGGGGCCAGTCGTTGTAAACATATAACCATCGCGAATGGCTTTTGTAACATCTGCTGGGTTGATGTTGCTCGCGTCGTCATAACCAACGTGCACAAAGTTTCGAGGTATGCCAGCAATATTTGCGATGACGGTATGGCTGTCACTATTGCCAACTGCAGAAACGTTTCTTCCAGCGTTGAGCATGTTGTACCAATCGCGAAGAATGCTATGCCTACTTGAGCGAGTTGGGACATCTGAAATTTCAGCATCGTGATACCCCCAGCCATAATTTTCATTCAGTACCTCGATGGAATCAAAATCCCACGACCATCTTTCGTCATCCGACTCTCCTGTTATTGGATCAAGTCCGCGCCGTCCGAAGTAATCGATGTTTCCCCAGCGGGGATGGTTAATTTGAATAATTGGAACAACCCCAGCGTCATTTTTCTCAGCGCGAATCATAGCAAACAATTCTGGCGCTTCTAATTTCTGGTTCACTACCTTTGCACTTGCATCAAGCGGAAATGCATTCAAGTGTCCATACGTGCAAGAGACCTCGTTGCCAACAACGGCGGTGACGTGTTCGTTAGCACCAAGGTCATCAATAATAGGTTGGTAATCAGTATTGTGATTGTGGTCAGTTGCAACTGCAAACTCAACGCCCTCTCCAACAATTGAAATGATTCGTTCGTTCATGTTGGAATCACCGTGGCCGCTGTGGGTCAAGGTGTGCAAATGAAAGTCACCGCTCACCCAGCCGGTTGAGTCAATTTCATGAATGAGTTCCGCATCCCATGAATATTCTTTGCCCTCTTCAACATCTATATGTGTTGTGTCGATTGACCATTCGATTCCATGCGAAGCCATGATGTCCCATGAACCAACTGGTACTGTTACTACACCAGTGCCATCTAGCGTGTAAATAGCATGCTTTCGAACAGCTAACTGTTTTGGGTCTGCATCAGGATTCGGAAATAGATCTTCCGCTTCGCCACCTGCATTTATAAAGGTAAGACGCGCAGGAACCGTGTAACCGTTTCCGTCAAGAACCGCAAAAGCAAGGGTTCCGTGTGGTGCTTCTACATTTGCAGTTGGTGCTGGAGGGGAAGTTAATGCAATTAGAATAATTGATGTAAGCATCCGTGTATGCTACTCGGATGTCGCTTGTTGTTGAGAAACTTTCCTATGAATATTCCCAAGGGAATCGTGTGCTTGATGGCATTGCAATGAACATTGAAGAAGGCGAACTCGTTGCGTTGGTTGGACCTTCTGGATGCGGTAAATCTACGCTGTTGCATTGCATAGTTGGATTGCTTACGCCCTGTAGCGGTGTAGTGTGTGTTGCAGGAAATGATGTTACTAAGAAAAAACCTCACGAACGTGCTATTGGCATCATGATGCAGGACCAGCCATTGTACGAGCACCTTTCTGTCGCGCAGAACATCGCATTCCCGCTTCGCGCGCGTGGGCAGCGGGAGGATATCTCTGACCTTCTTGCACAGTTGGGGTTAACGGATATAGCAAAGCAAAAGGTTTCACATTGCAGCGGTGGAGAAAGAAGACGCGTCGCGTTTGGCAGAGCGATTGTGACTAGCCCAAAGGTACTATTGCTTGATGAACCGTTTGTTTCGCTCAATGCAGAACTTCGTACTGTATTGCGTGAACATATACTTTGTACTAACGTGCCTACTCTCCTCGTTACACATAATTATGAGGAGGCAAAGGAACTATGTGACCGAGTAATAGAGCTGGATAAACTATCATGATTGGAAATGTAATAGCTTGGTTATTTGAAAATACATCAATCCTTTTGTTTGGTCTCGCGTTGTTTCTGGGTTTTGTAGGGTGTATCAAGCGAAGAAAAAAGGCCAAAGCGAATGCTTGGGAACCTTTCGAGTTTTGGATGTTGTTCCTATTCGTAGGTCTACTTGGAATATATACTTTTGCCTTGCATTGTTTTTGGCCCAATCTTGCTGCCGAAGGAATCGGATGGTCCAATAGCCCGTTCCAGTGGGACG
>JABHWX010000077.1 GCA_018657585.1 Phycisphaerae bacterium
ATATCGCGGTGTTGCATAACTGCGACAAGAGAGTCCTCTGCAAGTTGTAAATCGGAGAGGTCGAACTCGTAAGAGGAAAAATTTGTTCCATCTCCAGGGCCGTGATTACCTAATCGCAAAACTGCAGGAGCAACTGCCCAAGTAAAAATTGCAAGTATCACAATTCCGAGTAATACAAGCACCCAGCCACCGCTTTTGAAAGTTAGCCTAACGGTTCTATCAGACATTGCTTGTTCCAATTTCTATCCATTGAATTGTTTCGCGGTCGATGAGCATCACAACGATGATGAGCGGTAAATAAATGATGCTTGCAAAAAAGAGTCGCTTCGCAGATGCATCATCACGTTTTCGCCAAAAAGTAATGGATTTTATTGTCATAAACGCGCCGAGAGTCGATCCTGCAACAGCAAAGAGTATTCCCGTTTCGCCAATAACCGTCATGAGGAGGGCAAGTGGAATAAGGCATAAACTCGTCATCACGCTCACGCGAGCAGTGAGTTCGCCTGACGCGTCAATTGTAGGAAGCATTTTAAAACCACCTCGCTCGTAATCATCGCGGTACATCCATGCAAGTGCGAGGAAGTGTGGAATTTGCCAGATGAATAAAATGCCAGCCAGAATCCAGCCACCTGAAGAAATGCCGTCGCTTGCAGCGACCCAGCCGATAAGAGGAGGAAGTGCGCCAACAACTGCACCAACGAGTGTGTTAAACGAAGTCAGTGGTTTCAACGGTGTGTACACGAGCACGTATACAAGAATCGTCAAAAGGGCGATACCGGCGGACGCGATATTTGCGCCGAAACTTAAGATTGCAACGCCGATGTACGCAAGCACAATGCCAAAGATAAAAGCATGTGCGGGCGATAGGTGTCCAGCTGGAAGAGGTCTCTTAGCGGTTCGGTGCATTTTCATGTCCCGAGAACGCTCAGCAAGTTGGTTGAGTGCGGCCGCAGAACCAGCGCACGCCGTTGTGCCAAGCACAGTCCAGAGAAGCATCAACCAATCGATGCCATTTGGGCTTGCCATAATAAAACCAGCACCAGTTGTAACTACGACCAATAAACTGAGCCGAATTTTTGCTAATTCGGCGTACAAGTTTCGCAAGCCGGGCTTTGCAGGTGGATTCTGCACATCTTCATTAATTGCGTTCGTGTTTGGCATCGAAGCGAGGTAGTATACCTATCTCATGCAAGACAAACCTACCCAAATCATTCCAAGGGTTCTGACTCTTTCGCTTGGAGCAACCACTGCGATGTGGGTGTTTTCGTACATAGCCCTCCTCTTTTCAGGAAAAACAGGTGGCGAGATTCTCTTTATCCTCGGTGCACTCTGTTTGCCCATAGCTGCTCGGCACGGGAAGAACCTGAAAGAGGGTGCATGGATAGGTTTTGTGTCAGCGCTGTTAAATTTGCTCCTCATCGGATCCATCGTTGGGAGCAAGGCGCCAAGCGAAATGATGGCGACCGGTTTGTATTGGGTCGTTTGTTTGTTTGTGGTTTCAGTTCTACTTGGCGTCATTGGCGCCTCGCTCCACGGTCGCTTAAAAAATTGCCCATGTGAAGTTGACTGGCATTTTGGTTTTCTTTGCGTCGCAACAACGTTGGTGTTTTTGATGCTCGTTACTGGCGGGCTTGTAACTGGCATGGAAGCGGGGCTTGCAGTTCCCGATTGGCCCAACAGTTACGGACACAACATGTTGTTGTACCCATTGACTGAAATGGTTGCGCCAGGAAACGAAGGTATTTTCTTTGAACACGCCCATCGCTTGACTGGCATGTTGATTGGTATGACATCGTTCATCATGGTTGTTTGTGTATGGAAGTGGTCGGCAAGCAAATGTGCCCGAGCACTTGCCCTGCTTATTTTCATATTTGTTTGTGTGCAAGGGTTGCTTGGCGGACTGCGCGTGACAGGACATCTTACGCTTGCGCAAGATAGAGAAATGCTCTCGCCCAATTTGTGGATAGGCGTTGTACACGGCGTCGTAGGGCAAATGATTTTTGCAGGATTCGTCACGCTGAGCGCGATGCTGTCGCCAAAATGGAAAAGTCCAGACAAAGTGGCGCAAAAAGGCGATGTAAAATGGGCAACACTTTTGTGTAGCGCAATGGTGTTTCAACTCATTTTGGGCGCGGTCTATCGACACATGCTTGGAGATGAAGCTCTCGCTTCAAAAGCGACGCACATTTTGTACACGCACATCGTAGTTGCATTTCTGGTTCTGCTTTTTGCAATTGTGACCGGTATTCGGTGCATGGGCAGAGACAATGCACTTTTGAAAAAACTGGGGATTTCATTACATTCCCTTGTTTTGCTGCAACTGTTACTCGGTGGTGGTGCGCTTGTTGTCATTCTGATTAACAAGGGCGAAACAATCCCATTGTTCGAAGTAATCGTGACGACGTTGCATCAAGCGAATGGCGCGCTACTTCTTGGCGCAAGTTTTGCAACATATGCTTGGGTACGGCGTATGATATCTATATGATTGAACTATTCCTTGCAGCTTGTTTGAGTATTCAGGAACCAGAAGTTTCTGTACAACCACTCCAGTTTTCTGTGACGCACGATGGTGCTGCAGGCGAATCCATTGATGGTCGTTTGTACATCATGTTGACGAAGGGAAAGGTACCATTGATTGGTGGACCAAATTGGTTTAACCCAGAACCATTTTTTGCTCTCGATGTCAAAAACTGGAGTGCAAACACTCCGCTTAGTCTTGATAACAACGTTGACGCAATGACACCAATGTCCGCTCTTGAAGATGGTAGTTGGAAAGCAGTTGCAGTTTTTCGTGAACTCAATGACAGATCAAAAATTGCAGTGACCGGAGGTTTGTACGGTGATGCCGTTACATTCGAGGGAAGTGGTACCGATGCGGGCACCATTGCTATAACAGTCAACACACTAGTGCCAGAACGTGATTGGGATCCGCACAAAAACTTACGCCTTGATGAAAAACCAAGTGCGATGTTAAGCGAATTTTATGGGCGCGAAGTGTTGCACGGTTCTTGCGTTATTGTTCCTGATGGTTATGACCCAAATCGCGAAGAGCCATATCCAGTCATGTATTGGATTGGTGGGTTTGGTAGCGACCATTATGGAGGTCGTTATATGAAGATGATGTTTACAGCGTCAGATTATGATGATCAAATTTGTAGGGTGATTTTGAATGCTCAGGCATACACTGGGCATCATGTGTTCGCTGATTCAGCGAATAACGGACCTCGGATGGCTGCGTTACTTCAAGAGTGGATTCCCTATCTTGAAGAAACCTATAATCTTGGTGGTAGTGCGGAGAAACGTTTTCTTGCAGGGCATTCTTCTGGTGGCTGGACGGCGATGTGGTTGCAAGTAAACAACCCAGATGAATTTGGTGGGGCATGGGTCCTTGCGCCAGACCCGCTTGATTTTCATTATTTTCAAACGGTGGATTTGTATGCAGAGAATGCAAACATGTATGTTGACAGTGAAGGTGCAGAGGTACCACTTGCACGGATGGGTCTCAAGCCAGTCTTGCTTTACAAAGATTTTGTGTCAATGGATGATGTGTTAAAAGATGGCGGGCAAATAGGATCATTTGAGGCAGTGTTTAGCCCCAAAGGTGAAGATGGTAGACCAGTGCAGATGTTTAATCGTGAAACCGGTGCGGTTAATCCTGAAGTTATCGCGTATTGGAAGAAGTATGATATTCGTTCGATCATTGAAGACAACTGGGAAGAACTATCACCAAAGTTATCAGGAAAAATCAATATTATTGCTGGCGGTCTGGATACATTTTATTTGGAGCCAGCAGTAATCGCATTGAACAACATGTTTGAAGAAAAAGATTTTGATGCTATGGTTCGTGTAATTGAAAATGGCGACCACGGCTCAGTTTTTCGAACTACGGTCATTCGCGAAATGGATGAGTACATCGCAAACAAACTTGATCTCCCAAACATTCAACAAAAGACAAAAAAATAATGCCTCAACGGATTGTTCAATCTCAATGTAATGACTCTCGGCTCGATGCAATTACTCGTACTTTGTTGCAGCAGGCAGCGCAGTGTGTTACAACGAAGGGTGTTTTTAATTTGGTGTTGAGCGATTCGGATGGGCTGGACGATGTATATGCACGACTCATGTACGACCCCGATCTTCGCGCAATGCCATGGAATGAAACACATCTTTGGTTTTTGCGGGAAGTTGAAGAATCCATTGTGCATCATTCAGGAATACCCGAAGAAAACGTGCACACAGGCGAGGTGGAATCGCAAATGGATTGCTGTATGCTTGCTTGCAATGATACTACCCAAGTCTCGAAGGAACTCGGGCGAGCCTGCACTTCGTTTTTAATATTTGCAAATACAACAGCCCCTACTGAGTGGCAGCATAATGGCGTTGCGCACTGGTTTTGCTAATTAATTATCCCTAGGGATAATTAATTTAGGAAATCGTTAAGGATTTCGGCGGCGGCGAGGGCGTCTCGCATTTTCTTTTTTTGTTTGTGTGTTTTTCCAGAGCCGGAAAGTTTTTCTTCGGCTGCAGAACTTGTAAGACGTTCGTCTTGGAAGTGGATACATAAGTTTGTAGCAGCATGTAAATGTTCAGCAAACGTTTTTGTTATTGCAACGCGTTGTCCAAGTGAACCGTCCATATTGAGAGGTAGCCCAATTACAAGTGCGTCTACACCTTGTTCGTCGATTGTTTTTGAGATTGCTTCGATGAGCAATTCGCCGATGGGAACTTGCAAAACGCAAACTGGTTGCGCCATGCAAAGTTCATCGTCTCCAACAGCGATTCCAGTTCGTTTGTCGCCAAGATCGACTGCTAAATATCTCATTGTAAATCTGAGTCAACAAGCCCGTGCATTTCTTTTACTCGTTGTGCTTCGCTCTCGGGGAATACTAGTGTTGCGTCATCGGTGTGCACGATGACTAAGCTATCGCATCCAATAGTTGTAATGGTGTGAGATTTATCACTGGAAACACAAAGAACATTTTTGGAATCAAGATGTAACGACTTTGTGTCAGAACGATTCCCCTGTCCATCTGCTTCTAATGTATCTCCGTAACTTGGCCATGAGCCAACGTCAAGCCACTCGACATCCATAGGAACTGTGCAGATGGAAAATGCATCGTCTAATGAAACTGGCTCCATCATGCCGTAGTCCACACTAATTTTTGGAAGCGCGGGGTACACTTCGTCAAGAACATGTTGCTGATGGTCTGTGCCCCATGCATCTGCGATTCGCTTTATTCCTGCGTAAGACTCAGGCTGCAACCGCTCGAGGGCATTTAAGAAAGTTCCAGTATGGAAAACAAACATCCCACTGTTCCATGCAAAGTTGCCTGATGCAATGTATTCTTCTGCGGTTTTAGCATCTGGTTTTTCTACAAAACGTTTGCACAATCTTGCGCCATCTCGGATTGCATCGCCAAGTTCGACATATCCATATCCAGTTGCAGGGAAAGTAGGTGTAATTCCAAATGTGATGAATCGAGAAGCATCCTCTTCAACAAGTGCAAACCCAATATCAAGGCAACGAGCAAACTCTTCTTGCGGCCGGATGATGTGGTCTGCTGTAAGTACAGCGAAAACTGCATCTGGATCTTGTTTATGTAACACAGCTGCGGTAAATGCAACGGCGTTGAGGGTGTCACGTGGTTCTGGTTCCCCAAGGAGTTGCGATGTAGGCAATCCTAGTTTTTTGCAGATAACGTCTTGGTGTTTTTGGTTTGTGCAAATCCATTGCTGCTCACTAGCAACAACCCCGTTGAGACGATCCGCAGCGATTTCTAACAACGACTTGCCGTCAAATAAACCAATCAGTTGTTTCGGTGTTTCTCCTCGGCTCATTGGCCAAAGCCGCGTACCACTTCCGCCAGCCATAATCATTGCGTGTCTCATGATGTTCCTTTGAGTTGAAATGATGTTTGTACAAGTTGGTCGGCAGTTTCGATATCTGGGTCAGTGTTAAACGCTAGTTTTACAAGGCGATTTGCATCGCGCTTCGTTTCGCCAAGTTGCACGAGCATCGCGATGGCGTCTTCACTAAACGAAGGCATTGTGACTTCGATAGTCGATGCAATTTCACCAACAAACAAGTCAACCTTGCCGTGCAACTCCGCAATAATAGTTTCAGCGGATCGCTTTCCGATTTCCGGCATTTCAGTTAAAGCTTTTGCATTACGGTTCGCAATTGCTGCTGCGGTTTCTGCAAAAGGTCTAACAAGAGCGCGGAGCGCCTTGCGATTACCGATACCTTTTACGGTTGTAAACAATTCAAAAAAGGCACGATCGCGTTCCGATGAAAAGCCAATCAGTCGTGGCAGAAAAGAACTGCCTTGTGATTGTCCTTCAAAATAGTACAGAGTAAAAAATTCAATAGATTGACCAATTTTTCCTAGAAGTTCAGGCACGTTCGCAGCAGGAATAAGCAACTCGTACGTAATCGCTTCGACATGCACGAGTGCAGTTCGTTCTGTAAGTTCAGCAAGTTCGCCTCGTATTCGTGTAATCACGCTGTCATTCTACCAACGGCCAGCCAGTTGCTTCTGCTAGGCGCTGCCGTAGTCCTTCTGTTATTTCACTTTTTGTTGCATCTTCTGGAAAATGGATGAGTTCAATGAATCGAACCGAGGAATGGGATCGCTCAAACATCGCATGATCCATTTCGTCGTTCATAGGTGTTCCATCGACAGTCGCAAGCAAAACAGGGGAGTTAGTGTGTGCAATCATTGCGCCAACACCCTCCGCAAACGGGTGAATTGCCTCTCTTGGTTGCTTGATGCCGCCTTCTGGAAAAATGCCAATGACACCGCCTTTTTTAAGATGGCGAAGTGCAATACGGAGTCCAGTCGAGTCTTGACCGTCTCGTGCTACAGGAATGATTTGTCCGTGCTTCCAAATAAAATCAAGAGACGGGAGCATATATTCCTTTGCCATGAGCCATCGAATCTTAAAGCGACATTGCGATTGCACAAGAAGTGGGTCAATTGGGCTTTGGTGTTTACAGACTACGATGAGTTTGCCCGGAAAAACACTATAGGGAATAGTTTCAGTGCCGAACGCTTGGATGTGGTGGAAAAAGCGTACGTAAAACTGGTTTAGAAGCCAAAGAATTGCAGCATTCGTATCCCCCGTGGCGTATCTGGCTAGAAGCGGGAGAAGAATTTGCTGAATTGCAGCAACTCCTAGTAATGTAATCGTGATGGAAATGACAAAGATGAGCATTTATTTCTCTGTATGCTAGCCGAGAGAGCCAATCATCGGTATCCTGCCACAAGTTTGTATACGCAGACAGTGAAACGATATGCCTCGAAGAGATGATATTCATTCGATTCTGATTCTCGGCTCTGGACCTATTGTCATTGGTCAAGGGTGCGAGTTCGATTATTCAGGTACCCAAGCGTGTAAAGCCCTCCTAGAAGAGGGCTTTCGTGTTGTTTTGGTGAACTCCAATCCAGCTACGATTATGACAGATCCAGAATTTTCTGACCGAACGTATATAGAACCAATCACCCCTGAGGCAGTTCGCAAAGTTCTTCAGCGCGAACGAGATTCTGGAACTCCAATTGACGCGCTTCTTCCTACCCTTGGAGGGCAAACAGCGTTGAATTGTGCATGCGAACTTGATGAGTTTGGAACTCTCGCTGAGTTTGATGTTGAGATGATTGGTGCTACACGCGAAATAATCTTCAAAGCAGAAGATCGAGAAGAATTCCGACAAGTCGTTAAACACACTGGGCTAGAACAAGCAAAGAGCGCGACGGTATCAACAATTGAAGAAGCGCTTACTTTTCTTGGCGAAATTGGATTACCGGCAATCATCAGACCAGCATTTACGCTTGGTGGAACTGGTGGAGGAATTGCGTATAACCGAGATGAATTTGAGGAGATAGTAAGACGAGGCATCGAAGCTTCGATGATTGATCAAGTTCTTATTGATGAATCTTTACTTGGTTGGAAAGAATACGAACTGGAAGTTGTTCGAGATAAAAATGACAACTGTATTGTTGTGTGTGGCATCGAAAACATCGATCCGATGGGAGTGCATACTGGCGATTCAATAACGGTTGCCCCAATTCTTACCTTGACTGATAAGGAATATCAGAAAATGCGCGATG
>JABHWX010000078.1 GCA_018657585.1 Phycisphaerae bacterium
ATATTGATATGCAAAGCCAGTACTGGAATTTTTGAATCCAAACGGTTCATTAATCTGCAATCCAAAAGAGTAACCAAAATCAGAAACCGTCACGTTACTTTCGCCCCAGCCAAGCCGACCAAAAATGGTAACGTTGTCTGAAATTTCTTGATCGAAATTTAAAACTCCACCCCAACCATCGATGTCGCCAGAACCCACTGGATTTGAAATGCCATTATTCCAAACTAAAAATCGATAGTGCCCATCTCTTTCTTCACCGTCAACCACAGGTGTGCGAGAAAGCACGAGTTCAGCACTCGTATATAAATGTTCCCACGAGAGCCCTTCGAACCCGCTCGAATTCACCTTTCCAGGTTCTGAATTAGACGTTCCAAATCGGAGTAAGGCTCCATCTGCAACATCAAACTCTAGATTTGCACCAAAACCATGCCCAGGCATTGGGTTAGTGATCGATTGATTGAAGTTGCCTGCCATAAAACCACTAACTGAGTCGAAGGCTATCTCGTTAGTATCAAAATATGTTGCAACATGCAATTTGCCAACTCGTAACCGCGCGCCGTGATTACCAAACGATTGTTGCCAATAAACATCCGAAAGCGCAAATGATTCTGAAGTCAAAATATTGTTCATCGCCATTGGATTGCCAACACTGTCTTGCATCGCTGGAGTAAACGATGTGCCCCCTGCAGCGTTACCTTGAATTTGATATGCAACTTGCCCAAGACCATCATCAGTATTCCAGAGTGTCAAGGCCCCAGCAACATCGTAATATCCAATTGCCCTAGTATGAGGCATGCCATCAAGAACTTTAGAAGCGTGTTGGTATGTCCACGTTATCATGGGTTCAAATGTTAAGTGCGCACGATGATTATGCCCCAACCTTCTAATATGAAATGCATGGTCAGGGACTTCTTGAGCATTGACAAACGAGCAACAGAACAAACATGGAAAAATGAACGAAGTTATCTTCATATTTGAGCATGATACAATCCCCCACCAACAAAAAGGGATTTTTAAATGACAGTATTAGTGAATACAGAAGCACCTAATTTCACCGCTCAAGCAGTAATGCCCAACGGCACTATCGAACCACTCACCCTTGAGCAATTCAGAGGCAAATACGTCGTGCTTTTCTTCTGGCCACTTGATTTTACGTTCGTCTGCCCGACTGAGATTATCGCTCATAACAAGCGCGTTGAATCGTTCAAAGAACGAAATGTGCAGTTAATTGGGTGCTCCATTGATTCTCAATTTACGCATGCAGCGTGGCGAAATACTGCCATTGACAAGGGTGGAATAGGTGAAGTTGGCTTCCCAATGGTTGCAGATGTAAAACACGAAATTGCTAACTCGTACGGTATCTTGCATGATGCGGGCGTTGCCCTTCGCGCAAGTTTCTTGATTGACAAGGATGGTGTTGTGCAACATCAAGTTGTCAATAATCTTCCACTTGGTAGAAATGTTGACGAAATGTTGCGCATGGTTGATGCATTACAGTTCACAGAAGAGCATGGCGAAGTATGCCCCGCTGGATGGAACAAAGGCGACGATGGCATGACACCAAATGCTGATGGCGTTTCAGATTATCTTGCATCACACGCAGAAACTCTATGAGTAACCAAAAAGTTCTTGCGTTTGCAGGTAGCATTCGAAGAGATTCTTACAATAAACAACTTGTCAATGTCGCCAAGAATAGCGTAGAAAAACTTGGTGCTGAAGTAACCTTTGTTGATTTGCATGACTTTCAAATGCCACTGTACTGTGATGATCTATATAAAAAAGATGGCATGCCAGAAAACGCAATTGCATTTAAGAAACTTATGAAAAGCCACAATGGTTTTCTCATTGCAAGCCCTGAATACAATGGATCACTTACAGGTATTTTGAAAAATACCATCGACTGGGCAACGATTCGCCATGACAATGAGGAACGCAACGCTTGTTTCAATGGAAAAATTGCTGGCATAATGTCCGCGGCTCCTGGAATAGGAGGTAGCAGAGGAATGCAACACTTACGGATGGTGCTTTCTAGCTTGGGGACATTTGTTTTACCAAAGCATCTTTGTGTCACTAATTGCCATGCTCATCTACAAGACAATACTGCTTTAGAAGATGATACTCAGCAACGGATTGATAGTATGGCATCAGAACTCGTGAGAATTATTAGCAGATTGCAC
>JABHWX010000013.1 GCA_018657585.1 Phycisphaerae bacterium
ACGCAGCGAACACGTCCGCCGCCCAAGTGCTTGTTTACTTCTCCAACGAGTTTGGTTTTTTCGCCGGCGTTATCGATTTCTACTTCGACAGCATTGTAAATTTCTGGCAATGAGTCTGCTGGAAATTGGGCGTCAAATGTTGAACCGATGACCTGAATAATTTTGCCTGATTTGGACATGTGTGTATCCGAGAACTAGGGGGAATAATGTAGTAATGTAGACCCAACAATCGGGGCTTCAGAACGCCACAGGATACCCACATTTGCGACTCTTGCCAAGTGGTATCCGGCTCAGAAATACCCGGAGCACTAGGCACCACATTGGGTATAATTCCCGCCATGAAGTTTACCCTTGTCGATCAGGTCCTTGAGCAATCTCAGGACACAATAGTGACCGTTAAACAGGTCTCGCAAGCGGAGGAGTACCTTGCAGACCATTTTCCTACGTTCCCAATTTTGCCCGGCGTAATGATGCTTGAGGCAATGGTGCAAGCTGCATCACTGCTGTGTTCCAAAAATGGGCAACGATTGGTTCTCGGAGAGGTAAAAACCGTTAAATATGGCGCGATGGTCAGACCGGGAGATCAGCTCCAAATCGAAGTAACCGCAGTTAAAACGAATGATGACGGGTCCACCTCATGCAAAGGAAAGGGCACTGTTCATCGAAATGACACAACAGAAACACAGACAGCAGTCTCGGGACGGTTTACCATACGCCCCGTTCGCATGTCCTAACAAAGAAACATTAGCAGGAGACGGTCATGAGCCGCGATGAAATTTTTGAAAAAATCCAGGAAGTTCTCGATGATGCACTCGGTGTTGACGAGGACGAAGTAACCCCAGAAGCAAGCCTTACTGCTGACCTCGGAGCAGAGTCTATTGATTTTCTTGACATAGTCTTCCGCCTTGAGAAAACATTCGACTTCAAAATTTCACAAGGCGAACTTTTTCCAGAAGGTCTCACGGACAACGAAGAGTGGGTGGCTGACGGAAAGCTCACGGATGCTGGTCTTTCTATGTTGCAAGATCGTATGGCTCATGTTGATTTTGATGCATTTAGCGCTGGCAATCGTGACATTTCTAAAATTGGTGATTTAATTACGGTAGATTCACTCGTGAATTTCGTAGAAATCAAACTCGCGGGTTAATTCTCATGCGTTGGATGTGGATTGATTGCATTATTGAACACGAGCCCGAAGCGCGGCTTGTAGCAATTAAAAATGTTTCTTTTTCTGAAGAACATTTACACGACTACATCATCGATGGAAAACCCATTATGCCTTTCTCCCTCATTATTGAAGGTGTGGCACAAACTGGGGGCATTCTCGTTGGAAGCATCGGTAGGTTCAAGGAGAAGGTCATCCTTGCAAAAATATCAAAGGCAACGCTCGATTGCGATGTAACCGTTGGGGACACCATTCGCTACGACGCTACTATCGAGCGAATTGATGATGCTGGGGCGTCAACTGTTGGAGTTATTGATCGACGGGTTGCAGGGGGCGATGCTTGGGAGCGAATCGGGAGAGTTGAATTGCTTTTTAGCCATATAGATAACAATATGGCTGGAATCAACTTCCCGAAGCACAATTTTGTTTTCTCTGATAATTTCAAGATGATTTTAGATACTGCTGGTCTTGGAGAATTGGCTTGCGATTAATTATCACTCTGATATAATCTATATATCAAGATATTTCTATATATTAAAACGCTGCGTATAAAAGGAGGCAGATTATGCCACGACTAACAAACATTGATCCAGAAACAGATACTGGTGCTGGTGCAGATTTACTTAACGGGCCACTCAAGGCAAAACAAATCAATATTTACAAAGGTCTTGCAGCACACCCATCCCTCCTTGAAGCGTTTATGGCTTGGGGAAAGGGCTCTAAGGGTGGCGGATTGACGTCCAAAGAAGGAGAAGTTGTACAACTACTTGCAGCTGAAAAAATGCACTGTGAGTATTGCACTGCTGCGCACACGATGGTGTCCTCGAGCCTGGGAATCTCTGAAGAAGAATGCATCAACATTCGCCGACGACAGAGCGATGACCCAAAAACACAAGCGCTCATCGATTTTACCGCTGAAACGCTCGATACATACGGAAATGTTTGCGATGAAACCCTAAATGCATTTATGGATGCTGGATACAGCACCGAAGCAGCAATTGAAGTTGTTGCAGGTATTTCAATCATGACGTTTACAGCGCTCTACAACCATATCAACGAAACCGTCGTTGATTTTCCAGAGGTCGCAACGGTATAGCACAAAGCCAAACCCACAAAAATTGGGTCCCCGCCAAATTTGGCGAGGACCCTTTTTGTTGGTCGATTGGAGGCTCGACCGAGGGGGGGAATGGGTCCGCGTGCGTGGTGCGGACCATTGCAATGGAGGAGAAAATGCTTTTACTTGAACTACCATCAAATACAAAGTACCTTCCTGCAAGATGCATTCCTTCATTTTTCAAACAATTTATGACGGTTATGCCGGTTAACCGTACAATTCAACTATGAAAGAGCATATAGCCATCTATGCGGGGTCTTTTGACCCCATCACAAGCGGTCACCTTGATGTTATTTCAAGAGCACGGGGCATGTTTGATCGAATTATCGTTGGTATTGGACACAATCCAGACAAACTCTCACTCTTTCCGTTCGACGAGCGAGTTGAAATTGCGACTGTACTAATCGACGAACTCGTTTCCAAAGACCCTGATTTAGCTCCAGTGACAGTTGAGCAATACGGTGGGTTGACTGTCGACTTTGCAAAAAACTCTGGTGGTTCAGCGTTGCTCCGAGGTATCAGAAATGTCACCGACCTTGCAATGGAAACCCAACTTGCAATTACAAACAGACAAGTTGCAAACATGGAAACTGTTTTTATTGTGACAGGTGAAACATACGCATTTACTTCATCCAGTTTAATTAGGCAAATTGCTGCCCTTGGTGGAGATGTTGAACGACTTGACAGTATTATTCCGCCACTCGTTATCTCCCGACTCAAAGAACTTCAAGAAGACAAGGCCAGTTCGCTTCACTCGCTTGGGCGTGACGCGCACATGGAGTAATCTGTGGAGTGGCGAATTGCCTCCATTGGAACACTTGCATCAAACCCGTTATGGGATGAGGGTGGTGCGCCACGCACTGGGCACGCAACAACAACAATCATAAAAAGTAACGGCGCCGTTCTCCTTGTTGACCCTTCATTGCCTGCGCAAATTATGAACGCTCGATTACATGAGCGGTGGGGCATGAACCTCTCAGACATCACCCATGTATTCCTTACAAGTTTTGATCCCGACAGAAGACGAACTCTCGACGGGCTTGAACAAGCAACATGGTATATGAGCGAACCAGAAATTGAATCTGCTGCCAATGCAATACAAGACGAACTCTACCGATGTGAGGAAGATGTTGCACTAACGGGAATTCTTGAACAACACAAAAATTTGCTGACCTCTTTTACCGCCGCAGAAGACCACCTATTTGATGGCGTTGACTTGTTTCCGCTTCCTGGCTACACCCCGGGAAGTTGTGGTCTCTTGTTACCAACGCCGAATCGTACTATTTTGATTTGCGGTGACACCGTTGCAACCCAAGAACATCTTGCCAAGGGTATGGTGCTTGCCAACTCCTCTGGCATTGAACTTGCGCAAGAATCGTTTAAAGAATGTATTGAAATAGCTGACATTATCATCCCGGGCAGGGACAATATGCTTTTAAACCCAATTCGATCATGAATATACTTCCACTACTTCTTTCGCTTATCGTTTCTCAATCCACTCCTGCCCCATCGCTCGATGTACGGGCTGGCATGTTCCTTGGTGCGAGAGTTGCTAAAGTACAGCGAAGGCTTCCACTGGTTCGCCAAGTTGTACTCGTACCAGATGAGGCAACGTATCTTGATGAAATTTCAAAATGGTCGACCGAGTCACGATGGCCTGTTCTATTTGAGCAGGAGCCATTTGCATCACAATTCATACGATCGTTCAAGCCTGAAAAGGTTTGGCGAAGAGAAACCGTAGGAAAATCTATTCAAGATAAAGAACAAGCAATGGTGCGAGCCGTTGCAAGTGCGTGGAATGGTTCAAGTTCTATCGAGAATGCTTTTGCTGTTTTTAAACTTCCACCAGCTGGCATTGTATTTACGAACGCTAACGACCCAGCAAGAGCGGGAGCTGTCGCACTTGCCGCGGGCCGTGGACAGTTATTAAAATTTATCAGTGCAGATTGGGGAGAATCGCAAACTGTTCTTTCGGCATCGTTAACCACAAAATTACAACAAGAAATCGATAAAGAACTTCTGTCTACTGGTGTGAAGTATGCAAAAATCGGAGACACAATCGATACTATAACTCTATGCCAAACCCTGCCATCAAGAGTAACGTTCCATTCAGCCGTAGAGAATCCTGTTGCGATAACTGATGTCATTGGTCGAAACGAATCTGGAACCCGCTTTGCGTGGACTGGTTGGATTTTTGGCTCCAAGGCGCAATCAACATACATGGCAATGAGTAGTTTGTTTTTAGAACGAGATCAATATTGGTTTTGTAATACATATCCAAACACAACAGGTTGGTCGAAGTATGGTCTTGGAAACATTCCAGAGACTCTGCCAAAATATGGGATTGAAGCCGAGGTTATACAAGGAAGCACCACAGGCCTTCGCCGTGCAGAAATTGGTGGGGTTTGCGCCGACGTCATGTATTTCACAACAAAAGGAAACGCTGATTTCCTTGAAATGTCAGATGAACGGATTGCGCCCACGTGGTTACCTATTTTAGATAAACCAACTGCACTTTATTTCTTGCATAGCTGGTCTCTTAAAAATCCCGGTGGTAGATCAACTGTTGGCGGTGTGTGGTTATCAAGGGGAGTGTATGCATACATTGGCTCTTCACATGAGCCAATGCTCAGTGCGTTTGTTCCTCCATCAGAAATGTTGAAGCGAACCATGAGCCTTGTTCCATTTCTCGTTTCAGCAAGATGGAATGTTGGAGAAAATCCATACGCAAGAGCATGGCGCGTAAATACCATCGGTGATCCACTTATGTTATGCCCACCTAAGGGTGTTGTTGTGCGTGTTGTTCTTCCTGCTGTTCTCGACAATGACTATGTGGACGTAGAAACAACAGCAAAACAAGAAACACAACAAACAAACAAAAATCCATGCGATCAAACGTATGCGGCTGCGATACAAACAGCGATTCTCCTTGGTCAAGACTCAACGGCACAGGAACTTTGGAAAGAGTCGGCAAAACAAGGATCACTTGGCCCAGAAACAGCTCGGTCGGTTATGCCAGCACTTTTCCGATTACAAGACAACGATGGTTTTTTGCGGGCTTTTGCCCTTGTAAAGAAACCTAAAAATATTGAACGAGACATGTTGTGGCAACTTGTCAGTTCAAGAGTGGATGCCCCACTGCAAGTCCTTGTTGACAATCTTCGAGAGCCATATCCATTTGATGATTTACTTGTTATTCGCAACAGGGTTGAGCGAAATCTTGGAAATAACGTAATGATACGTATCATTCAAGATAAACTCAAAAAAGCGAATGGCAGAAACAAACGTGAGTTGCAACGCTTGCTCAAGGAATACAATGACTAATAGTGCTCCAGTTGTTTTAATTGTTCGGGACGGGTGGGGACGCAATCCAGACCCAAGTATGGATTCGTGCAATGCAATTGTGCAAGCAAAAACACCAATAGCTGAAATGCTCCACAGTACGTGGCCAACAACACTTGTTGGAACGTGTGGCGAACGCGTTGGTTTACCTACTGGGGTTATGGGTAACAGTGAGGTTGGACATCAAAACATAGGGGCTGGCAGAATAGTTCCGCAAGAACTCGAACGACTAAACATGGCTGTGGCGAGTGGGGCTTTTAAAACAAACCCTGTGATTACAGAAGCTTTTTCACGGAATCCTTCTAATGCGACGCACCTTGTTGGTCTCGTTAGCGATGGAAGAGTCCATAGTGATATTGCTCATTTGTTTGCCCTACTCGATGCATCCCCAAAAGAAGCATCCGTGTATATTCATGTTATAACAGATGGGCGTGATTGTTCGCCGAGTGCTGGTCTTGGTTTTATTGAAGCACTCGAAGATAAAATCCGAGGAACAAACGCACAAATTGCCACTGTCATGGGACGGTATTGGGCAATGGATAGAGATAACCGCTGGGAACGGGTGGCACTTGCTTTTGAAGCAATGACCGGAATACATACAACGCATCCGCTCTGTGATGAAACATTGGAAGTGCAAACTGCGTTTCGTGCGGCTGATGCCATTGCTGCATATTATGATTGTCCAAGCGAGTCTAATAGGGCGGGCGATGAGTTTATTACTCCAGTGCAAATTGTTGATAAAAACAACACTCCTGTTGGCATTGTGAAAGATGGAGACGCAATTTTGTTTTTCAATTACAGAGGAGACCGTCCACGAGAACTTAGCAGAGCATTTGTTCTTGACGAGGACGCATGGTCAGCTGTTCCGAGAGGTTCATTTACTCGCGGTCCCAAATACAAAAACATATATTTTGCAACAATGACAAATTACGAGTCCGTATTGCCTGTCTCAGCAGTTGCATTTGATAAACCTGATCCACTTAAACACATTCTTGGCGATGTGTTGTCATCAAACGGTTTAAAACAATTTAGATGTGCCGAAACTGAAAAGTTCCCGCACGTTACTTTCTTTTTCAACGATTACCGAGAAGAACCTTTTAAGGGTGAAACGAGGTTACTCGTGCCAAGCCCAGTTGATGTTTCTACATACGATCAAAAGCCAGAGATGTCCGCCGAAAAGGTTTGCCAAGGTGTACTTGATGAATTAGACAACAAAGATGGTGCTAGGGTTATTGTTGTTAACTTTGCTAATGGTGATATGGTTGGTCATACAGGAAACCTCCCTGCAATTATTAAAGCTATTGAAGTAGTTGATGCGTGCTGTGGAAGAATTATTGAATCAGCGCTTGCTCGCGGAGGATCGTTGATTATCACTGCAGATCACGGAAATGCGGAGCGAACTATAAACCCTAAAACACAGATGCCCGATACCGCGCATACAACATACGACGTACCTTTGCATATTGTCGGTATGAGAAACAAAGATTGTGTATTGCGAAGCGGCGGCATTCTCGCTGACATTGCTCCAACTATTTTAGATTTGTTAGACATAGAAGTACCAGAAGAAATGACTGGCGTGTCGCTGTTGCGAGTGTGATTTATCTCACTTCGCGGCATATTTGAAGTGTTAGCGTTTCAAGACCTCTCCTACCATCAAGCAACCCGCTCTTTGTTTTTGCATCAACTGCGACAGCGTGCGTAAACAATTTTGCAAGTTGCGAGGGTTTTTTCTTTTTGGCTACAGCAACCATCCGGTTTCCGCCGTCCCCAAATAATTTTAATGTTTTACGAACTTCTCCATCCGAAGACCCGTTTGCCATCATTGTTGATGCGGCGCTAAGCCTTCGTGTTAAATCCACAACTGACCACATCAATAATTCTTTGGGTTGTCTGGAAACATCTAGAAGTTCGATTAGTTTCGTCATAGCGACACCTTCGTTTCCAGTTAGAACAACAGATTGAATTTCCCAAGCCTGTTCCTCTTTACTTAGCCCAACCATTTCAGATACATCATCTTTTGATATTATTGTATTTGGTGCGACCTTCGCAGAAAGTTTTTGGAGTTCGGTGTCAAGACGATTAAGCGCGAGACCTATTCTCTGTACAAGAAGTTGGGCACCCTGCGGATTAATAGTGCAATCGTATTCTTTTTCACAACGAGCAACACACCATCGAACTGCGTCTGGCTCGTTCAAACTTTGAAGTTTGTATACCAAACCAACTTTTTCTACCGCCTTGTCTAGTTTTCCGGGACGCCAGGTTGTTGCACGCAATAATAGAGCTGCGTTGGTGACTGGCGACTCGGCGTATCGTTCCATCGCTTTTCGTGTAGATTTTACCCCAGAGCCCTTGTCAACTAAAAAAGTGTCAGCGTTGTCAACAATAACGAGCTTAAAACGCATCAATAAATCAAACGTTCGCACTTCGTCTAACACCGAAGCGAGGTCTGTTGTTTCGCCATCAAAAATAATTCGCTCGATTTCACCGTGTTCCGTTTCAAGCACTGTTGCGAAATCGTCCGTGAACATTTTCATAAGGAAGGGTTCTTTTCCATGCATAATGACGATTTGCATAGATTGGTTGAATGCTGGACGCTTTGCCATCTATATATGGTACACAACGCCTCAAGTTCAAGCCGGCGCGGGGTTCGGGGGAATCTGGTGGGGCGGGGTTTGGTACTATGTTTGGTATGTTGGTACTTGAAGTTGTTGAGGGTCCTGATCTTGGTGGCATGTTTCCATTACCACCAGATGAGCCGCAATTGATCGGTCGTTCCTCAGAGGCCCTACCGCTTTCTGACCCAACCATTAGTAGACGACACGCGGAACTCACTCCAGACGATGGGAAGTGGTATCTACGTGATTTAGAATCGGCAAACGGCACTTTTTTAAATGGGCGGCTTCTTGCTAGACGGGCTGAGTTGCGTAAAGGCGATGAAATCGGATGTGGTGCAACCCTATTTCGAATTGCGGAGCATGCCACGGTTGTATTTTCAGAAACTGTTGCGGACAGAAACTTTGACACGAGTGCTGAATCCATTATTGTCACATCGCCACACTCACTTGAGGCAGCAAGAAATCACCTTCGAATGGTTCACCGTTTAGCAGCAGCGAGCGCGGGAACATTCGACCTCACTGCAATTCTGCGTCACCTTGTAGCAATTCTTGTTGATGAATTAAAACCAGACAGATGTGTTGGGGTGTTGTTTGATAATGAAAATACTATTGGAACAACGGTTGAGGCAACTGAAAAACAAATCAATAATAACGCATCTGCTTTTTCAAAAGCAATAATTGTGTACGCGTGCAAGGAACAGGTGTCGATTCGAATCCCAATTGTTCAGGAGGATCTTCGCTTCGCACATGATGATGGGGTTATTAAGAGCGGCGCAAAATCTGTAATCTGTGCACCATTACTTGCTCATGGAAATGTCTTGGGTGCAATTCTTGTGGAGATTACATCAGAGAATCGGCAGTGGTCAGAAGCGGAACAAGAACTTCTTTCTACGGCATGCGGGCATGGTGGTCTTGCGTTGCTCACAGCGTTTCTTGCACACAATCGAATGCAGCACGAGCGACTTGCGGCGATGGGGGAAACCGTTGCTTCTATTAGTCACAGTGTGAAAAATATGCTTCAAGGGTTACGAAGTGGTGCCGGCGCAATTGACCTTGCGCTTACTCGAGGAGACCTTGACCTTGCGAGAGAGGGTTGGCCAATTCTTTCACGGAATTTGGATCGGGTGTACTCGCTCACGTTTAACATGCTGGCGTGGTCACGGTCGACCACCTTTGAGGTTTCTCTCGTACAAATTACTCCACTCATTGACGACGCTGTCGAACTTGTTAGTGGTGCATGTGGTAGAAAGAATGTAGCGCTACACGTCCATATTGACGAGGATTTACCGCCTGTTCCGATTGATAATACCTCAATTCTTCAAGTATTTTTGAATGTTCTTACGAACGCCATTGATGCAACTCCTGAATTAGGTGGAACTGTCTCCATTCGGGTCTCCATTGACGAGGCATACGAATACATGCAAATTACTGTTGTGGATAATGGTTGTGGAATTGACGAGAAGATGAGAGAGGCTGTATTTAAGGCATTTCATACAACAAAGGGACAGCGTGGTACTGGGCTCGGGCTAGCGGTGGCAAAGAAAGTTGTGCATGAACACGGCGGCACAATTGGTTTGTTTGAAGTTGAGGGTGGCGGAACTCGTTGCGTTATGACGCTCCCACTCAATCGAGACAGCGATCCTGGCGATACACACGGCTCGCCAACCCTGGTGCAGGGCGGTCTTTTTTAAAAATTTGCATAGTGCACCCCCCTAAGCTATGATGCGCAACTTCGGAAGGATCCGACTTTATATGACACAAAACACTATCGAATATCCCACGAACGTTGACTATGTAAGAGAAGTCTGTGGTTCACAGCCACCTCCAATCATGGCTTCTAGTTATCAACGCACTCGCGAAATGACTCTTGATGAGTTGATGCTTGAAAACAGGGTCATCTTTTTGATTGGCGAGATAAATCATGCATCCGCTGCAAGGGTCATGATGCAGATGCTCTACCTTGAAGATCAAAAGCATGGGCAACAAATAAACCTATATATCAACAGCCCAGGCGGTGCAGTAGACGACACACTTGCAATGTACGACACGATGCAAATGATTTCGTCAGATGTCGCAACGTACTGTATTGGACGTGCATACAGCGGAGCTGCGGTTTTGCTTTGCGCAGGCAGCGCAGAAAAGCGACATATCTTGCCGCATGCAAAGGTCATGATTCATCAGCCGTACGGTGGAATCACTGGTCAAACAACAGATATACAAATTCAAGCTGAACAAATTATCAACTCAAAAACGACCCTAAATAAGATAATTGCTGACCACACTGGCCAGCCGTTTGAAACCATTGCTAAGGACAGTGAGCGGGATAAGTATTTTTCTGCTGAAGAAGCAAAAACGTACGGGCTTGTTGACGAAGTATTGAAACACAACGAAGATAAGAAGAAAGACTAATCCTATGTCTACACTTGTACCAATCGTCATTGAAAAAACTGGACGCGGAGAACGCTCCTACGATATATTTTCGCGGCTATTAAATGACCGAATCATCTTTCTAGGTGGTCCTGTTATGGACGATTCCGCAAACTTAATTGTTGCACAGTTGCTATACCTAACAAATGATGATCCAAAGGCTGACATCAGTTTGTATGTCAACTCGCCAGGTGGATCTGTCACTGCAGGTCTTGGCATTGTGGACACAATGAACTTCGTCCCCTGTGACATTTCAACCTACATTATTGGTCAGGCTGCCTCCATGGGTTCGGTCATTGCATCAAGTGGCACCAAGGGAAAACGCTTTTCCTTGCCGCATGCAAAAAATCTTATGCACCAACCACTTCTTAGTGGAGTTCTTGAGGGTCAGGCTACTGATTTAGAGATTGAAGCTCGTGAGATGTTACGGCTTCGGGACATTTTGTTTGAAATCTATGCAAATGCAACTGGCAAAGATCGATCCATCGTCCACGAAGATTGCGAACGCAATAAATGGCTTGACCCTGCAGAAATGCTGGAGTACGGGCTTATTGATGAAATCCTTTGCCACTTACCAAGCGATGGGTAAGTTATTTATGAATCGAACACCAAGACATATCGTTTTTCTTGTTTTCCTTGGATTTGTGTTTTTGACTTGTGGGTGCCGCAGAACACTTTTTCCAAAAAACGATCAACGAAGTCAGTTTGAAGCATACAACACGATGCGATATGGACCGCAGATTACCGAACAAAAAGATGCGTTCGGTTTACCTGAGCCGGCATTACGTGCAAGGCTAGGTAAAAAAGAGTAGTTACATAATAAAATAAAAGCGTCCGATATGGTCTTTGATAAAGTCCAGGGGGGCAATATGCCCGATAGACTACGTAGCAGTGACGACATCATGTCACTGGCGAAGGATTGCCAACAAAATGACGCAAAAACCAGCAAGGATGCCATCGAGACGTACCCAAGTAGTATTGGGAGCGTTTTTCTTTGTTATTCCATGTGCTCTCTTTATTTTGCAGCTCGGGAGTAACGATGCACAGAGCGGTGTTCTCCTCACTAAACTTGCGCCGATTCAAGAACGCCCAACACAAGATATTATTATTGAAGCAATAGATGAGAATGCACTGTGGGATACCATAGTGATACACCACTTGGGACAACCAGCTGGGACTCCTGAAGAACTGGATAGATTGCACCGTAATTCTGGTTTAAGTGGTCTTGGATACCATTTTCTTATTGGAAATGGCAACGGCTTTGGGAATGGAGATGTGCACATTGGGTATAGGTGGCTTAATCAACTTGTAGGTGCACGTCCCGTAGATGTCGATACGAGAAAATGGAGCGATGGCACTATTTCCATTTGCCTTGTTGGAAACGGGAATATGAGACAGTTCACTGAACAGCAACTGCTTCACCTATCCCACCTTGTACAGCGGCTACAACTTGAGTTGTCAATCCCGCCCAATAACGTCCTTCTTGCACACGAAATGAGTAGTGGAACTAGTTCACCGGGTACATATTTCGCTGAAGGGCAATTTAGAAGCCAACTACTCGACATCCCCTCCATCGCAAAACCTTGAAAAACTTCTGAAAAAAAGGGGGTAAAGTAGGTTCCCTCAAGGTACCCTATAGGTCATATTAAACGCTAGGCTTGGCTGGTTTCTAATTCTATGGCAACATCAAAATCACAACCTAAAAAAATTGGGCAGTACACCGTTCTCGCTAAATTGGGAGAGGGCGCCGCATCCATACTCTACGCAGTGCAAAACCCAAAAGACAAACAGGTCTCAGCGCTCAAACACGTCGAAAAAACGGATGATAAAACGCAGCGTTTCCTTGACCAAGTTGAACAAGAGTATGCAATTGGGTCAAAACTCGACCATGCAACCATTCGAAAAATACGGAAACTCATTAAGCACCGAAAGATGTTGAAGGTAACGGCGGTATCGATGATCATGGAACTTGTTGATGCCACAACCCTTGACCAAAAGCTTCCAAAAAATCACGGGCAAGCCGTAGAAATATTTTTGCAAGTTGCTCAAGGACTTTCTCACATGCATGGGCGTGGGTTTGTGCATGCGGATATAAAACCCAACAACGTTCTTGTTGATGACAGTGGTTGCGTAAAGATCATTGATCTTGGGCAGGCCTGTGCAATTGGAACCATCAAGAAACGAATTCAGGGCACACCTGGATATATGGCTCCCGAGCAAGCTCACAGAGGTGAAATTACGCCTAAAACGGATATCTATAATTTAGGTGCGATGATGTATTGGGTTCTAGTAGGTGAGGTTATTCCAACCGCTATGCCACCCAAGCAATCGAACAACAGCCTAGTTGGTGGGGCAGTTGACGCAGACAAAGTTGAGTTACCAACTCCTCCGCATGAACGAAACTCTCGAATTCACACGTTGTTATCAAAGCAAATTATGGATTGTGTTCAGCCCAATCCAGCCAATCGGCCCGAAACTATGCAAGTCGTTGTAAACCGCCTTGAACTTATTCTAGATGTATTAAACGAACCCGTTGACGCTTCGGCAGGAACTCGTTTCTAAACGTTACTCGTTAAACACTTTCCCGTCTGCGGTCCAAACAATCAACGTATCACCATCACCGATTGCTACTCCAACCGGCTCCTCGCTCAGCCATGACGCTTCGGTTGTTTCACCCGTCAAAATTGAATATTTGTAGGCCTTTCCGTTAGAAATATACCCAAGAACTGTTGCTTGAATGTTGAGTGCGGCGTGTGCGATGTCTGATTCAAGGGAAAGTGATATTTGTGTTTGGTCTTTCTTGTTTGGTTCATGGACAACCACGACACCGCCCGTTCCAACAACAACAATCCTACGCCTAAAAATCCCAACACAACAGGGATTATGAACCCCCTTAAGTTTACGAACGCCTTTGGGGAATGTTTTCGTTAACCACATATATACCCATTGGTCTGTTGCCGCTACAACTTGTTCACCCGTGGTAGCAAAGGAAATGGCTTTATATTCGCCTGTGTTGGAAAGTGCGCGTTTCTCTTGATTTCTTGCGCCAATGAGTCGTATGGACATATCTTCAAACGTGAGAGCCAGTTCTTTTTCGCTCAACGCAATTGAAATTGGGTTTTCAAAATCACCCGTAAGTTTGATTGGAGGGGCTGGCGAATTAAGGGAATACACTCTACCTGAAGATCCTGAGAGAATTGCTAACTTTGTTCCTCGGTCTGACAGTTGCAACATAGCGTTGTTTGGTTCAATCGGAACTGATGGCAACCGAAGAGATTTTCCATCAAGTCCTATGGCAATATAGTCTTCGCCAACAATTCCGGCGAGTGTTGTTCCAGAAGTTGATACAACAATATTGCTTGGTGTGTCTAATGCAATTACAGGCTCAACATCTTTTGGTTTTTCTTCTACAGGCTTTTGGGGTTGATTTGCAATGTTTTGAAGATTTTGATTTTCTTCTTTCTGCATATCTATTTGTGCTTGCAGGTCTCCGATTTGTTGGTCTGATTCTGCACGCAGAAACAGGAAGGCAACAAGAGCAATTGCAAAAAGAAGTGCAACTGCTCCACCTATCGTTAGTTTGTTTTTATGTCTTTTAGCGAAAAGAGTTACACGATCAAGGGATGATGACCTCCTTGCTTTTATTGTTCGATTTCCTAGATACCGCAGAATATCGCGACCAAATGCTCCGGCAGATTGGTACCTTTTTTCCCTATTTGTTTCCAGAGCCATCATGACAATGGCTTCCAAGTTTTGATCAATCGTCCCATCATATGTCGTGGGGCGAGTTGGGGTTTCTTGGCAAATTTGACGTACCGCTTCATAGATCGGCAACCCCTCTAGGGTTCGTGGAAGCCTGCCAGTTAACATCTGATAGAGAACAGCGCCTAGAGCATACACGTCGCACCGCGCATCTATATCTGTGATTTTTGCATCAACCTGTTCGGGCGCCATAAACTGAACTGTCCCCACAAGTCTCCCCGCTTCTGTCATCGCCTCATCCCCTACATTCGTTCGATCGAGGGACCTCGCAACCCCAAAGTCAATGATTTTAGGCTCACCCACTTTGTCGATGAGAATATTTCCGGGCTTTAAATCACGGTGCACAACTCCACGGTGATGTCCATGCTCAACCGCCGAAGAAATCATAGCAAACAATTTAAGCACTTCTCGCCTATCCAAATTAGCCTCTTGCAAATAATCTGTGAGTTCATTGGAGCCATCCACGTGCTCCATCACATAATATGGGGTTGCACCATTGCCATCATCGTGTGTACCAGCATCGAATATTCTGGCAATCCACGGGTGATCTAGCCGACCTAAAATTTCTACTTCTTGGTGAAACCGTTTTGCAGCTGTTGGGCTGTACATGCCGCCACGCAAAACTTTTATTGCTACTTTTCTCCTTGGGTGTTCTTGCATTGCCGTGTAGACAACCGACATCCCGCCTTCACCAAGAATCTCAAAGACACGGTAGTTACCAATTGTTTTAGGAATAGAGTGAGGTTTATCCATCTTGCTCTTCGTGCGCACTCTTCCGTTGTTTGTACGCATCTCGACCTTCGACATATCTGGTCTGTTCTATAGACAAATCCATCTCCTTGCCTTCGCGGTGCAACTTGTGTAGTTTTTCTAAAAATGGAATACACCAACCACACGATGTGCCTGAATCCAAACAATCTGCCAATTGCGATGCTACCTTTGGGTTTTCTCTGAGAATATATGCTTGTATTTTTCCCAAAGTAACCCTGTGGCAAACACAAATGTTGTCGTCTTTGTTCATTGAACTACATCACACCCAAACCTGGCAAATAAGGTGGGGTTCTTTTACCTTACCCGTAAAAGTACCAATTGTTGTTGTTACAAGTTTTACTTCAAACTCTGGGTGATCATCTAGCCAGGCATTTATTTGGGTGTCTACATACCCAAGAGCATCATCGGTTAGCTTACTGTGGAATGTCCGAACGTGGGCTGCTCCCGTCCCTGTTGAATTTGGCGTGCGAGACCAGGAACTTTCCTTTTTCTTTGATCCGCCAAACGCGGTTATTTTCCTTTGTAAACCAAACTTTTGTTCTGCACTTTCGACAGGTACATCGCCAACAATTTTTGGTTTGGGAAGTGGAGGCGGTGGCTCTTGAGATTGGTCTTCAAAAATTCTCCTAAAGGCAAGGACACCCTCACCAGAAAGTAATTCGAACTCTGCCAACTCCCCGTCTTTCCACTGCACCATCATGCTCCAACCGTTTGGAATTTCCTTCCACATAAAGATTGAGCCTTTTGCAAGACGTTCAACCTTGCCCCGATCTCCCTCAAGTTGACCCTCAATATGTAAATATTCGGGCCGATGATCTGGTCTTGCATCCAAATCGACCCATCGGCTTTCGTGTAACAAATCTGGGCGTTCTGTTACCCTAAAACTGACCAAGGGTTTCTCGCCAGCGGCATCTACCGAGAGCAACCAATCAAAATGTGACGTGCCGTCTGGCAGGTCGTGTTTCAGAACAACGGTGATGAATGGTGATTCTTTTGTGGGGGCAGCCATAGCAAACTCCTTTGAAATTCAGTACGTAGCGTACCACGTCAGGACGTTCGTTTTCTGCAATCCAAACTAAGAAGGGGGATAAATCCGTTTTCCACACCACAAGATTCGCGATGTGCAACATTTGCCACACTGCCGTATCATGTGACTATTGAACAAACCACCCAAGCGTGCTACTAACAGGGAGAAGGATTACCCATGAATTTACGTATTTTTTCAACTAGTATTATGAGCGGATTGTTACTCGTGGTCATCGGATGTACCGAGCAAACAACAACTGAAATTATCGGAGAACCAAGCAACCAGCCACTTCTCGAAAAAGGGAGTTATGCGATGTGGCAAGGCAGATGGGCTGACGCTGCAGATTTATATTCACAAGCGGTCAAGCGACACCCGGGTGATTGGATGGCTCAATACCACCTTGGACAATGTTATATGGAGATGGATCAACCACAAAAAGCTAGCCAATCCCTCGCCGTTGCAGAATCTTTATCCCCAACAAATACCGACATTGCTGATTTGTATGCAGAAGCACTTTTACAATCTGGTGAACAAAACCGGCTGTACACATTCCTTCAACATCGTGCACAAAAATTACAAACCGTTCGTGCGTGGGTGGTATTTGCACAATACGCAATGGATTTGGACGATCCCGATTCCGCAATAAATGCTATAAACACCGCAATTGCTATCGGGGATGGCGGAAACGCTGAACCATTTATCATTGCAGCTATCTTTGCTGAACGACTTGGCGATGACTCGTTGGCAGTAACACGTTGGCAAGAAGCATGGATTATCGAACCAACAAATACTGAAATATCTGATGCCCTGCGTGGACATGGAATAGTACCTGGACCAACAATGACTGGTGTTGACGATTCGCAGTGACAACAATTCGCACATCGCAATTGCTCGATTCACTTTCAGCGCTAAATGATTGCGTACGGTTACGGATATTGCGGGTTCTCTGGCAACATGAATTAAGTGTTGGTGAAGTAGCAGACGTTGTGCAACTCCCTCAGTCCACTGCCTCAAGGCACTTAAAACTACTGCTTGAAGCACGTTTTGTCTCCAGAAGAACTATTGGAACAACAGGGTTGTACCGTATAGCTGACGAGATGCCAAGGGAGGTCAAAGACCTTTGGGGCATTGCTTCTGACAATTCTGAAGATTTGCCTGGGGCTACTGAAGACGACGAGCGGCTTGTTTCTGTGCTCGCCCAAAGGCATGCTGACAGTAGAACATTTTTTCAAAATATTGGCAGTGAGTGGGAGGTATTGCGAAGTGAACTCTTTGGGTCAGAATTTACATCTCTAGCGCTCCTTTCGCTTCTTGACCCATCTCTCACCGTCTTGGATATTGGATGCGGAATTGGGAATGCTGCGGTAATGGTTGCACCATACGTTAAAGACGTTATTGCAATTGATCGGGAATCATCGATGGTCACGCAAGCAAAAGCTCGCCCAGATATTGAAACGAATATTACATTCAAGGTTGGAGAAGCAAGCGAATTACCTCTTCAGGATAACACTGTTGACATTGCTCTCTTTTGTTTAGTGTTGCATCATATTGATCTAGCTCAAGAAGCAATTGCCGAAGCAAGTCGAGTGGTAAAAAAAGGTGGTCGTATTCTTATTGTTGATATGCAACAGCATTCACGTGATGAGTTTAAGCACACGATGGGGCATGTACATCTTGGATTTTCGGAAGAGGATATTGAACTCCTTGCAAAAAAAGCGGGTTGTTCATTACATGCTTACCACCGGTTGCCGCCAAAATTTGACGCTCGGGGACCTTCTCTTTTTACCGCAATTCTCAAAGTACTTTAATGAGTAACCCTTGGAAAAAGAGCAACTTTTTCTACTTTAATTCCTGCTTCTAGCCCCCCCCAAGCAGTCTCTTTTTCAAATGTGTGATTCGTTGTTTCTGCACAAATAGATGTTCGAAACTCATTCATTTTGATGGGGATGACGGGATCTAACAGGATTGATGCGATTCTAAGTGTTTCTAGGCATTGATACAAAATCGCTCCGAGTTCTGGTGTTTTTGATTCGTCTTTGGCTAATTTGAAAGGAGCGGTTTCGTTAATGAATACATCAACTTCTCGAATCAACACCATTACAGATTCAATTGCCTGCGAGAGAGAAAAAGACTCCATAGACGATGTCCATGAATGTATTGTTGTTTTACATTTCTCAGGCCAGTCAAAACCATCGAACACTATTCGTGCTCCATCCTTGGTTTCTGGTTGAACCTCTCCATTAAAATACTTTCCAATCATGGCAGTAACGCGGCTCGTGCAGTTGCCAACTGTGTTTACTAAATGCGCGTTGTACAGGTCTTGAAATGTCTCTGCTACAAAGTCTGCATCAGAAGCCCCAAGGGGGCCCTGTGTAACGATGTAGTATCGCCAAGCATCCATGCCATAGGTTTCAAGGTATGAATCAATCATTTCCAAATCAATAAAGTTCCCCATTGATTTTGACATCTTTTTACCTTCACTAATCCAAAAACTATGTGCGAAAATACAATTTGGGAGAGGGAGTTCGAGCGCCATCAATACCGCGGGCCAAATCACGGCGTGAAACCATAATATTTCTTTGCCAATAACGTGGTATGCGGCTGGCCAGTATTTTTCTCTATCTTTACATAACGTACTTTCTGAATCCCCAAGCCCAAGTGCCGTAATGTAATTAAAGAGTGCATCAATCCAAACGTAAATAACGTGCTCTTCATCGCTAGGCATTGGAATACCCCACGAGAAATTTGTCCTACTTATTGGTACATCCTGCAGGCCTTCTCGAAGTCGTCCGAGTACTTCGTTAAAACGAGATTCTGGTCGGACGAGGTTTGGTTGTTCTGCAAAAAGCGTTTCAATTCGTTCTTGGTACGCACTAAGTTTAAAATAATAGTTTTTTTCAGATGAACGGACCAATGGTTTACCGCTGATGGGAGATTTGTATTGCAAATCTCGGGCACTGGTTTCTGTGTGGTATTCTTCTTGACCTTCGTCGTACCAGCCTTCAAATGTTCCAAGGTAAATATCGCCCCTTTCCAAGAGGGTAGACACAAATGCTTGCACTTGCTTTGTGTGTTCAGGATCGGTCGTTCGTATAAACTCATCGTTCGTTAGCTCAAAAATACTCATAATTGAGCGAAATTCTGCAGAATTTTTGTCAGCAAGTTCTTGTGGCGACACGCCCTTCTCAATCGCGGATTGTTCTACTTTTACCCCATGTTCGTCGGTTCCTGTGAGAAAAAAAACGTCATGACCAAGCCACCGCATTGCTCTTGCATACACATCACACAATGTTGTGGTGTACACATGACCGATATGCGG
>JABHWX010000079.1 GCA_018657585.1 Phycisphaerae bacterium
AATGTCTTTTATGACCGTCCACTGCGTCTTGTCGGGCATATCGTTTTTTACACCCTTCTCGCCCTGCACGGCACCCGTTGGAATATCAACGTTATTTACAATGTGGTCAGCAAGGTTTACCGTCGCTTCGCCGGTATCCACTGGAAATACACTTTTGGCCAAGTACATTATTTTGACAAAACGTGAAGGTGGAGTGAAATCGCCCGGTATGCCCATAGCGCCCGAACCCTGACCAGTTGCGGTGTATTTGATTCCATCAAGTGTCAATGGGTTTGGAGAGTGTGGTGAAATATTGACATAGTTTTTTAAGTTGTTGAGGTGCCAAGGGAACTCTGGCGAGTTTGTTAGAACACCAAACGGGTTGTCATATATATTTGCTTTCCCGTTCACCCATTCGATAACAACACTTTTGCCAGAACGGTCACTCACAATCATGTGCACTGGAAAAACAAAATCTTTAATAGCACCATATGTCATTGGCTTTGCAAATACATACACATCTTTGATTGCAGACTTCACTTCTTCGACAGTTGCAAAGTTACCAAGTACCCAGTCGCCCGTATAAAGATACATCAATGCATTTTTGTTATCACCTCTTGGAACTGTTTGGTATTTTGTGTATCCCGGTAAATATAAAAATCCTGCGGATAGCCCCTTCTCGTTCATACCATCAAGCGTTAACTTTGATCCGAAGAAATCCATGTAGATGTATCCGTATTTTGATGTCCACTTGAGTCCATCATTGCCACTTGGCGATGGAGACTGCATCGCTCTTCCGACCGGCGACGTTACTATATGTGAGCCCATTTCTGCGCCAAACTCCATGGTGCGGGCGATAACAACCGAACCATCTTTTGCCACAAGCATAAATTGCGTGCAAGCGAGCGCAGTAGATCCAAGTAGCAACGAAAACAATAACGTAACAAATACCGACTTCTTAAACATTTCCATACCTCTTTTTCTTTGGCACCATCGCCTAGCCATACTATACCATTAATATCTCGTTATACTTTTACCATGAAAACAACAATCTTATTTGTATGCCTGTTAGTGAAACCGGCTTTTGGGACAACGGTTGCAGTAGACAGAGAAGCAATGCAAAGTGCCTGGGTACACGACACTTTGGAAAAGGTTGACAACCGTTCAAATTACATGGGCGATGTTGACTCAACGTTTTTTACAATTAACTTGTTGCAACAGTCTCAACAACAGGACACAACAAAGGCGCCTCTTTCAGACGAAGAGTTAGCAAAGAAATTGGCGAACCCAGTTGCAGCAATGATAAGCGTCCCGTTTCAAGGAAACTACGATCGCAAGATTGGACCAAACAACGACGGGGATAGATATCAACTTAACTTTCAACCGGTTGTACCAATAGAGTTAAATGACGACTGGAATCTAATTAGTAGAACCATTGTCCCAATTATTGATCAGAATAATATTCTTCCGGGCTCAGGCCGGCAAAAAGGCGTGGGTGATGTCCTTCAAAGCTTTTTCTTCTCTCCAAGAAAACCAACTGATAGCGGATGGATTCTTGGCGCCGGTCCAGTCTTTCTGCTTCCAACCGCATCGAATGATTTGCTAGGCGCTGAAAAATGGGGAGCGGGCCCAACTTTTGTTGGGTTGAGACAAGAGGGTCCATGGACGTATGGTTTACTTGCAAACCATATTTGGTCATTTGCTGGAAACAAAAACAGAGCAGATATTAGTTCAACCTATGCGCAGCCTTTTGCAAGTTACACAACCAAGGACGCGTGGACGTTCACGGCACAGACCGAAATGACCTACAACTGGAAAACCGATGAATGGTCGATTCCCCTCGAGGGCACCGCAGCTAAAATGCTGTCGTTCGGGAATCAAAAAGTAACCATCTTTGGTGGGCTCAAATACTGGGTAGACAGCCCAGACAGTGGCCCTCAAGGGCTTGGTTTTCGCTTTGGAATCACCCTTCTCTTCCCCAATTAGCGCAACGAGTTAGCCGGCGACCAAATCGGCTAAATCTGGTACAATTCCTCGCCTTATGGCACAAATTCGCGCTATCCGAAAACGTATGACAGCGGTTGGAACAATCGCTCGTATCACTAAAACGATGCAGATGATTGCAACGGCAAAGTTTACCGCCGCGTTGTCACGAGCCAAAGACAGCCGACCCTACACGGACGCAATTCGCAACCTCGTTGGCGAGGTTTCTGGTGCGGCTGGCGACTACGATTCCCCCCTCTTTAACGCACCAGCCAAAAAGAATAAAGAACTCCTTTTGGTCATCACATCAGATCGTGGTCTTTGTGGTGCGTACAACGGGAACGTTTTACGGCAAGCACTTTTACACACCCGTTCTGCCAAAACAAATAATTCAGATGTAACACTTGAAACGGCGGGCAAAAAAGCAACCACATTCTTTAAGTTTCAAAAACTAGACGCCAGAAACCAACTTACTTTTGGCGACAAGCCACAGTTTGAAGATGTTTCCAGAGTAGCAAACCGATACATGGAAGAATTTTCAAACGGCGACTGGGACAAAGTTTCCGTTGCGTATATGCGATTTGAATCGAATGCAAGGCAAATTCCAGAAGTGGTACAACTCCTTCCTCTTTCAGGTGACTCAACTGAAACAGAAGAAGAAACAAGCTCATCTTCAAACTACGAGTTTTCGCCATCTGCTGGTGAAATTCTTGATGATTTAATTCCAAGAAGTGTGACAACAACGTTATTCCAGATGTTTAACGACGCGGTTGTGAGTGAAAACATTATGCGTATGATTGCGATGAAAGCTGCGACTGAAAACGCAAATGAGCTTGGTAAAGATTTGAAGCGTGATTACAACCGCGCTCGCCAAGCACAAATTACAACAGAGCTCACCGAGATTATCTCTGGTGCAGCTGCTCTGGAATAAGCGCACCAATGCCACTTTATACCCGAACAGGTGACGATGGC